>NZ_JAMPKA010000004.1:0-316415 GCF_039961855.1 Trichocoleus sp. Lan | reverse complement strand
TCGACATGGCAAAACAAGGCTTCTAGACTAAGCATAGGGTGGTCAGATGGGTTGAGAATTAGGTACTTTCAACTGTATCTGTTCCACCCTTCCTTATCCCGAACTCACGTTAAGAACAGGTTGTGCCTACACCACATTGATCGTCACTTTTCAGCCAACCCTTAACACCTCGATATTCAATCTGCGCCCATTGTCCCTGACAGCCTATTAATTTAACATCGGTTCTACGTGGAACTCGTGCAATTTTTCGGCTTTGCTGACTGGGACTGGCATAAAGATTAACCCCATTCGTTTCATAGCCCCTCGTTGAGGTGCCTAACATGGGCAAAAACACCCAGCCAGTTCCCTGAAAGCCACCAATTTCTCTATAAGCATTCCTAATTTTTACCCAATTTCCAGAAGAAGCAATGATATCAACTGACTCGTATGTGGGGATTTTTCCCAAGATTCGACTATTATTACTTGGGCCACTACGCACATTTAAACCTTGCGGATCTTTGTCTATGACAACCGCAGAAATATCGCATTTTTTTTCATTAACTGGTTGTGCTAATACGCTAAGATTAGCCGTGCCAGTATTGATAACCCAGCTCATGCTAGATAGCGCTAATCCTACGGTTAGCTTTGATGCTGCCTTGTTCGCCTTTTTAGCCATAATTTTCCCAATTATTTAACACCAGCGTTAGTGCTGGTGCCAAACAATTACTTCATATCGTAGCCGAACAATTTCGGATCAACTTCTCCTAATTGCAAGTCGGCTAAACCATACTCTGCCCAGCGTCGTTCCACCATCGCCGCCACATCTGGATCGGATTCCAAAGGTTCGCCCCATTCATGTTCGGTTTCAGGAGGAATTTTCGTGGTCGCATCAATTCCCATGCGTCCGCCTAAACCAATTTTTTCACTGGCGAAATCCAAAGTATCAAAAGGCGTATTCGGCAAAATAAAAACATCTCGCACCGGGTCAACTTTAGAACTAATTGCCCACACCACTTGACGGGGATCGCGGATGTTAATGTCTTTATCTACGACAATCACAAACTTGGTGTAAGTAAACTGAGGTAAAGCACTCCAAAAAGCCAAAGCAGCCCGTCGCGCCTGACCCGGATATGCCTTATCAATGGATATAATCGCCGCTTTATAACTCAGCGCTTCCATTGGCAGGAAGAAATCAACAATTTCTGAAACTTGTTGTCGCAAAATCGGCGTGTAGATGCGGTTCAGCGCGATCGCCATCATCGCTTCTTCTTTTGGTGGACGACCGCTAAAAGTTGTCATATATATTGGGTCTTTGCGGTGCGTCATACACTGGAAGCGAATCAATGGCGAATCCTCGACACCGCCGTAATAGCCCATGTGATCGCCAAAAGGGCCATCTGACAACACTTCCCCCGGCGTAATCGTGCCTTCTAGGACAAATTCCGAGTCGGCTGGCACTTCTAAATCTACCGTCTTACACTTCGCCAACTGCACCCCAGAACCGCCGTAGAGTCCTGCAAACAGCCATTCTGATAAATCGACTGGAATCGGTGTTGCAGCTGCCATGATGATCAGAGGGTCAACACCGAGTGCGATCGCAACCTCCAACTTTTTCCCCTGTTCCGCCGCCTTCCGTAGATGTCTCGCACCACCCCGCACCGATAGCCAATGCACCGTCATCGTGTTGCGAGATTGCAGTTGCAGCCGGTAAACGCCCACATTCGGCGTACCCGTCTCACAATCCTTGGTAATTACCAAGCCCAACGTGATAATCTTGCCAGCATCCCCCGAATAAGGGCGAATGAGCGGCAATTGGTTCAGATCCAGATCATCGCCTTGGATAACCACTTGCTGACAGGCTGGGAAAAAATCGCGCCCTGGTTTCGCCTTCAGCACATCAAATAGCACCTTGCCAAACTCCACCGCCTGAGAAATCTTCTTCGGTGGCTTCGGCTGTTGCAACATACTCAGCTTTTTGCCCAGTTCCTCCAACTCCAACGGATGCTGCATATTCATCGCCCAGCAAATCCGTTCAACTGTACCCATCAGGTTCACCGCCACCGGATAAGCTGATCCTTTTACATTTTCAAATAGCAGCCCAGGACCACCGCGTTGTAACATCCGGTTGGAAATCTCAGCAATTTCCATATCTGGGTCAACGAGGGCATCGATTCTCCGTAACTGCCCTCGTTCTTCCAGTAGTTTGATGAATCCCCGCAAGTCTCTTGCCATAGTAAAGATTAAGAAGTATAAAGCACTTTCTTTTATTATGAGGGGAATCCTAAACCTAAGAGCGCTCCCTAGAGACTTCAGGGATACGCCGCCTGAATATAAGCCCAAAAAACTATGCCAGATAACGTTCGCGTGTCCTCGGTAAATGATTCTACTGTCATTAAGGAAATTAGCTTCTGTATCTATCAAACCATTATTTTTATTCAGCAACAGCAGCCAAAATTATTAACTGAAAAATACCGGAATGTTCCTTGGAATGATGCTCCTTATCAATCATCTTTCCTATTGAAATTGCAAACAGAACTCAGCAAAGCACCTGATAGAGATGCACTAATTAAAATAGTACGAAAATTACTGCAATTAATCTTAACTCCTCAATGTTTAGAATTGCCGATATCTAGTAAATTAATAGAAAAACTTCGTATCTTAATTGATTCAGCATCTGAAATAGCTCCCAGAAATGGCTCAGCCTTTTCACATCCACCAGAAGCGCCGCGAGTGCTGATTCCAGAGCAACATATCGCGATTTTGCTTTTGGATGCCGAAAACTTACAACTCGATACCGCAACAGAAAAGTTCCTGGCGGCAGTCTGTACTTATCCCATCCAAATCAAAATTGCTTTTGCAAATTGGCGCACAATGGGAAAGCAAGATGCGGAACTACACGGGCGCGGCTACGAACTCATTCACGTTCCTGCTGGTAAAGACAGCGCTGATGTAAAAATGGCAACAGTTGGCTCTTCTATTTTTGTACATTATCCTACTGCTAAAGAGGTTTTTGTCTGCTCTTCCGACAAAGTAATGACTCATCTATGTACAACGCTTCAAACTCACGGATTAACAGTATATCTAGTTCGCAAGCAAGGAGAGAATATAACTGTACTCAATAGTAAGACGGGTCACTCTCAGTCTCGTTCTCTCAAATTTAATTCAGAAATTCCCTCTCTTGAAGAATGTATTATCCAGCTTAAACAGTTAATTAAATTACAGCAAAAACGTACTGCAAAACAGTGGATAAGATTGGCTGATCTATCCAGCTTATTTCAAGAAAAATACCAAATAAGTATTAGTAAAGTAGCATCTGTTCATCTTCCAGGAAAACGAGCTAGAGATATTTTTATAGAATATCCATCTGAGTTTGTGGTGCATCAACCGCCCGACCAAAAAGAATTGTATATCACGCTTTTTGAAATGCTTCACCCACAGGCAGATAGTAGTGATTCTCCTGAGCCATTAAATGGGCATTCAAGCCAGACGATAACAGGGATTAAGACTAGATCGGATTTGGAACAGGCACTGCTCAATATTGTCAAGGTTGCAACGGCTCAATCTCCTGGAAGCTACATTCCCCTCACGACTTTAGGAACTCAGTTTAAACATCGATACGAGCAACCCGTTAATACAGCGATCAAGAAGTTGCAGTTAAACGGAAATTTTATTAAATTTTTACAATCCTCCAGTGCTTTTCAGCTCAAGCAAACAGAAAAAGGATGGGGAGTATCAGTACACAATCTCTCAACTTAAGCGAGTTAATTCTTAGATACCAAAAAGGCTTTGAATTCGTTGTCTGATTCGGATTAAAGGAGTCTGTTCGGAGATTTCTTCTGTCAGTACCCCCAAATCTCGTAACGCCTGTTGTCGTTCTGATAACTTTTGGGCAATCTGATCCGCTAACTCCTGATGGGTGACTAAAAGCTTCTGTAAGTCGTTGCGGTCTACTACAAATAAAATCGAATCTTCCAAAGTGCGAACTGTTGCCGAACGAGGAGTTCCTAGTAACAAAGAAATTTCCCCAAAAAACTCGCCTTTGTGAAGCGTGGCAATATATTTCTCTGCTTTTTGAGAAAAGACTTCTACTGAGCCAGTCAGAATAATATAAAATGAATCGCCTGGGTCATTTTCTTGACAAACAGCCTGTCCTTTTGGATACAGTTGTCGATATCCGTACTCAATCAATTGTCGCAGTTCTAAATCCGTACACGACTCAAAGAAAGTAACTCTTCGCAACAAATCGCGCAGCGTCCAATTATCGGGGGATTTGGCAAGAACTTTGGTGTTGGGTGTGATGGTGTTATTGGGCGAATTGACTTTGCCATTAGGAACATCTATAGCACTGGTTTTATGAAACCGATCCGTTATTTCTTCTAAATTGCGAATGTGTATATCCCTCTGGGGAAAAGGAATTTTGATTCCTCGGTCGCGAAATTCATGCTCAATCGCAAAGTTTAAAGAACTTTTGATGGGATCGCTACTCTGTGGTCGATCGATCCAAACTAATAGCTGAAAATCTAAAGAACTTTCCCCAAAACCTTTAAACCAAACTTTGGGAGCAGGAGAAGATAAAATGCCCGGTTCCCTTCGAGCAGCTGCTAAAAGTGCTTCTGTGACTAAGATAGGTTCGCTCCCATAGGCAACTCCAATGGGGAGATGGATGCGACACTTTGGGTCTTTATAAGTCCAGTTAATAATATGATTTTCAACAAATCGAACATTGGGAACGATGACAAAAACGCCATCCAGTGTCCGAACAATCGTAGAACGAATAGAAATATTTTCTACAGTTCCTAACAGACCATCAACTTCAATAAAATCTCCGGCTCTAATCGGTTGTTCAAAAAGTAGCGTCAATCCACTGATAAAGTTGCTAGATAAATTCTGTAACCCGAATCCCAACCCAATTCCAATCACTCCAGCGAATACGGTTAGAGAACTCAGGTTGATGCCTGCCGTTTGCAGGACAATCATAAATCCGAAACCTGCTAAAAGGTAGCCGATGACGGCTGCGATCGCTTCTCGCGTTCCTCGATCCAATTTCACCCGCACCAGAATTTTCCGCTTAATCCACTCGCTGGTAGCGCGAGAAGCGATAAAGACAGCGATCGCTAACAAAATCAGTTGGACAATCGAACCGAGAGAAAGACGGGTGTTGCCGATTTCAAAAACCGGAGTTGTAAATAGCTGGGATAAGCCAGCAAATATTTCCCCGGTCTCTTTGACTATCCAATCCATGATTCACTCAACCTGAAGCAGGAACTCTCACACACTTTGTCCATCACAGCCTTGATTTTTACGAAATGTCAAGGTTTTTTCTGGATAGTCTGCCCATTTTCTCGGTTTCTGCTTTGAGAGGCTCTACCAGGAAATGCCTACTGGATGGGCTTGCTACCGTGCTTAGGTGCTGCTATGGGGTTCCACCCTCTTCCTAGGCTTTCTCGGTGATTGCTGGAAGCAAGAGCGTCCTGAGAGCGTTCTTAGGCGAGGTCTCCTCACCTTGGAAACGAGAAATCACTGGTTTGAGCAGAATGAATCGCGGTCAGTATGATGGGAGAGGATGTAAAGAAATGTAAAGGAATATGCAAGATAAAGTCGTTGTCATCGTTGGTGCTACCGGCGGCATTGGTTCTGTCTTAACTCGCAAACTAGCACCGATGGGGGCGCGGTTGGTACTAGCGGCAAGAGATAGCAGTCGGTTGGAAAACTTGGCATCTGGACTCCCTCAAGTCTTAACCGTACCGACAGATATTACTAAACCGCAGCAAGTGGAGACGCTAATGGAAAAAGCGATTGCCCACTTTGGTCAAATTGATGTTTTAGTCAATGCGGCGGGCGCTGGCGTCATGAAGCAGTACAACCAGTTAGAACCCGCAGATTTAGACGCCATGCTTGATGTGAACTTAAAAGGCAGCTTCTACACCTGTCAGGCAGCAGCGGAGGCAATGAAGGAGCAGAAAAGCGGTCATATCTGCAATGTGGTGGGGATTCTGGGCAAGCACTCGATGGCGATGGCAGCGGCTTATTGTGCCTCAAAGTTTGGCGTCGTGGGTTTCAGCAAGTGTATGGCAGATGAGCTGAAGCGCTTCGGCATCAAGTTCACCCTATTCTATTTTGGCGGCGTTGATTCTCCTTTTTGGGATAATGTCAGCCTAAAAGTCGATCGCAAAAAGATGCTCAGCCCTGAAACTGCTGCTGATGCAATTCTGTTCGCGCTCAGCGCCGATCCGCAAGCGGTGCCGATGGAAATTAATATTCAACCAGAAAGCCACCTGTTTTTCTGAATCGTCATTGCGAACTGAGTACACCACGGATAAAATTTGCTGTTTTTTTACTGACTCTGTGCTGCTTTGCCATCTCCCACTCGGTTCTCAACAGGGCAGGGAAACCCAACACCTAAAGCACTCAGCGCTTTATCAAAGGAGGGATTCTTTCTCAAGAATGACCTGTAAATGCCAGGAAGAGGGCAAAATTTACACTCAGGTAGAGCTGCTCAGACTGGATAAACCATGAAAATTGACCACGTTCACTTCTATGTTGAAGATGCCAAAGCGTCGCGCGACTGGTTTGTGCTACTGCTGGGCTTTCAAGCAGTAGCCGCTGGGGTAAGCGACCACACTCGCACAGAAGTGGTCAGAAGCGGCTCAGTCTATTTTTTGCTGTCTTCACCCCTGACATCGGCGAGTCCCGTTGCTCAGTTTCTGCACCAACATCCTCCTGGCGTTGCTGACATCGCTTTTAGCGTTCCAGACGTGGAAGAGGTGATGACGAAGGCGGTCAATGGAGGCGCTAAGGTATTGCAACCCATCCAAGAACAGCAACAGGGTAAGGTCTTGCTGAAGTGGGGCAAGATTGCCGCCTGGGGTTCTCTGAGTCATACCTTGATAGAAAGGCAGCCTAGGTTTGTTGAGCGCCAAGATAGAGGTTTTATTTGCACTTTTCCCCAGCTTGACTGGGATGGCGGAAAAGCCTTATGGGATGATGATTCCGAGCGGTTAGATGGCAGGAGCAACACCGGCTTCGCGTTTGGCGGCATCGATCATGTGGTGCTGAATGTGGCCGCTGGGGACTTGGATCGGGCAGTTGCTTGGTATGAAAAGACGCTAGCGTTTATACCGCAGCAGTCGTTTGCGATTCAAACCGAGCGTTCGGGACTGCACAGTAAGGTGATGCATCATCCGGATGGTTGGGTCAAGTTACCGATTAATCAACCCGCATCTGCGAATTCCCAAATTCAGGAATTTTTGGAGGTGAATCAGGGGCCAGGAGTTCAGCATATTGCTTTGCAAACGCCCAATATTGTGAATGCGATCGCCTATCTCCGTCAACGCGGTCTACCCTTTCTGCAAGTCCCCCGCACCTACTACACGCAACTGCTTCACCGGAAAGGACTTCAGCTATCAGAGGCTGAAATTCAGGAAATCGCGGCGCAACAAATTTTGGTGGATTGGGAGGAAAACTCTCCCGAAGCGTTGCTACTGCAAATCTTCACTCAACCGATTTTTGAACAACCCACTTTCTTCTTTGAGTTAATTGAGCGTCGCTTACAGGCACGGGGTTTTGGGGAAGGCAACTTTCGCGCTCTTTTTGAAGCAATTGAACGAGAGCAGATGAAGCGGGGTAGCCTGTATTGAGGAACCTATCGGCAGGCAGGTAAAAAGGGGGTATTTTGTGATTAATCTTAGTCATATAGATTAACCCCTGCGTCTAAAAATGTTAAGAATTATCAGTGACTTCGACGGCCCAATTATGGACGTTTCGGAGCGATATTACCAAGTTTACCAGTTTTGTTTGGAACAGACGCGGCGGGAAGACCAGTCAGTGCGTCAGATGTCTAAGGAGGAGTTTTGGGGTTTGAAGCGATCGCGCGTCCCAGAACGACAAATCGGCATCCTTTCCGGTCTCGATGAAGAGCAAGCCCAAGCATTTGCGGCACTGCGGCGTCAAACCGTGCATACGATGCCTTATCTAGTTTATGACGCCCTGGCACCCGGAGCCGTTGACGCTTTAGAAAAAGTACAGCAAGCAGGCGTCGATTTGGTGGTACTAACCATGCGCCGTCAGCGAGAGTTAGATTATGCTTTCGGTCGCTACGACTTAGCGCGATTTTTCCCAGAAAATCGGTGCTACCACCTGGCGAACGACTACGTGAAGACTCGTGACATCGACGACAAACCGCTGCTGATGGAACGTGCGATCGCGGAACTGCCTCCCGCCTCTGATGTGTGGATGATCGGGGATACCGAGGCTGATATGGTTGCCGCAAAAAACCACGGCGTCAAAGTCATCGGGGTTTTGTGCGGGATACGCGATCGCGCTCAGCTTGAGCAATACCAGCCAGACTTGATCGTAAACAACCTTGGTGAAGCCGTAGATTTCGTGTTGAGTCAGCCGCTGCCTGAAGAATTAAACATAAAAAATGAAAAATTAAAAATTCTCTAATTAACTCTTAATTTTTCATGTTTAATTCTTAGCTTTAGCGCAGAAAGCTACTAACCAGCCAGAGAATAATAAACGTCACCACCGTGACGAATTTATCTGGCGTCAATCCGATATTGGAAATTTGCGTCATCAGCACATTATCGAGCAGCGTTCCCAATCCAATTCCAACGAACAACCCCAGCAGCGTCAGCAGGAAAGCGCGACCAAATTTCCGCTCTTTGCGATTGACCAAAAATAAAGTTAATCCAGCCCCTAACGCCATATTCAATGGCAGCATCGAATCATTGGTGCCTGGATAGGCTGTAATGGCGCTCAATGCCAAGAACAAACCGCTAGGCCACGCCACCTCCTGTAAGGAAGGCGTATCAATCAGATTTTGCAACCAAGCTGGGGAACGGTTAACCGGCACAGGGGTAAAAGTGGGAGGAGGCGCGATCGCCCGCTCTGGGAACCGAATCCGTTCCGGAACCTTAATTTTTCCCTCTTGGCGCATTCTCAGACGTTCCATTAAAATCGCATCGTAGGCCGTCTCCATCGCTTCCAGAAGCTCCTTCTCGCCATGATGCTCTTGAAGAAGGCGCTTGCGGGTCTCCTGAATTTCCTCAAAAGTTGCGTCTTCTGACAGTCCAAGCTTTTCGTAGGGATTTTGCTCGCTCATCCAAAACCTCCCAGAGATCTATTATTTTTAGCAGTCTTCATCGACTCAATCGTTTCTGGCAATCTAGCTCCCTATCTACACTGCCAGTTCCTCAGGCTAGAAGAACGTATCGTTAGCCAGCCGTTCTAACCTATGTAACCTAAAACTCCCTAATTCCCGTTGCGAAAAGAAGATCTCCGACCCCATGAGAGCGCGATTGGAATACTTTCACGCTGATTGGAGAAGGTGCTACGGCTCTTGAAGGATGGAATGGTCATAAATTACTACATTTGGCAAAGTATCTATACATTTCCCGTGAAGTTTTGTCATACTGGTTCTTTGTTCAAAGCCGTTCAAGTCCTTGAAATCACTGCCTAATCGCAGTTGACCCTTAGCCTTGAGTGCCTACATTCATCCTATCCTCCAAGTTAGTTTAGCTTGATCCTTGAACACAAGCGCTTCTCTCGAAAGACACTTTTATTCGTTTACCAGCTAACCGTCAGATGATTTATCCGGATTCGCTCGGCAAATTTAATTTTTTTAGACAAAAAAGACTTAAAACAAACCGCCAGACTCCCCATCGTGGAGACTTGACGATTACGAGATATTTTCACTAACTGGGGAGAGCGACGATAATTGTCTAAAATGCTCATTACGTCATTAAGCTTGGGAATATTAATAAGGTAAGGAAGCGATTTTTCGCCTTCCAAAGCGCTTATTTCCCCGACTCGACCTGTTTGCTTAAAATACCGCTGTCCGTTAATCATAATCCAGTTCTTAGTGGAAAGTTATGGTCCTGGCTTCCGCAACTCACAAGATTCTTGTCGTGGATGACGATCCGGCCATCCGGAATCTCATCTATCGCTTCTTAAGTCAGCAAAACTATCAAATGGAGTCTGCTGAAGACGGCAAGACCGCCCGCGCCGTGTTTGATCAATTCAACCCAAACCTGGTGATTCTGGACGTGAATTTGCCTGACGCGAATGGCTATCAACTCTGCAAAGAATTGCAAAGCCGCACCGACGTATTAGTACTGCTGCTAACGAGTCGCGCCGACGAAAACGATAAAATCCACGGCTTCTCCCAGGGTGCGGATGACTACATTACCAAGCCTTTTAGCTTGGGAGAGTTAGGCGTCCGCGTCGGGGCGCTTTTAAAGCGCCATCGACCCCTGAAAGTCGCCGAACAGCAACGCCTCATCTTTGACAAACTGGTGATCGATCCAGTGCGTCGAGAGGTGAATCTGAGCGATCAACCAGTCCCCTTGACCGCCTTAGAATTTAATTTGTTGCATTTCTTGGCGAGTCATCCCGGTCGGGTTTGGCGTCGAGCCGAGTTAATCAAGGAAGTTTGGGCTTCTGACTACATTGGAGACCCACGGGTCGTTGACGTTCATATCGGGCAGATTCGCAAGAAGATAGAAATCGATTCTACTCAGCCTGAGTTAATTCAAACAGTTCGGGGCGTCGGTTACAAATTTGAAGTTCCTGGTAAACCCGAACTCAATGGCAAAGCGGAGCGCTGAAACGAATGGTTCAAGAACATCAAAGCCTAAAATCATAGTTTTTGCTAGGGAAAAAACGCTTGAGTTCTTTTTTGATGCCACGCAAGTGTCCGGAGAATGCCAATCGGTTCGCTATCCTACCCCCTCTCATCCTGCTAAGTCTGGTTATGAGTCTTCTGCTGGGGGCTTGCAGTGCCCCAGCTATTTCCCCAAAGGCATCTGAATCTACATCTACCACGCTGACTGTTGCTGCTGCTGCTTCGTTGAGCGAAGCTTTTACAGAGATTGCCACATCCTTTCAAGCTCAGCTTCCTACCTTTACCGTTCACTTTAATTTTGCCGCTTCTGGTTTCTTGCAAAAGCAAATCGAACGGGGTGCCCCCATTGATGTATTCGCGAGTGCAGCAGCTCGACCGATAGATGCTTTAGAAACGCAGAATTTGTTGCTTCCCCAAACTCGCAAGACGTTTGCTCGTAATCAATTAGTCCTGGTGGCAACGACTGCTCAAACCCCTTGGCTAAAGAAACTATCTGACTTAAGGGATAGTCGTCTGAAACGTTTAGCAATCGGTAATCTAGCTACCGTGCCAGCGGGAGAGTACGCAAAAATAGCTCTGGAAAAAGAAAATCTTTATACCAAACTGGAAAAAGAAAAAAAGTTAGTCTTTGGTGACAATGTGCGTCAAGTTTTGACTTATGTGGAGCAGGGAAATGTTGACGCCGCCCTTGTCTATGCAACGGATGCGGCGATATCGAAGAAAGTGAAGGCGATCGCCCGAATTCCCCCTGAATCAACTCGACCTATCAGCTATTGGATAGCGGTTGTCAAGCAAAGTCAAAATTCCCAGCAGGCAAAAGAATTCATCAACTTTGTTACTAGTAACAGAGGGCAGCAGATATTGCAGAAATATGGCTTTCTACCAGTCGCTGACAATTAGCGTCTACCCCCTTTCCTGTTCTATAGCAATTCTCTATTGGATGCACTACGGTTTAACCCCACTCCTGCCCTCTCCCAGCGAACGGGGAGGGGTTCGATATCCCCTCTCGGTTCATAAAAGGGGGTTGGGGGTGAGGTTCCTGTATATTCCACTAAGAGTGAGAATCGCTATCGTGGCAACGAGAATTGCCAGTTTTAGCTGTGTTGCGATGAGCTAGTTGCGGGATTCTCTGACTTTCCGTTTGCTACTTTCTCTGAGTCAGCCTGGGGTAGTGTCTTGACAGCTTGTTCTATCTGCTCTGCTTCCTGCTTGAACTCAGTTTCAAATTCTCTGGATGCTTCCTGGAAGCCGCGAATTGCCTTGCCCATACTGCGACCAATTTCTGGCAACTTTTTGGGACCAAAAATCAAAAGAGCCACAACCATAATCAGCGCCATTTCCGGCAGACCGATGCCAAAGATATTCATAGGATTTTTCGTGCAAAAGGTTAACTTTAGTATAGAACCGACAAAAAAACCCGGTCTAGCCGGGAAAGCATCAGTGTTTTTTAATCGTGGCGTTATGTAAAGCCCAAGGACTTCGCGCCAGATTACAGTCGATTAACGCCCTAGGCTTTTCCAATCGACATCAACACCCTCAACGAGGAGTGAGGAATTGTAAAGTTGCAGAATAATCAGTAAAAAGACCAAAAATAGCACCATAAAGACGCCCATCAATGGCGTAGTGCCCCACCCCGGAGATACTTTCCCATATTCAGAGTTAAGGGGTTTGAGGACATCTCCTAACCAAGTCCGTTGTGCCATAGCTTTCCTAGGATCAATCTCGACAGAAGTTTTTAACGTTTTGTAATATTGTATAGGAACTGCTCTCATAAATTATCTCACCTATGGAACCCGCAACAGTTCTTAGCATTTCTATCGCTACCTTTCTCGTCGCCATCACCGGCTTCACCATCTACACTGCGTTCGGGCCTCCTTCTAAGGAATTGAGCGATCCGTTTGAAGATCACGAAGACTAAAGCTTTCCGACGACTGACCCGTGTAGGGCGATCAAGTGTAGGGCGATCGCTCTCAGGGGTAAGCGCAGCTACACAAGACATCGCCTGCTGGGTATCTTTCTATCAATGTGTTACCTATGTAGGCGAAACGCTGGAGTGAAATGCGGGGGCAAGTTTGTCCTAATGGGGCGCTGATGATGCGCCAAGCCTGGAGTCGTTTGCATCCAGGTTTGGCTGCGGTGTCCATTACAGATTTGAGCCTTCTGGGTGGCGACCCGGCTGTAGGATGGGATGTTGTTTATCTAGGTAGCGATTAGGTAGCGATCGCTTGACTCTGGATTCCCCCCAGGGGGGAATCCGCCCAATTGTAACTTTGATTACATTCTCCCTTAAAATTTATTGATATCTATACATTTAAGCTTTCAAAGTTCATCCAACAAATATTGATAGCTATCGGGTAAAAAAAATAATAGCTTCTAGGGTTCCGGTTTAAGCCTGAAGATTTAAACGGCTGGTCCGAGAGAAGCGAATCAGTCATGGAGTGTTTTTAGAAATTGAAACACGGACTGGTTACACGGCGGGAGAAAAGCCCGGGAGGTACATAGCAGAAGCTTATCTGTTATGGCTTACCCGGGCTATTGTTTTTGCAAGTCTTCTTTGACTTGGGAGAAAAAATAGAGCTTTTAGACTGACGAAACATCCCATTTTTCCAAACATGACTGACATAAATTCTCAAAACTCGAATTCGGATTTTCAGCCGCCGTCTACTGAAGCGAGTCGCGCCCTAGAGAAAGAAACCCATCTGCCAATGACAGGCTGGCAACAGGAGGTGGCAAAAGGGTTAGAGTTTGGATTAGAGGCAGCAGAAAGTATACGCGATCGCTCTATTTCCACCTTCTCTCGCGGCGAACTTCCCCACTACGCAGGCATTAACACCTTCCTGAAAGCGCCTTATATAGAAGATGTGCGAAAAGTCGGTGAATACGATGTTGCAATTGTAGGCGTACCGCATGATTCTGGCACCACCTACCGGCCTGGAACCCGGTTTGGTCCTCAAGGAATTCGGCGGATTTCGGCTTTGTATACGCCCTATAACTTTGAATTAGGCGTTGATTTGCGAGAGCAAATTACCCTGTGTGATGTTGGAGATATTTTCACAATTCCCGGAAATAACGAAAAGTCATTTGACCAAATTTCTAAAGGAATTGCTCATATCTTTAGTTCTGGTGCTTTCCCAATAATTTTGGGAGGCGATCATTCAATTGGCTATCCCACAGTGCGCGGAGTTTGTCGCCATTTAGGGGATAAAAAACTGGGGATTATTCACTTCGATCGCCACGTCGATACCCAGGAAACAGACCTTGATGAGCGCATGCACACCTGCCCTTGGTTCCATGCCACAAACATCAAAAATGCCAATCCAAAAAACCTCGTGCAATTAGGAATCGGCGGCTGGCAAGTGCCGCGTCAAGGTGTAAAAGTCTGTCGAGAACGAGCCACAAATATTCTGACGGTTACAGACATCACAGAAATGGGTTTGGATGCAGCAGTAAACTTCGCTCTAGAAAGGGCTTTAGACGGAACCGACTGCGTTTATATCAGCTTTGATATTGACTGCATTGATGCCGGTTTTGTCCCAGGAACGGGTTGGCCTGAACCGGGCGGATTATTGCCCCGCGAGGCTCTTTATATGCTGGGCAAAATTGTTCAGAAAGCACCCGTTTGTGGACTTGAGGTGGTGGAAGTGTCGCCCCCTTACGACATCAGCGACATGACATCTTTGATGGCAACTCGAGTGATTTGCGACACGATGGCGCATCTGGTGCTATCAGGACAGTTACCCCGAAAAGAAAAAGCCGCATACATTCACCCCTACGCCCAACCAGAATTAGTTGCGGAGTGGAGTTAAGCCTTGCACGAAACTGACATGACAAAGGCGCTCATTTTCACAGTAAAAGACTGGTGGGAATCCCAAACCGAGCGCCCCCAGATTACCCAGATTCACTTAATTGTTGGTAAGTTCACTTGTGTGGAACCTGTCAGTCTGCAATTTGCCTTTGAGGTACAGACTGCTAACACCTTTTTGGAAGGGGTAGAACTGGTGATTCAGGAAACACCGCTGATTGCCTTTTGTCACCGCTGCCAACAAGAATATGCACCACAAGTTGGATTGCAGTACGGCTGCCCTGAGTGTCACTCACCAATGGAGGATATTCGCTCAGGGAGAGAACTGAAAATTGACCGGATTGAGTATAGTTTTGACGAGGCAAACAAAAACGCTTATGCATCAAACATTTGACGCTGCATTAGGAATTAACTTGCTCCATGCTAATCAGAAAGGAGCCGATCATAACCGAGCGCATTTTGATGAGTGGGGGATTACTTGTTTCAATATTATGAGTAGTCCTGGGGCGGGTAAAACGGCACTGTTAGAGCGATCGCTTGCTGTTTTGACGGATGAGTTGAAAATCGCCGTCATTGAAGGAGATATGACGACGGAGTTGGATGCCGACCGTTTGCGTCAATCTGGAGTCCCTGTAATTGCAATTAATACGGGGCGTTCCTGCCACTTGGATTCCAAGATGGTAGCTGGAGGAATTCATCAACTAGAACACCAATATAATCCTTCGGATTTTGATTTAGTGCTAGTTGAAAATGTCGGTAATTTAGTTTGTCCTGCTGAGTTTGAAGTAGGAGAACACGTTAAAGTTGCTTTGTTGAGCGTGACTGAAGGAGAAGATAAACCCCTCAAGTATCCGGTCATGTTTCAAGAAGCGGATTGTTTATTAATTACCAAGATCGATTTGGCTCCTTATCTCGATATTGATATTAATCGGATTGCAGCCAACGTTCGTCAGATGAACCCTCATGTCACAATTATTGCGGTTTCTGCCAAGACGGGTGAGGGATTAGAAAATTGGTTTGATTGGGTAAAGTCGCAAGTTTTAAATCAACGTTCATCTGCTGCGGCAACAGAAATGCTACCCGCCTAATGAGCCTGCTAGTAAAGAGTGAGACTCAATGAAGACCCGCCAGTTACTTTCTCTATTCTCAGTCTTTTTGCTCAGCCTCGTCATCACGGTTAGTTGTGCTAACCCCCAGCAAACCGCTACATCCTCAAAAACTGAAACAATCCAAATGGGTTTCAGTGTCTGGCCTGGGTGGTTGCCCTGGCAGGTGGCTCAAGAAGAAAAGCTGTTTGACGCGAACAAAGTTAATGTGAATTTGAAGTGGTTTGATGGGTATTTAGATTCCATTAACGCCCTCAATGCTGGTCAGCTCAGCGCGAATACCCAAACCTTGAATGACACGATCAGCTCAGTGGCTGCTGGTTCCGATCAAGTGATTGTATTAGTTAATGACAATTCAACAGGCAACGATAAAATTATTGTTCGGGAAGGTATCAATAGTATTGCCGACCTCAAAGGGAAAAAAATCGCTGCTGAAGAAGGAACCGTCGATCATTTCTTGCTACTTCTCGGACTGAAAAAAGCGGGTTTAACCCAGGCTGATATTACTTTTCAGCCTTTAGAAACCGGCGCAGCCTCAGCTGCTTTTGTTGCGGGTCAAGTGGATGCAGTTGGAGTTTTTGCACCGTTTACCAGCAAGGCATTAGAACGTGCTGGAAGTAAAGAGTTATTCAGTTCTAAGGACTTTCCAGGAGCAATTCCCGATCATTTAACAGTCAGTCGAAAACTGATTACCGAACGTCCTCAAGACGTGCAAGCTTTGGTCAATACTTGGTTCGACACGTTGGCGTTTATCCGCACCAATCCTGACAAAGCTTACGCCACAATGGCAAAACGGGCTGGGGTCACGGTTGATGAATACAAGAAATACGAAGCCGGGACTAAAATCTTTACCATTGAAGATAATTTGAAAGCATTTAGTCCCGGTAATGACATGACCTCTTTGGGTTACGCCGCTCAAGAAATTAGCAAATTTTTAGTTGAGGCTAAGTTAGCTAAACAGGCTCCGAATCTCACCCAAATATTTGACGATCAGTTTATCAAAGCCTACGCGGC
Organism: Trichocoleus sp. Lan; assembly: GCF_039961855.1. Taxonomy (NCBI): domain Bacteria; kingdom Bacillati; phylum Cyanobacteriota; class Cyanophyceae; order Leptolyngbyales; family Trichocoleusaceae; genus Trichocoleus; species Trichocoleus sp. Lan. Next base: position 299,890 of record NZ_JAMPKA010000004.1, on the reverse strand, counting down.
AAAGCAAAAATCATGAACCGCTACGCTGAAGATTTGCCGGAAAATAATTCCGCTCGTCCTCGTAAAATGTTATCGCCTAGCGTCTTCTGGCGCATTGGTGAGGAGATTCCTAAAAAATTGGCATGGACTTTAATGGTTCTGTCAATTTGCATCCCGGTTGCTCTTTGGTGGATAGTCTCCAATGCTGGGATAGTCGCACCTTTATTTTTGCCGACTCCCGCTCAAGTTTGGGGCGCTTTTCAGAGGCTTTTAGCAACTGGCGATTTGCAAAAAGATATTGCCTATAGCCTGTTTCGCGTTCTGAGTGGCTTTTCTCTAGCGGCGCTGATTGCAATTCCCTTAGGGATACTGATGGGAACTTTTTCCAGCATTCGAGCGCTGATGGAACCGATTATTGGCATTGTGCGTTATATGCCAGCACCGGCTTTTATTCCCTTACTAATTTTGTATTTTGGTCTGGGAGAAGAACCAAAAATTCTGCTGATTTTTATCGGAACGCTATTTTTTAACACGCTCATGGTGATGGATGCGGTGAAGTTTGTACCGAAAGAGCTATTGGAAACTTCCTACACCTTGGGCGGTCAGCGAAAGCAAGTTTTATTGCAAGTAATTTTTCCCTTTATTCTTCCGAGTATTATCGATGCGGGTCGCGTCAATATGGCAGCTTCTTGGAACTTAGTCATCGTGTCCGAATTGGTGGCAGCGACAGAAGGCTTGGGTCGCCGTATTAGTGTCGCCCAAAGATTTCTCAAGACCGATGAAATTTTTGCGGGACTGATTGTAATTGGCTTGATTGGTTTGACGATCGACCTTTTGTTTCGATTGTTACTGCGCGTGTCTTGTAAGTGGGCTAATGATTAAGAAAAGAAGTAAGCAGTCATTAGTTTTGAAGGATTCGTTCGGTGCTAGTGACCAATGACGATTAGAGTGGGCAACTCAATCTAAAAACTTAAAATTATCACTCATTATGCATTTGCAAGTTTCTCAACTCCATAAACAATTTCCAATTCGACGCGGTTCGCTCGTTGCTCTCAAAGATATCAATTTGCAGATTGAAGAGGGAGAATGTATCTGTGCGGTAGGTGCTTCGGGTTCTGGTAAGTCAACATTGCTACGGTTGATTGCTGGATTGGATACTCCCACGGCGGGGGAAGTTTTGGTCGATGGGGTGCGCGTGACGGGACCTGGCCCTGACCGGGGAATGGTGTTCCAAAGCTATACGCTATATCCGTGGATGACGGTTGCAGAGAACGTGGGATTTGGTTTAAAGCTGCAAGGTGTCTCCTCGATAGAACGACGGCGACGGGTGGCTTATTATCTGGATGTGGTTGGGTTGTCTGGGTTTGCGAAGGCACTTCCGAAGGAACTTTCAGGTGGGATGAAGCAACGGGTCGCGATCGCGCGTGCTTTAGCCTCGCAACCGAAAATTTTACTGATGGATGAACCGTTTGGGGCGTTGGATGTGCAGACGAAAGAAGCGATGCAGCAATTTTTACTAGAAGTCTGGCAACGCACACGGACAACAATATTTATGATTACTCACGATGTTGAGGAAGCAGTGTTTCTATCTCAACGCATCTATGTGCTGAGTTCGCGTCCAGGTACGGTTAAAGAAGAACTGAGTATAAAACTCCCAAGCGATCGCACTTACGACATTAAGTGCAATCCTCTGTTTCAGGATTATAAGGATCGGGTAATGGAACTCCTCCGCGCCGAGGAAGACAAAACTTTACTAAAAAGTAGCTTTCAAGAGTTACCGATGGTGGTTTAAGCAACAAGATCGTTTCATTCTAGTTCCGGAACCCCACCCCAACCCTCCTGAATAAAATTTATTCCTTATCTTCCCTCTGCTGGCGGGGAGATAGAGGGGGGTACGGAGAAGGGGAATTTTGCCTTTTGGGATTAAAAATTATTTCCGATCTTACTCTTGCTGGTGGGGAAGTGAGGAGGTTGTGCAAGTAAGCAGGAACAGGTCAATCGGGTATGCCCAAACCTTCTGTAAGTTTATAACTCGCGCATTTTCCCGTAAAGTTAAGAAATAGAAAAATTTAAGAGTCCTGGGCAGAAAAAGTAGTATTCCTCAAGATTGCCCCCTTGCACTCTCCCTATGAATCGACCCCTCCGTACCTTGGGTGTGCCGCCGAATGCTTGGGCAGTTGATGCGGAAATTGCTGATATCACGCGCCCGCCTTTAAAACCGCAAGTTGTCACCCTAGCCACAGAAACCAAGACGCTACGCCTAGATTTGGCAAAAGCCGCAATTTTGGTGATTGATATGCAGAATGATTTCTGCCATCCAGATGGCTGGCTAGCCCACATTGGCGTAGACGTGACACCCGCCCGAACTCCCATCAGTCCGCTTAAAACGCTGTTGCCAGAATTGCGAACGGCAAACGTTCCGGTGATTTGGGTTAACTGGGGAAACCGTCCCGATTTATTGAATATCAGCGCCAGTGTACGCCATGTTTATAATCCCACTGGCGATGGTGTGGGTTTAGGAGATCCGTTGCCCGCGAATGGTTCGCCAGTGCTGATGGTGGGCAGTTGGGCGGCGGCGGTGGTGGATGAATTGGAACCCAACCCCGAAGATATCCGCGTCGATAAGTACCGGATGAGCGGTTTTTGGGATACACCTCTCGACAGCATCTTGCGGAACCTGGGAAAAACGACTTTGTTCTTTGCCGGAGTCAATGCAGATCAGTGCGTGATGGCAACACTGCAAGATGCTAACTTTCTCGGCTATGACTGCATTTTGGTGAAGGATGGTACTGCTACCACATCCCCAGAGTATTGCTGGCAAGCCACCCTTTATAACGTACAACAGTGTTTTGGTTTCGTGGCAGATTCTCAAGCTATCGTAGAAGCAATTAAGTTGGCTAGTCGCTAATGCTAATCGCCAATGGTAACGAACAATTAGCCATTAGCCAAATCGCTCTCTTTTAGAGGAGAAATGCCCGATGGACTCGTCCCGTTGCATGATTCCGATCGTCAAGTCTCCCAGAGACTATCAAGCCTTTCGCATCAGTCCTGAGGATAGCAATCGGTTAGCGATTGTCTTCGATCCGGCAAGCGCTAACGTTTCATTAACTTTTTGTGTAGAAATTTTTGATATTGGTGGGAAAACTCCTCCCAATCGTCACCAAATGGCTGTGGAGATGTTTTTTGTCCTCAAGGGGCAAGGGCTAGCGACTTGCGACGGCAAAACCGTCCCGATTTGCCCTGGAGACAGCTTATTAGTCCCGCCGACAGGGATTCATAAAATTGAAAATACAGGTTGCGATCGCTTGTATACGCTGTGCTTTATGGTTCCCAACGAAGACTTTGTGGAACTGATTCGCAGCGGCGTCCCCGTCGAGTTGGATGAGGAGGATTTAAGAGTTCTGAATCGTTCAGATGCGCTTGTCGCTTGCTAAAGGTTTAAGAGAAAGAAACGGTTTGTCTGCTTAGTTATTAGTTACGAGTTATGAGTGAAGGAGAGATCCCCGACTTCTCGCAGAAGTCGGGGATCTGAACCGCTCGTATCTGATAACTAAACCAGGCTCGTTATCAATACAAATAAATTCAATAAATAGAGAAAGGTACTTATTGTAATTTAAAGTTTAAACTTATCTAAAAACTGTTTTTAGATAAGTTTAAATTTTAAAATCGTTATAGTTTTGCCATGCTTGCCAAAAAACATAAATAGATAAAATCCCTAGCAAGGTGCGAAAGGCTAAACTGACGACTTCATTGGGCAATTTGGGAAGAAACCGCGTGCTTATTTGCGCCCCCAAGAAACCACCACATCCTAAAAGAAGTCCTTCAACTAACAAAACATTGCCTCTGAAAGCGTGTCCGATAGTCGCTGATATAGCTGTAATAACGATGACACCTAAACTGGTTTGAATGGCGACTTTGATGGTTTCTCCTAAAAGTAAAATTTGCAGCGGCACCATAATTACACCGCCACCAACCCCAAATAAACCTGCGAGTATCCCAGCAGCGCTGCCAGTGGCAATTCTGGCAAAATTTGGATTGAAGAAGATGTTTGAATTTTTAGGGATGGTATCGTGGCTACCTGGAGTTTTTAGTTCCTGTTCTTCTTCCTGCTTCTTCTTGATTGTTAGCTGCTTGCGTAGTTCAACTAAGTAAATATTTAAAAGTAGCAATAATCCAAAAGCTGCTAGCAGTAAATAAGGACGGAATTGGGTAGCTAAATAAGCACCAATTTGTGCAGTGACTACAGCAGGAAATCCAATGGCAATCACTCTTTTGAAGCTGAATAACCCCATCCGCCAGTTTTGGACACTGCCAGAAATTGCCGTAATTAAAATTGCTAGGCTACTGGTGCCAACCGCTTGCACGGGTGTGTATTTCAAAGCGACTAATAAGGGGACAAGAACCGTACCACCGCCAATGCCTAAAAATCCCGCAAGAATTCCGGCAAAGAGTCCAGCGATCGCAAAAATCAATAAACTCGTGGTTGTCATAGTAAAAACGCCTCACGATTGAAGTCGCGGCTATACAAACAAAGCCTGCCTACGCAGACTAATAGGGATTGTATCGCTACAACTGTAGCGGCGATAATTGGGTGAGAACCTCGTCTTCTTGACCTGCTGCCCAACTAGCAAAATGCTTGGCTAAGGATGGCACGAATACCAAGGGATTTGAGAATCCGGAGAAGAGATAAGCGCCGTCTACGTTATTGAGTGCGCCGACTAAGGGAAGGCGATCGCTACTAAACGCAACCAAGCAGTGATGCCACTTTCCGGGTAGATTTTCTAGTGCAGGTAAGATTTTCCCCACCGCAGCACGAAGGTTCGCTTCACTTTGAGCCGCATCAATTTTAGCGTCGGGGTTCGCGATCGCGCGGCTAATTTGACCGATGCGTAAACTGCCATCTTTGAACTGAATCGCACCCGCATCTAGAATCGGTGGAACAGGCTCATAATCGGGTTCATCCCATAAGCGATCGCGTTCAGGGATAGTTGCTTGGGCTTCTAGTTGAAAGCGTTTGATCTCTGCTGGCATCACCGTTGTCTGCAACTGTACATCAACGGGTGGCGTTTCGATGAGTTCGGTATGGGTGAAATACAAACGGATGGGAATCCCCGCAGCTTTGAGTAACTGCCGACTCATGGCACCGGCACAAATAACCGTTTTGGCAGCGTGGTAGGTTGCCGTTGGGGTTTTGACTCCCTGAATCTTTGAGCCTGTGCCGAGTAGTTCCACTACCCGATCGATTTGCACCTCACCCCCAGCGCGGCGAAAAGCTTGAGTGTAACCTTGAGTTATTTTTTCGGGTTCAATGTGACCGTGACGAACCGTTAAAGCAGCAGCGATCGCATCTGGATTTAGTAGCGGTTCCATCTCGCAAGCTTCTGAAACGCTGAGTAACCGAGGCGGAATGGCAAAATCAGCGTAGTTGGCAGCAACTTTCTCTGGATCGTCATCAGTACCAATCGTCAAAATTAAATCCAATTCGCGGAACTGGGTATCGGTGTCTAATTCCTCAGATAAAATGCGGTGACGCTCAATCCCCTCAGCACATAACTGTCGCGTCAACTCAGTCGTCCCTGACCAGTAGGCAATTCCACCATAACTATAGCGAGTGGCACCTTGCAGTGAGGCGTGTTGCTCTAACAAAAGAACCGAAAAGCCTTTGATTGCCAGTTCGTAAGCCAGCGCCGCGCCTGTAATGCCGCCGCCGACAACAATCCAGTCGTAAGTTTTCATCATTGCCATTGGTCATTCCTGCGTCTAATGACTATTTTCCTTCCCCGCGCACACACGCTCTGTAAAGCTCTGTAACCCTAACGAGCCTTGGTTTTGCCTGATTTCTGGAAATGCTTTTCGTCGATTTGAAGAACCAAAAAGCAGGCAGTTGAAGGGTGCTAAGTGCAGATGCCGACAACTCGTCTTCAGTTCAAAGGAAGGTTAACACATGGCATTCGGTCTTCGTAAATTTAATTACAAATATGTTTCAACGCTGGCGCTACTCGGTGCAGGGGCATTTCTATTGTTGAACTCCCAAGCATGGGCGACAGCACTCACTAACAACGCTTCCGGTATTCATGTTTCTAAGACTAACGTAGGCAATACTACCCTCCAAATTGCCGCCCAACCCCAAACCGGCGTCAATCGGCGCGTACAGTTTGCACGGGGGAGAAGCTCTACTACGATTAAGGGAGCGGTGCCCCTAGGCAAAAAAGACATCTATACTTTCAGGGCACGGAAAGGTCAAACAATTATTACAGAAATAACCTGGGAAGGCGATCGCGTAGGTGCCGATAACAACGACGAAGGACTGTCTGGCTTCACCTTCGTTTGGCCTAACGGAGAAGTGATGGAACACCCACAAAATATTTATTTCCAGGCAACATCAACAGGCGATTATCGGGTTGTGGTTGCACAGCCTTATAAGCTGACCAATTCCAGATACACATTTAAGTTGACGATTGAATAAGGAATCGGGCTTAAATAACGTATAAAGTTCGTGTTCCCTAGGGATATGGTATTGCCATGCCCCTAGGGTATTTTTATAGCCGCCCAGCACAGCCACTCAGCACTCGGTCAGCAGCTAGTAGATAATAAGAAATTTCTATGGAGTTACAAATGCAAAGCTGTCCCTGTTGCTGGAATAAGCGCTTATTTGCGTGGTTGCTATCCAAAGGCAACGCTGGATATGAAAAACTGGTAAGCGATCGCAAGCGCGATCTATTTTCTGACTTGCACGGCTATGTGTTGGAAATTGGCCCAGGAACGGGTGCTAACTTCCCTTATTATCCAAAAGACATTCGCTGGATTGGCATCGAGCCGAACCCGTATATGCATCCTTATCTGCGAAAAGAAGCCGAACGAAATGGCTTAAACAATCCCGATATCCGCAGTATTAGCGCCCAACGACTGGAAGCTGAAGATAACAGTATAGATGCAGTCGTTAGTACCCTTGTCTTGTGTTCGGTGCCGGATTTAACGGCAACTTTCCATGAAATCTTGCGAGTTCTCAAACCCGGCGGGCGCTTCTTGTTTCTCGAACACGTCGCCGCACCCCAAGGTACTTTCTTGCGACGGGTACAGGAGGGAGTGCGTCCAGGGTGGAAATTTCTTGCCGATGGTTGCAACCCAGACCGAGAAACTTGGGTAGCATTGGAAAACGCTGGTTTTGACCGCCTCAATTACGAGAAGTTTGAGATCGATTTCCCCATTGTTAGCCCTCAAATCGCCGGTGTCGCGACCAAGTAGCAGGATTATTTGGGAAAGTAATTGAAGTGCTTGGAGTGCGCTCTTTGTGTAGCCCCAGGTTCGCCTGAAACTCAAGTTCAAGGCTCATCGCTCAAGTCCATTGAAATAAACTAAAATTCTTAGGCAGTCTTCTCTTAGAAGACTTGATTCTGTTAGCCAGGAATTAAGCTCCGGGCGGGTAATGCGACTGGTGAAAGATGTGACAACCAACTTATCGTTAGCGTCGAGCTTAAAGTCGCCTGTAACAAGGTTGAAAGTTTATCCTAGATTGCGTCTGCATATTAGCTTTGCCGACCTTGCAGCAAGTCTTTTTTCCTTTCTTTACTTCCCAAACAGAGAGCAAATCATCCGAGACATTCAATTTGATTGGCTGGGAAAGCGAGAACTTTTAGTAACACAATACGATCGCGTCAAAATTCTTTCTAAGCCTGGGTGTAAGAGTGGATGGGACGAGCAAATTGATGAGTGTAGCAAGGTTCTAGTTACACTTTCAGTTAGAACAGCTCTCGATCTGCTGCTACAGTCATTAAACCTTCCTGCTGGGTCGGAAGTGTTGATGAGTAGTGTCAATATTCGGGATATGGTTGAAGTGGTGAAACGGCACGGGTTAGTGCCGATACCCGTTGATATTTCTTTAGATACGCTTGCACCCGATCTCAATTTACTGGAATCTCTGATTTCGGAAAAAAGTAAAGTTTTGATTGTGGCACATTTATTCGGCTCGATTATCGATCTAAAGCCTTATGCCGAACTGTGCAAGAAATACCAGATTTTCTTAGTAGAGGATTGTGCCCAAGCTTTTGCTGGTGACAAATATCACGGTTATCAGGATGCGGATGTAAGTTTATTTAGTTTTGGCCCGATCAAGTCCTGTACCGCGCTTGGGGGAGCGCTCGCTATCATTCGAGAGCGATCGCTTGCTCAACAAATGAGAGAGATCGAGCAACAATATCCCTCCAAGAGCGAGCCTTGGTTTTTTAAACGTATCCTTAAGTATTTTTGCTTAAAGCTTTTTTCGATTCCTTGGATATATTACCCTCTACTGGTTTTTCTTAAATACTTGGGAAAGAATCTCGACTCCGCGATCAACTCAATGACACGGGGGTTTTCTCAAGGAGATATTCTGACAAAAATTAGGTATCGTCCTCCGACTCGGATGCTGGTTCTTTTGAGGCAGAGATTAAGAACCTGCGATACCCAATGGTTTGAAAGGCGGTCAAAAAATGCCCGCAAATTTCTGTCTCTTCTCAAACCCGAAATTCCTTGCCCCGGAAGCCAAACTGAGTACAACTCGTTTTGGGTTGTTCCCATACTGGTTTCAAATCCCCCAGCAATGATGGCAAAACTTAGAGAGTCTGGTTTTGACGCTACTCAAGGAAATACCAGTTTGACCTTTATAGATATAGATATAGATAACGCTTCGTCAGGTGACAAACCAGCGACTGAAGCAGCTGGGAATGCACAACGGCTGATCCAGCATGTGCTTTACCTGCCGGTGTCTGAATCTTTACCGGAAAATGACCTATTGGGTCTTGCACAATTAATCAATTCCATGAAGTGTGCCCCATGACAGCAAAAATGTAAGGGCGACTAGGCGGACTGAATACGCACATATCCCCAAGCTTGAGGCGGTGGGACTAAATTCGCATGCATCAGGATGCTCCTCCCAAAGCATGATTTTTATTATGAAATTGAAATTCTGTCAAGATAATTAAAAAAGATGTTATATTAGTTTACATAGGTTCACACGAGGTTACACATTCATGCGATACACCAATAAAGAAGGGAATACCCTAACCCTCGATGAGTGTATGACTGCCGACAGCTTCTTTATGGAGGCTGATGTGTATGTCGGCGAACCACTAGAGATGCATTTCGACGAAAAACAAGAGCTAAAAGCAGGCAAGAAACCGAAGAAAGCAGTAGCAGCCAATCCAAGCGATCGCACATAAACTGCTCCCTACGAAGGTGTAATGGCTTTACTGTTGCAGAAACTTCAAAAATTAAAGAATTGTGGAAGTGTTACAGAGTGGTTGTTAGAGCGATTGACACCCATAGCAAGATCGGGGGTTTGAAAAAGCTCAACACGGCTAAAACACTTTCCTAAACCGGATATCTCTTCTCTAGACATTAACCTCGGCATACACAACCGAGGTTTTTTCTTGGGATACCATTTAACTTTTGGGCAACGATAGATCAGAAACCCCCGTACCCCGACGTTATCAGGGATGGGATTTCTAAAAACTGAATCTCGATAAGGAGATGTATCGGGTTAAGCGCGATCGCTATTAGCAATCGGCGCTGAAATAATACCCTGTGCCTCCAGTACCGCCGCCACCCGGAGAATCAGCGTCTCGTTGTAAGGTGCGGCGATGATTTGCACTCCTAAAGGCATGGCATCGGGGCGATGAATGGGGACAGAGAGAACCGGCAAACCAATAAAAGATAGGGGTTGCGTGAAGAGTCCTAGGTGGGGACGGACTAGCACCTCCTCGCCAGCAATCGCCATTTTTTCTTGTCCAATCGGAGGGGCAATGCAGGGAGTGGTTGGGGCGAGAATGATATCAACCTCGCTGAAGATTTCCCGAACGCGATCGCGGTACCATTGCCGAAATCTTTGCGCCTGAATGTACCAGCTTGCTGGAATGAGGGCACCCGCTAGAAAGCGATCGCGGGTTGCCGGATCGAAATCTTGAGGACGCGATCGCAAGGAAGCTAAATGCAGATTCGACCCTTCACTCGCCGTAATCACATACGCCGCCGCCCTTGCCCGATGGGGTTCCGGGATGGTGACAGTTTCTTGCACGCCTAACGCCCGCGCGACATTAGCAACCGCTTCCAACGCTTCTGGTTCTGCACCTTGGGCAAAATAAACATCCGCCACGGCAATTCGCAACCCCTCAATGCTCCGCTTAAGATGCGGCAAGCACGGTTCTGGGGGGCGAGTTGTACAAACCGGATCTCTACCATCTGCCCCTTGCAAGACATCAAAAACGGCAGCTAGGTCGCGCACAGAACGGGCAAACGGCCCAATATGATCGAAGCTACTCGAAAACAATCCCGCGCCTGCTCTTGACAAACGCCCATAAGTCGGCTTAAAGCCGAAAACCCCGCAAAATGCCGCAGGAACGCGGATCGAGCCGTTCGTATCCGAACCCAGCGTCAGCGGCACTAACCCAGATGCCACAGCCGCCGCAGAACCTCCAGAAGAACCTCCGGTAACGCGAGTCAGATCGTGGGGGTTTGCTGATGTACCGTAGTGGCTGTTTTCAGTGACAAAGCCGTAAGCGTACTCATCCATGTTCAACGCCCCGACTAGCACGGCACCCGCTTGTTTGAGTTTGGCAACGGCGGTGGCGTCTTGGATCGCTGGAGGATTTTCGGCGTTAATTTTTGCGCCTGCGAGGGTGGTTAAACCGGCGATATCGAAGAGATTTTTAACGGCGAAAGGTACCCCTGCTAAAACACCCGGATCGTCGCCTTGAGCGATCGCGCGATCGATGGTTTCGGCGTCTGCAATTGCCGTCTCAGCCGTAACAGCCGTAAAACAGTTCAGCGTCTGATTCTGGTCGGCAATTCTCGCCAAGGTAGCAGCAACGACGGCTTTTGCTGAAACTTCAGAATTCCGCACGGCATAGGCAATTTGAGTAGCGTCAGGATAGGCTTGGCTCATGGTTGAAACACGGGTGCGGCTTCGATTTCATCGGGCAGAGGAAACTCGTTGACGAGTTGCGCGATCGCGGCAATTTTACTCAGATTCTCCACCACACCTGGATGGTGTTCTGGAGCCAGTGGCAAATCAATTAATTTTGCCATCAAATTGACATATTCTTCAGCGATGTCGTCAGTAGTCATTGCGGAAAAGGGAATGGGGAATAGTGCGTATTACTTGGGCAGATCCCAGATTAGTTCGATGAAAGCAGACTAACTTTCGCGGAGGGTTTGCATAAGTTTGTTCAGATGCGAACTCTATGCGCCAAGTATTTTTTTGTTTTCATGTCGTTTTTATCAACTGAGTTTAATTTAAATTTTATGAATAAATTTCCAGAGCGATCGCGTTGAATGAACGAGATTGGCGTGAATTTAGACACTAAAACCCAAAGATACCGGGAAAAAGTGGCGAGTTGCGATTTTGAGCGCGATCGCTGCTAATCATTGGGAATCCTAACAACTCAATAAATAATCCATAAGGTGAATACCAAAAAATTGTCATCTATCTTAGGGTAAAAAAAGCCTTGATGAAGGTGCGCTTTGGATTTCAATTTTGAAAGGTTCATGCTGAAAGTAACACGCTCCCAACTGCTGAGCTATGGCGTGGCTGTCTTGAGTGTGGTGGTAGCACTGCTACTGACACTCCTGTTACAGCCGCTGATGGGACCGCTCATTTTCCCTTTCTTTTATGCAGCAGTGTCGATTAGTGCCTGGTATGGTGGCATGGCTACGGGGCTGCTAGCTGCAATTTTATCGGCTTTAGTTACCAATTTCCTCTTCTTAGGGCCGCTCTATTCTGTAAACGTCACCAGCACGAGCCTTGTAGTGCGACTGGGTGTATTTATTCTGGTGACGTTCTTGATCAGCTCGCTGAACTCAGAACTACACACTGCAAAACAGCGGCTAGAGACGAGTCTGCTGAAGCTACAAGCAAGTGAGAAGCGCTATCGTCGCCTCATCGATACTGCCAACGAAGGCATCTGGACAATCGATACCCAAGGACGGACAGACTACGTCAACCAGCGAATGGCGCAAATGCTGGGATACAGGGTGGAAGAAATCCTGGAACGATCCATTTTCGACTTTGTGGATGAAGCGTCGCGCCAGGAAGCACTGCAAAAAATACTACAACCCAACCCAGACGTCACCGCTCAATATGACTTGCAGTTCCGCCGCAAAGACGGCTCGGATCTCTGGGCAATTGTATGTACCAGTCCAATTTTCAGCGACATGGGGGAATTCCTCGGCACGCTTGCCATGATTACCGATGTCAGCGATCGCAAGCAAGCAGAGTTGGTGCTACAGGAGTCCACCCGTCGCGTTACGAACGTCCTAGAGAGCATCACTGATGCGTTTGTCGCTTTGGATCGCCAGTGGCGGATCACCTATGTAAACCATGAAACAGCGAGGCTCAACGGGCAAAAGCTGGAGGAAATCGTTGGAAAAACTCACTGGGAGCAATGGCCTTGGTCAGTAGGGACGAAAGTTGAGCGAGAATATCGACGGGCAATTACCGAGCAGGTGGCTGTCCATTTCGAGGTGTTCTACGAGCCGTTAAGCATCTGGTTAGAGATCCATGCTTATCCTTCCGAAGACGGGCTGAGCATTTATTACCGGGACATCACCGAGCGCAAGCAAGCGCAGGAGACGCTGGAAAAAAAAGAAAATGAACTCCGCCTGATTACAAATGCCTTGCCAGTCCTGATTGCCTATATCAATTCAGAACAGCGCTATTGCTTTCACAACAAAGCCTATGAAGAATGGTTCGGGGATTATGGCACGCAAGTGAATGGAAAGCAAGTTCGGGAGGTTCTGGGCGAAGCCGCTTATGAAGCGACTCGTCCGTATATCGAAGCAGTCTTGTCAGGAAAACAAGTTACTTACGAAACCGAAATCCCTTATCAAGATGGTGGCATCCGCTACATCAGTGCCACTTACATTCCCCAGTTTGACAGTCTTGGGCAAGTTGAAGGATTTGTCGGCTTAGTTAGCGATATCAGCGATCGCAAAGCATCTGAGGAAGCGTTGCGTCGCTCGGAAGAGCGCTTCCGCAGACTCTTCGACTCCAACCTGAGCGGCGTTGCCTTCTGGAATTTGGATGGTTTCATCACTGAAGCCAATGACGCTTACCTCCGCTTGGTTGGCTACACCCGCGAAGAATTTACCGAATTGGGAAAAATCAGTTGGAAAAACCTAACGCCCCCAGAGTACCAACACGTAGATGAGCGAGCGATCGCAGAGGTTCTAGCAACGGGAGTTTCCAATATTTACGAGAAAGAGTACGTCCAACGGGACGGCAAGCGAGTGCCGATCGTTCTGGGGATTGCCTTGCTTAACGACTCTCAGCAAGAGGGTGTCGCCTTTTTACTGGACATTAGCGATCGCAAACAAGTAGAGGCAGAACGCGCTGTGCTTTTATCCTTAGAGCAAATCGCCCGTGCGGAAGCAGAAGCCGCTAGAGAGCAAGTCTCCAATATTCTCGAAAGCATCACCGACGGCTTTCTCGCCTTCGACCGCGAGTGGCGTTTCACCTACGTCAACCGCGAGGGAGCCAGAACTTTGGGTCGTTCCCCGGAAGAACTTCTGGGCAAGAACTTCTGGGAAGAGTTGCCAGAAGTTGTCAACACCCGCTTCGATCAGATGTACCGGCGGGTAATTGCCGAGCAAGTGCCTCTGGAACTGGAAGACTATTACCCACCATTCGACGCTTGGTTTGTCGTCCGCGCTTACCCTACGGAAACCGGAGGACTATCGCTATACTTCCGCAATATTAGCGATCGCAAGCACGCTGAAGCCGCATTAATCGAAAGTGAGGAACGCTTTCGCCTAATGGCAGATACGGCTCCCGTCTTGATTTGGATGTCTGGTTTAGACAAGCTCTATTACTACTTCAATAAACCTTGGCTAAACTTTACTGGCAGGACTTTGGAACAAGAGATGGGCAACGGTTGGATAGAAGGAGTCCATCCCGACGATCTCCAGTTTTTAGATACTTATGTAAATGCCTTTGATGCTCGTCAAGATTTCAAAATGGAATATCGTCTCAGACGCTTTGATGGGGAGTACCGATGGCTTCTAGAGATTGGGATTCCCCGATTTACACCGGATGGCAGTTTTCTGGGTTATATCGGCTCGTGTATCGACATTAGCGATCGCAAAGAAGCTGAAGCATCGATTCGACAACTCAATGAAAAGTTAGAAAAACGGGTCCAAGAACGGACTGCTCAACTAGAAGCTGCTAATAAAGAACTTGAATCTTTCTCCTACTCGGTTTCCCATGACTTGCGGGCACCACTTCGCCATATTAGCGGTTTCGTGGACTTGCTCCTAAAACGGCTAGGGTCAACAACCCTCGATGAAACCAGTCTGCGTTATCTCAAAACGATTGCCCAGACCACTAAACAAGCCGGAGTTCTCGTCGATGAACTGCTCGCCTTTTCCCGCATGGGGCGCACTGAGATGCGCTATGCATCGATTAATATGGATCGGCTGGTTCGAGAAGTCCAACGCGATCTAGAGCCGGAAATCAATAACCGGGCGGTAACTTGGCAACTTGAAAACTTACCTGAAGTCCAAGGCGACCCTTCCATGTTACGGCTGGTACTCCAGAATCTGATGGCGAATGCTATTAAGTACACGCAGACACGCACCCATGCCGAAATAGAAATTGGCAGCACTGACAATGAGTCTGAGGTTGTCTTTTTTATTCGTGATAATGGCGTAGGATTCGATATGCAGTACGTACACAAACTTTTTGGCGTATTTCAGCGCCTGCACAGCCAACAAGAGTTCGAGGGGACTGGCATTGGATTGGCGAACGTCCAGCGAATTATCCATCGTCATGGCGGTCGAACCTGGGCAGAGGGTGCGGTAGAGGGTGGAGCAACTTTCTACTTCTCATTGCCAAAATTGGCAGGAAAAACATGAAAATTAAAAATGCAAAATTAAAAATTAAGAAGAATAAATTTTTTAATTTTTAATTGATACAGGGGGATGAATGAAAGAATTGAAACGAATTTTGCTAGTTGAAGATAGTCCCAACGATGTTGAGTTAACACTCGCAGCGCTAGAGGAAAACCATCTAGCGAATGAAGTGGTGGTCGTGCGCGACGGGGAGGAAGCGCTAGATTATCTCTATCGACGGGGGATTTTTAAGCTGCGGATTGAAGGGAATCCGGTCGTGGTACTGCTAGATCTAAAATTACCCAAAGTGGATGGGCTGGAAGTGCTAGCACAGTTGAAGTCTGACCCTACGATGAAAGTAATCCCAATCGTCATGCTGACTTCTTCACGGGAGGAGCAAGATCTGATTAGGAGTTACGATTTAGGGGTGAATGCTTATGTTGTGAAGCCCGTTGATTTTCATGAATTTGTGAACGCCATCCAGGAAATCGGGCTTTTTTGGGCAATCGTCAATCAGCCACCACCTGGTTCTTTACCCATTGCCTGTACTGTCTAAGCAGGTAGAAGAAATTAAGCATTCACGATGGAGTTTATTCATGAAAACAAGGGATTATAAACGAAAATTTTTTAAATTATGAGTTTTAAATTTGGAATCAAAAAAAAATCTAATCACTCAAAATCAAAACTTTCATTTTCAGTTTTCAGCTTTAAGCAGTAATGTTGATTTCCACGGTTGCGCTGAATAATCAAAAAAAGGTTTGAGTCCTGTGAAAGTACTGCGTATCCTCCTACTCGAAGACAGTCTGCTAGATACAGAACTCATCTATGCGAATTTAAGCAATGGTGGGATTGACTGCGAGTTGGTGCAAGTAGAGACGCGCACTGACTTTGTTACAGCACTAGAAACAGACTCTTTTGACTTGATTCTCTCAGATTACTCACTGCCGTCGTTTGATGGCATCTCAGCGCTGAAAATCGCTCGCTCCCTTTGCTGCGATGTGCCATTTATTTTTGTCTCGGCGACGATTGGCGAGGAATTGGCGATTGACACTCTGAAAAACGGTGCGACAGACTACGTGGTGAAGCAACGGCTAGAGCGACTGGTGCCATCAGTCATGCGAGCTTTGCGAGAAAGCCAGGAACGCAGCGATCGCAAAGCTGCGGAACAAGACCTACACAAAAGCCACGAGCGGCTCAAGCTTCTATCGGAAACGGCAAGCAAGTTACTGTTGAACGATCGACCGCAAGAACTGATCGAAAACCTATTTCAAGAACTTTCTTCTCATCTAGGGCTTGAAGTTTATTTCAACTACTTGGTCGATCGGGAAAAACAACTTCTGCATTTAAACTGTTGTGGTGGAGTTTCCGAGCAAGTTTCTCAAGAAAGAGAGTGGTTGGATTTGGGTGAAACTGTGTGTGGACGTGTCGCTTTAGAGCGTCACCACTTCGTCGCAGAGAACGTTCAGCAATCCACAGACCCGAAAATAGAAATGGCGCGATCGCTGGGAATGACAGCTTATACTTGTCACCCGTTACTCGCCCACGGTCAGCTCATGGGAACCCTTTCTTTTGGCACCCGCAACCGCATCCGTTTCGAGACGGATGAAATTGAATTGATGAAGGTTGTTTGCGATCAGGTAGCGATCGCATTAGAACGCGCCCAAATGTTAACCCGTCAACGGCAATATACCAGCCGTTTGCAACGCCTCGCAGAGGCATCCGTTTCCATCAACTCAACCCTATCTCTCGAAGAGTTGCTACGGTTGATTACGGAGCAGTCCCGCGACATTATTGGGGCACATCAGTCAGTCACAAGCTTGACGCTAGACGAGAACTGGGCACAGGCGATTAACTCAGTCTCTCTGTCAGATAAGTACGCGCAGTGGCGAGATTACAGTGAAACAACTGATGGTTCTGGCATCTATGCACTGGTCTGTAGCATGAAGCGCCCGATGCGGATGACGCAAGCCGAACTAGAAGCACATCCAGCTTGGCGAGGTTTTGGGAAGGCGGCGGACAACCACCCACCCATGCGGGGTTGGCTGGCTGTTCCCCTGATCGGTCGCAATGGACAAAATATCGGTTTAATTCAGCTTTCCGACAAATACGAGGGGGAATTTACCGAAGAGGACGAAGCCATCCTGGTACAAATGGCTCAGATGGCATCGGCGGCGATTGATAATGCACAGCTTTACCAAGAATCTCAGCAAGCGAATCGCATGAAGGATGAGTTCTTGGCGATACTTTCTCACGAGTTGCGATCGCCGCTCAACCCAATCCTCGGTTGGACGCAACTACTCCGCACCCGCAAGTTTGACCAAGCTACCACCACTCGTGCGATTGAAACTATCGAGCGCAATGCTAAGTTACAGACACAGCTCATTGATGATTTGCTGGATGTCTCGCGGATCATCCGCGGAAAAGTCGGTCTAAATATCTCCCCAATCAACCTAGTCTCTACCCTTGAGGCAGCTATCGACACGGTGCGTCTGGCGGCTGACGCGAAATCGATTCAGCTTCAGTCTTTCCTCGATCCATCTGTAGGGCTGGTTTCGGGGGATTCCAGCCGCATACAACAAGTTGTTTGGAATTTGCTCTCAAACGCGATTAAGTTTACGCCGGAAGGCGGTCGTGTTGAGATAAGACTGTCAATGGTCAGCGGTCAAAAGTCATTCGCCAACGAACGCGAATTCATGACAAATGAAGGACTCAGGACTAATCGCAACTATGCCCAAATTCAAGTCCTTGACACCGGAAAGGGTATCCGTGCTGACTTTTTGCCCCATGTCTTTGATTACTTCCGACAAGCGGATGGCTCAACGACTCGGAAGCACGGTGGACTGGGACTCGGTTTGGCAATCGTGCATCATTTAGTAGAACTGCACGGTGGGACTGTCTACGCAGAAAGTCCGGGCGAAGGACAGGGAGCAACTTTCACAGTAATATTGCCACTTATCAAGAGTGAGGCGAAAAAACTAACAATGGAAGAAGATGTTTTATTGGGTTCTGAATCCTCCGTCGGCAGCGCTTTACTCGATGGCGTGCGAGTACTGGTTGTGGACGATGATACTGACACGCGGGAATTTCTGACCTTCATGCTGGAACAATATGGCGCTGAAGCGATCGCAGCGGCATCGGCACAAGAAGCATTTGAGCGAATCCCTCAAGTCAGACCGGATGTTCTGGTGAGTGACATTGGGATGCCCGACGAGGATGGCTATTCTTTGCTTGGGAAAGTGCGGAAACTGGATGCCAGCCAAGGAGGAGACACTCCGGCGATCGCGCTGACTGCCTATGCGAGGGAAGAAGACCGCACGCAGGCTCTCTCGGCAGGCTTTCAGATGCATTTGGCGAAGCCAGTTGAGCCAGATGAATTGGCGAATGTGGTTGCAAAGCTGGCGGCAAGCACTTCAAATCGATAACTGCTAATTCTAATAGATGAATATCAATAGAAATTGTGGTTTGTACAATTGGGTAGTTTTTCGCAGCGATCGCTAGTCTTAACCTTAGAGTTTTTCGTAGCGATCGCGAGTCTTAACCCTTCCAAGGTTAATCAAACTTTTTTTAAATTTAATAAAACTTAATCTTATATTAACGAGGATTTTACCACTTTTAGGTCTGCAACTCAAACCCCCCAGGAAAGTTTTTTGTTTATAGCTTGCTATCTCTTTGGAAGGTTGATCTCTCATTAATAAGAAATTAATTTACTGATATCAAAGCATTTTTATCTATCGGAAATAAACAGTTTGTACTCCTAGCAGAACCAGAGACGATCTTAGTTCAGTCTAGGATACGTTTCTGCAAACTTTGCCTTTTTCAAAGGAATCATCTGCATTGATGACAAGCTGAAACTTTATCTGTAGCACGAGCTATTTTTTTCGGGCTTCTTATCAGAGTATTAAGCAATTTTAAGCAAACTGAGTAAGCTAGCCATCAAATAAGCCGGTTGAGAAAATTTAATTGTCTTTATTTGTTTCCTAATCAACTATTAAACCTTTGCTTGATAAAGCGACAATGTTATATCGCCAATCGGTAAACAAACTGCGAAAATTCCTACCAAACCTCCGCTCTTTGCGTCGCTTTGGGATATCTATTCTTCTTTTCTTGGGCATCGTATTGTTTAGCTGGTTCGTGATGGCTCAGCAGCCAGTCACGCTCAACCTGTTGCTGCCTGCCCCAGATGCCCCACCCTTGCAGCGGATGATCAAAGACTTCGAGGCAGAGAATCCAGGCATTCGCATCAACATCGTTGAAGGTCCTAACGCTACAAACTTGGTTGAAGACCTCTATACCTCTGCTTTCATCTTGGGAGAATCTCCTTATGACCTGGTGGTCATGGATATCATCTGGACGCCAAAATTTGCGGCGGCGGGTTGGCTGCTAGACCTCAGCAACCGGATTTCCCAAGACGAATTGGCAGCATTTTCACCCAATGATGTCGAAGGGGGACGTTACGAAGGCAAGCTGTACCGACTGCCAATTCGTTCTGATGCGGGGATGCTCTACTACCGGAAAGACTTGCTAGCAGAAGCCGGATTGCAGCCGCCAGAAACTTTTCAAGATTTAATGGCAGCTTCCAAAACCTTGCAGAAGACAGGAAAGGTAACATGGGGCTACCTCTGGCAAGGTCGCCAATACGAAGGAGCGGTGGCAATGTTTATGGAGGTTCTCGAAGGCGCTGGTGGCTTCTGGGTGAATCCCGACACGTTAGAAGTTGGGTTAGATCGACCGGAAGCCTTAAGAGCCATCGAGTTTTTGCGCGGCACCGTTCAGGAGGGTGTTGCTCCGCCTGGGGTGACAACCTATCACGAAGAAGATACCCGACGCTTCTTCCAAAACGGTCAGGCAGCGTTTTTAAGAAGTTGGCCTTATGTCTGGCCCTTAGCGAATGAAGAGACTTCGCCAATTAAGGGAAAAATCGGGATTAAACCGATGGTTCACGCCGCCGGTCAAAGTGGGGCGGCTTGCCTAGGCGGCTGGGGTTTTGGAATTTCTAAATCCTCTCGACATCCAGAGGAAGCCTGGAAAGCGATTCAATACTTTACCAGTGAAGAAACACAGCGGCAATTCATATTGAAAGAGGGCTATCTGCCCAGCCGACGGGCATTATTTACAGACCCACAGATTGTCGCTAAATACCCCCACTACCCGCAGATTTTAGAGGTGGTGCAAAAAGCCGTCTTACGTCCGCCGATTGCACAATATGCCCAAGCCTCTGATATTTTGCAACGCTACCTCAGTGCCGCACTCACCAACCGGACGAGTCCGGAAAAAGCAATGCAATCTGCCGCCAATGAAACGCGCCGACTCCTCAACGCGGGTCAAGCGAAACCGTCGGCATAACCAGGCAACCCTGTAAAAGGCAAAAGTCAATCAAAACAATTGCATCATTTGCGGTTTCTTTTGCCTTTTCACCTTGGACTTTTTACTTGTTTAAGAGTTAGTCTTTTGAATTTTTACCTTTGACTTCATGATGAACCTGAATACAATCCGAGGTCGGGAACAACGCACGGGCTGGATCTTACTACTGCCTGCCTTGCTTGTCCTGTTATTGGTCTATGGCTACCCGATTGTCCGGGCATTCTGGTTGAGTTTGTTTACGAAGAACCTAGGAACCGAGTTGCAACCTGTCTTCGTGGGTCTGGATAATTACGGGCGGATGGCGGGGGATGGTCGTTTCTGGCAGAGTTTCTGGACAACAACAGTCTTCACTACCTCAGCCGTCATTATCGAGCTATTACTAGGGCTGGGAATCGCTCTGGTTCTGACTCAGAAATTTCGGGGAAGAAGCTTGGTGCGAACGACAGCTATCTTACCGTGGGCATTACCGACTGCTCTGATCGGTCTTGCCTGGGGTTGGATTTTTAACGACCAGTTTGGCGTTGTCAACGACATTCTCAGACGAGTGGGTCTAATTGAAGGTGGGATTAACTGGCTCGGAGATCCAACGCTGGCATTGATGGCGGTGATCTTTGCCGATGTTTGGAAAACCACGCCGTTTATCAGCATTCTGCTCTTGGCTGGGTTGCAGTCGATTTCGCCTGACCTCTACGAAGCCCATTCGATTGATGGAGCAACCCCTTGGCAAAACTTCACTAGAATTACGCTACCGTTGCTGATGCCGCAAATCTTAATTGCACTGCTATTTCGATTTGCCCAATCTTTCGGGATTTTCGACTTGATTGCGGTGATGACGGGTGGCGGGCCTGGAGGTTCGACGGAAGTGGTCTCGCTGTACATCTACTCCACCGTGATGCGCTACTTAGACTTTGGTTATGGTGCGGCGCTGGTGGTAGTGACCTTTACGTTGCTGATTGTAGCGGTAGCGATCGCTAGTTTCTTGCTCAGTCGCTCTCGTGCCAAAACTTCAGGAGCCGCTTAAGTTATGACTGTCATTCCCCAAGAACGCCCAACCGCTCCAACCCCAACCAAGGGGAAAAAGTTTTCCTGGAAAAAAATCTTAATGCCCCTGGCAGTTGCCCTGGTAGTAATCTTCTGCCTAGCGCCAGTTTTATGGCAACTGCTGACTTCATTCAAAGTCAATGAGGATATTGCCGCCGTTCCCACGGTCTATTTTCCCACTCGATACACCCTTGCTCACTACATTGAGTTATTCGTTCGTCGTCCATTTTGGCGCTACATCTTAAATAGTGCCTTCGTCTCGATTACTTCCACTGCTCTGGCTTTAGCGATTGGGGCACCCGCTGCTTACGCTCTGGCACGATTGCATCTTCGGGGCGGCAAAGTTATCCTCGCCGGTGTCCTCATCATTACTTTATTCCCTGGAATTTTGTTGTTCTTGGGACTGTTAGAAATTGTCCAGGCATTTCGCTTGGGTAACAACTATTTGGCGCTGATAATTCCTTATACTGCCATCAATTTACCGTTGACGATTTTAGTGCTGCGAAGCTTTTTCGAGCAATTACCAAAAGATTTGGAAGATGCTGCTAAAGTCGATGGCTATAATACGTTCCAAATGCTGACGCAAATCTTACTGCCGATGACGGTTCCAGCTTTGGTCACGACTGGAATTCTCACCTTTATTTTTGCTTGGAACGAGTTTATCTTCGCCCTCACCTTTATTACTCGTGAAGATATGAAGACGATTCCGGTTGGGGCTGCTCAATTAGGCGGTGCGTCCCTATTTGAAATTCCATACGGGCCAATTGCTGCGGCAACGGTCTTGGGGACTTTGCCCCTAGTTTTACTGGTGTTGTTCTTCCAGCGCAAGATTGTCCAAGGTTTAACAGCGGGTGCTGTTAAAGGATAAAGGGATGAATTTTGAGTTTTGAGTGATGAATGAATCACTCAACCTTAAAAATCATCCCTTTTCTCAGACTGAGCCAGAAACCGAGGTAAAAAACTTTCAACCTTCAACTTTCTGCAACTTTCAACCTTCAACCTGTTTAAAATCATGGCTAGACTCGAACTCCGAAACTTAAATAAAACCTATAATCCGAAAGTCATCCCGGTCAAAGACGTTAGCTTAAGCGTAGAAGATGGTGAGTTTCTCACGTTACTTGGACCTTCTGGATGCGGTAAAT
Source organism: Trichocoleus sp. Lan (assembly GCF_039961855.1). Taxonomy (NCBI): domain Bacteria; kingdom Bacillati; phylum Cyanobacteriota; class Cyanophyceae; order Leptolyngbyales; family Trichocoleusaceae; genus Trichocoleus; species Trichocoleus sp. Lan. The sequence goes on along the minus strand of NZ_JAMPKA010000004.1, from coordinate 277,508 downwards.
CTACCATTCTGCGGTTGATTGCAGGTTTGGAAGAACCCACTCGCGGTCGGGTCTCGATCGGGGATAAAGATGTCACAAACTTGCGACCGGGCGATCGCGACATTGCAATGGTATTTCAAAGCTATGCCCTTTATCCTCACATGACGGTTTACGAGAATATCGGTTCTGGTCTCAAACTGCAAAAAACACCCTCTGACGAAATTAAACAACGGGTGGCAGAAGCTTCAAGAGTATTGGGATTAGACGAATTAATGAGCCGCAAACCGGGTCAAATGTCTGGCGGACAACGGCAGCGGGTCGCTTTAGCACGGGCTTTAGTACGTCGCCCTCATGTCTTTTTATTAGATGAACCCCTCAGTAATCTGGATGCGCTGTTGCGGGAAAACGTCAGAGCTGAAATTAAGCAATTGTTTGAATCTCAACACGTTCCGGTTGTTTACGTCACCCACGACCAGACAGAAGCGATGACGCTTTCTAGTAAAGTCGCTGTTCTCAACAAGGGCGATGTGCAGCAACTTGACCCCCCCGAACGTATTTATAATAATCCGGCAAATCTATTTGTGGCTGGGTTTGTGGGCAGTCCCCAGATGAATTTGTTAACGCTGCCTTGCCAGGGAAATTCCGCCATGCTAGGTAATTTTAGAATCCCGCTGCCGGAAGTTCCAACCGTGCCGCTGCAGATTGTGTTGGGGATTCGTCCGGAAAATGTTCGCATTGCACAACCTGAAGATAGAAACACCGTTCGGGGTCGGGTGTTTTTGGTAGAAAACTTGGGGATGAACAACTTAGTAAGCGTACGGGTTGAGGGTTCTGCTGGCGAACCCACGACAATTCGTACCTTGTTACCGACGGATCGGCGCTGGAGTGGCGAAGATATAACACTGGCATTGCCACTTCAGAATATCCACTGGTTTGATGTGCAGACGGGGGATGCTGTTTTTAGACGGCAACCGCTTGCGGTTGGGCGTTAGGCAACACTAAAGGTTCATTTTGCAATCAGAAAAAATTTTTGTTTGACTCGGTCAAAGAGCCAGGGGATTGTTTCCCTGACTCTTTGCTATGCCCCTACATCTGCGAAGACTCTACAGAGCTTGCCTGTGCTATGCACCGCTACGCTAACAAGTGATCGCGCTTCGGTAATGCTCAGAATGGTAACAGGATTAAAACACTTTCTTAAAACACAAAACTGGTGCGGACGGTGCCGACATAAATTAGATCGTTGTTAGCATTGTGTTCGGGATTTGTGACTACAAAAAATCCTGGGGTAATCGCAATATTATCAGTGAGTTGATAGCGGTAAAAGGCTTCTAAATGTAAAGAGGTATCGGGATCTTCGCGCCCAACAACATCATTTTCAATCGCTTTGGGCGGTTGACCAATCACGAATCCGAGCAGATTACCGAGTCCACCGACATCGGGTAAAGCAAAGCTTAAAGCCCACGTAAAGATTTTGGCATCGCTACCTTTATTCGGTTCGGATTCGGCACGAGCATTAATTAACCCCGTCCAGCCAGAAATGTTGAAGTTAGGGGAGACTTGGTAGGAGGCTTGCAATCCATAAGCATTGGTAGAAAGATTCGCACCATTAAAGGGGTCTTCGGCGTTACGACTGCCTTTGCCAGTGACGATGTTGTAGGAATGAATATAAGTTAAACCCACACTCAGGCTGTCTGTGGGGTATAGAGTGACTTGAGCGATCGCGCCGTAACGACCCCCAAATAGACCCGTTTCCGCTTGATTGGTGTTCGATGCGAGATATCCCAAAGACAGCCGCACCGCTCGACTAATGCGATATTCTAAACCAAACCCCGTGCCTCCATTCAGCCCAAATAGCTGCGATTCTCCGGCAAAGTTAGAAACGGCAGCAAGAAGAGAATTGTTGACATAGGGATTGAGGGTAGGCGTAAAATCACCAAAGCCAATCCCGATCAGTCCAAAGTAAACGATCGCTTGCTCTGTCACCGGATACCGATAGAACAGTGCGCCAAGTTGAATGTCATTCTCGTTGTTTCCGGTGAATGAGAGTTTGGCAAAGTTGGTTCCCGTGACTTCTGCAAAGTTAGGCGTATTTTGAGCCGCTAATCGGGTTCTCAACAAGTCTTGACCAGAGAAACTGGTATCTAAATTCAATTCAACTCGGTTGCTGAGGACAACATTCGCATCGACATCCTGGTTGTTGATTTCGCCGCCACCAACTCCACTGACGGCAAACAGGATTTCTCCCCGGAGTCGAGTTGTCGTGGAAAAGCGTTGTTCTTCTAACTGAGTAACAGATGCCTCTAAGTTACCGACACGAGTTAACAAGGTTGCAAGTTCTGGTGCAAATTCGGTTTGTAATCGTTGCAGCGTCGCTAAATCTTCTTGGCTGGCAAGTTCGCCAGTTGAGGTTTGAATGAGTTGATTGATTCGATTGAGACAGGCATTTAACCCGGCGGCAAATTCATAGCGACTGAGTGCGCGGTTGCCTCTAAAGGTGCTATCGGGATAACCTGCAATGCAACCATAGCGCTCGACTAGGGATTCCAGCGCCTGGAATGCCCAGTCTGTCGGCTGCACATCGGAAAGTTGAGTGACGGAAGTGACTTGCTCCATCGAGTCAGCTTCTAGCTCATCTAGGCTGGTTGGCTCCAAGTCGTCGGGGGTTTGCGCTATTGTTGTCGCTTTTTCGCTTAACTCTGTTTCAATAACTGATTCAATAACTGGCGCTTCCGGTAAATTTGTATCGGTAGCGGCACGAGTCGGCTCAGATAGAACGGCAACTGAGCTGACATCTATGCTGACATCTATTGGTGCAAGCTCGGTGCTGTTTGCTTTTGGTGACTCCAGGGTTTCTGGGGTAGATGAGGCAATTGTTTCTAAGGAAGTGGTATTAGGTTCGGTATTGGCAATTTCTGTGGCGATCGCTTCTATAGCAACGGCACGATTGCACAATAGCAAAGCGACACCCCAGATGCCTATACCAAGTCCTAAAGCCCGGAATAGCTTAAACATAGTTCCTCCGCACACCTGTATACACGCTGGTGAAAGCGCTGAGTCGGCAAAGACAACCTGTGAAAAACTCCCTAGTTTTTCAAAATCTTTTGTAGTTAGGTTAAAACTCGGTTGTTCTCAGCTTTGCTCAACCGCGCTTTAAAAATTAATCTGTAGCTTGATTTTATCTATTATTTTCCGATTTTTAGCTGATTTGATGCAGTTATTGACATTCTGTAAACTTAGAAGCGGCGAATGAGAACTGCACAAATCTGAAGGGAATTATTAGGAGCGATCGCTCAAATCTTAAATGAAGGTTTAAAATTATATGTTCAAGGCGGAGCTACTTTTAAAATTCTTTGCTATAAAAAAGGTAAGAAAGATAAAGCATCCTTCTTAGGTAGCATTGTTACTTATCATTTTCATGAATAATTGTTGAAGATGATATACGCGATCGCTTTGCCGTAAATGGCTCTCCCTTTAGAACAGCTTTCCAAGTTCCTGAATCGCATCTACCAGACACTCGCAACCCTAGGAGGTCACAACAATGAAGCGTCTTAAGCAATTGTCTCTGGCATTAATTGCAGGCACTCTTACCTTTGGCGTCGGCGCTTCTGGAGTAAACAATCCATCAGCGCAGGCGATTCAATTCTCAAACGGCAGAAGTTCTTTTGGTGTTCCTTTTCAATTAAGTAATACCAGAACGAGTCAAGCCAGCGTCCGGTTCAGAGGCGCAAGCTATTACTTCACTTTTAACTTACCAAAAACGGCGTCTCAATCTTTAAATCGAGTAACAATTCGTCAAAATGGTGGCAATTTAGTTGAATTCGATTCTGCCAGAACTAAGGCGTTTCTCAATGAGAAACCCAAAGAGAATTGTAAGTTGGGCGAAGTAAAAGTTGACAAAAAAACTCAGGAAGTTGACCTAGTATTCGATCCCCCAATTCAACCCGGTCAAACTGTAACGGTTGCCATTGGACCCTTTGAAAATCCTAGTGTCTCTGGGATTTATAACTTTGGCGTGTCAGCGTTTCCTACAGGCGATAAACCCGAAAAGCAATTTTTAGGTTATGGTCCTTTGCGCTTTTTTGATGCTCGGTAAAGTTTGTATTATCAATAAAGCCAAGCCGCAACCGCTGGGGAGTTTTCTCTAGCGGTTTTTTCGTGAATATTCTTGACAATATAGTGATTCTCGGTTAAGCATAATTTCTCTGTATGGGCGTTGTATTGTAGTGCGGGGATCGTCTGCCGCGATCGCGCCGAGCGAACTTACTCATAAAGCCTAACTAGCGCTGAAAATCCTCTAAAAACCTCAGGAGAAAAGTTAAGCACAAACGTTTGTATGGATGAATTCATAGGAGTATAGCGATAGGATTAGATTTCTATTAAGTTAATTTAAAAATCTGGAAATTGTATAAGTTTGTAGCAAATAATACTAAATGAAAGGGTAGCAACCACAAACAGATTTGGCTGTGCAGGATACTCCGAGAGCCAAAATCCCCTTGCTATGATGAGAGCTTATTTCCAATTCCCTGCGTAGATTGCCCTAGACGACATCTTGAGTGCATCTTGTGAGCTATTTATGGAAAACCCAAAAAAAGTATCTTCGCATAAGCATATTGTTTTAACATCCCATCCCGGTAAATCGGGTAAAAAATCCGTTTCTGTTCATTGGGGAGAAAGCGATCCGATTAAACGAGGACCCATTATTGGGACATTAGCGAACCCAAATCAACGGAATGCAATTGGCACGCATTCGGGATCTTATGCCGTTTATCGGGCACTTGCGATCGCATCTGGCGCTCTCCAGGCAAATCACCGCGCCGATTTAACCAATACTTCTCCGGTTGTCCACATTGGGCCACATCCTAGTTGGGCAGATGCGAACAAAATTGTCTCACTCGATCCATTTGGAGCAATCGTGGGTGAAGTTTACCCTTCATTTTATGAAGAAGGGTACGATATTCGCCCTACCATTGCTGTCACCAAAGCTCACATTAATATGCCGGAATTGCAAGATTCTGTGGCAAAAGGGCGCTTGCAAGTTGATGGTCAAATTATCAAAAGTAACGGTAATTTAGTCGTCACAAAGGTCGCAATCGATCCAGTCTGGTATTTACCAGGGATTGCCAAGCGACTCAACATTGAAGAAAGCGATTTACGTCGCATTCTCTTCCAGCAAACAGGCGGGATGTTCCCAGAATTGGTAACGCGCCCAGATTTACACGTATTCTTACCACCGATTGGCGGCACGACGATTTATCTGATTGGCGATGTCGCCGCAATTACAGATCCCAACCGACTGCTTGCCGTGCGGGTACATGATGAATGTAACGGTTCAGATGTGTTTGGTTCCGATATTTGCACTTGTCGCCCTTATCTGGTGCATGGCATTGAAGTCTGCGTCCAGACAGCACAAGCAGGCGGCGCAGGGGTGATTGTCTATTTCCGCAAAGAAGGTCGTGCCTTGGGCGAAGTAACTAAATTTTTAGTTTACAATGCCCGGAAGCGTCAGGAAGGAGGCGATCGCGCAGATGCCTATTTTGCCCGGACTGAATGCGTGGCGGGACTTCAAGATATGCGGTTTCAAGAACTGATGCCGGATGTGTTGCATTGGCTAGGAATTACGCGAATTGACCGCTTGGTGTCGATGAGTGATATGAAATACAACGCGATTACAAATTCTGGTATCGAGGTAATCCAACGCATCCCGATTCCCGATGATTGGATTCCAGAAGATGCGTGGGTGGAAATTGCTGCCAAGCAAGCCGCTGGTTACTACACGCCGGGAGAGGTGCCCACTGCGACAACTCTGGCAGAAATTAAGGGACGGGGTTTAGGGGATTAGGTTTTTTAACGCAAAGGTACGCAAAGGTTTACGCAAAGGTACGCAAAGTTAATCTTTGCGTTTTTATTGTTTATGAGCAATTCTGAACGGGAAGCGATCGCATATTTGAGGAGTCCGGCGGCAATTCGGGAAAGATGCGATCGCCTCTTTCTTTTAGGCTGTGAAGACAAACTGCGTTACTTTCGAGTTGATTTAACGCAGTTAGAGAAATGCGCTGATTATGTCATCGGGGTGATGCGCGATGATTATCCCGATCTCGATATTCCTTTTCACAGTCGCTGGCGACATTTTGAAGTCGGAAATGTGCCTCGTCTTTTGGAACTTGAACAAGCTTTAACGAGACTGACTGGATTAGAAAAAGCGAAAGTTAAGTTTGATTTAGCGATTGTTAGCGTTTTACTGGATGCAGGTGCAGGCACTCATTGGGAGTATTGCGAACCAGAAACGGGACAAGTGTTTCGGCGTTCGGAAGGCTTAGCCGTGGCTAGCTTCCGAATGTTTTTTCAAGGTGCTTTCTCTAGCCACTCGAAATTACCATTACAGGTAGATGCTAATGGACTCCTACCGTTAACAGAAGACGCTTTAGCGCAGGGTTTCCAAGTTAGTGAAAAAAATCCGCTGGTAGGGGTAGAAGGGCGCGTTCAGATGCTACAGCGTTTGGGACAAATCCTCACTCAAAATCCTAAGTTTTTTGGCACCGAAAGCCCGCGTCTTGGCAATCTAGTCAATTATTTGTGGGATAACAGCAATCACGGACAACTGGCTGCAAGTAAGGTGTTGAGTGCAGTTTTGGAAGGGTTGGGGGAAATTTGGTCGGGAAGACTTGCGATCGCTGGGGTAAACCTAGGCGATGTCTGGATTCATTCCGCTTTACCGGGAGATCGGAAAAGTGACAATTATGTGCCATTTCACAAACTCTCCCAGTGGTTAACGTATTCTCTTTTAGAACCCCTTCAGGAACTCGATTTAAAAATCACTGGACTAGAGGAACTTACAGGTTTGCCCGAATATCGTAATGGCGGTTTATGTCTAGATACTGGATTGTTACAAGTCAAAGATTCAGCAGTTTTGCAGGAACGTCATCCAGTAGGTTCTGAGGTAATTGTAGAATGGAGGGCTTTAACGGTTAGTTTGTTAGATAAAATTGCGGCAACGATTCGACAAAAACTGAATATGACTGCTGATGAATTACCCCTAGTAAAAGTTTTACAAGGAGGAACTTGGAGTGCGGGGAGAAAAATTGCCGCACAATTACGAGAAGGCGGCGTTCCTCCAATTGAAATTGCGAGTGATGGAACCGTGTTTTAATAGAAATTAGCTGGTGAATATAGCAATGCTCTATTGGATGCAGTTTAACCCCACCCTTGCCCCTCCCCGCTTACGAGGAGGGGTTAAATATTCCCTCTTCCCCGTTTACGGAGAGGGGTTGGGGGTGAGGTTCTTTTATATATTGCACTCAAGTGAAAAGGAATTTTTGCTTATTTTTTAAGCCTGCGTAGGTAGGCTTTGTCTTTGTGCATCTTTCGAGAGGAATTTATTAATGAATGCTGAAGTCACTGTAATCGAACATCCCTTGATCCAACATAAATTAACCCTGATGCGGAAAACGGAAACTAGCACAGGAAAATTTCGCAATCTCCTCAAAGAAATCGGAATGTTGTTAGCTTACGAGGTGACGCGAGATTTACCGCTAAAATATGAAGAAATTAAGACGCCTATTGCCCCCATGTTGGCACCGATGCTGGCTGCTGAAAAGAAGATGGTGATTGTCTCAATTATGCGGGCAGGGCAGGGAATTTTAGATGGAATTTTGGAACTGATTCCTTCAGCGAGAGTCGGGCATATTGGTTTATATCGCGACCCGACTACTCATGTTGCGATCGAGTATTATTTCAAGGTTCCGAATGATATTGAACAGCGAGATATTTTAGTTGTCGATCCGATGTTGGCAACCGGAAATTCAGCCGTCGCAGCGATTGACAGAATTAAGGAAGTTAGCCCGATGTCAATCAAGTTTTTGTGCTTGCTGGCAGCACCAGAGGGGATTGCACACTTACGCCGCGAACATCCGGACGTGTCTATTTATACGGCTGCAATTGACGAAAAATTAGATGAACACGGTTATATTGTCCCAGGACTTGGGGATGCAGGCGATCGCTTGTACGGGACAAAGTAGCGATTTGCGCTTAGGATTTGATGATTGAAATCAGTTGGGAAATCTCGTTAACGACAAAAGTTGGGTTGAGTGCTAAACATTTTGCGCGATCGCCATAACCATAAGTAGCCCAACAAGCATCTAATCCAGCATTTTTAGCAAACATTAAGTCTACATGACTGTCGCCAAATACTAAAACTTCGTTACTTTGGATGTCTGGATAAATTGGCTGGATGACTGAGTGGAATAATCTTGCATCCGGTTTGGTTGGCGTTTGTCCGTCATCGCCAATAACCAGATCGAAGTCAGTATTAATTTTTAGCTTTTCTACGGCAAGCTTTAAAAATTTAGTGTGTTTGACGCTAACAATTGCTAAGTTCAAACCCTCGGAGGATGCAGCTTGGATCGCTTGCTTCACTCCCGAAAATAAATTGATTTTTAATAAACCTTCTGTTTGGTAAAAGTGTCTGTAAGTTTGAATCCATCTAGGAATTTCTTCGGGCGCGATCGCTGGATGAAAAATCGGGAAAGCCTCGGCAAGCGTAACGCCAATGACTGAACGAATCTGTTCTTCATCTGGCGGATCGATGTTAAATGTTTGGAAGGTTTTAATAACGCAGGATATGATAGCTGGATGCGTAATTGCTAAAGTGCCATCAAAGTCAAAAATAATTAACTGATATCGACTCATTGTTCGCGACTTTCGGGAATGTAAGGAATACCGAGGGCGGCGGGAGGGGTTGATTTGCCAGCTAATCCCACTAGCGCCAATAGCGCAATGACATAAGGCAACATTACTAAAAATTGATAGGGAATATTCAGATTAAAGGCTTGAATTCGCAGTTGCAAAGCTTCTGTAGCACCGAATAACAGGCAAGCTAAAGCCGTGCTGACGGGATGCCATCTGCCAAAAATCAAAGCTGCAAGGGCGATAAAACCTCTTCCTGCACTCATATCCTCTACAAAGAATCTGACGTGAACTAATGTTAGATAAGCTCCTCCTAAACCAGCAAGACAGCCGCTGAGAGTGACTGCAATATAGCGCACTTTAGTGACAGAAACTCCGGCAGTATCCGCAGCACGGGGATATTCTCCAACGGCCCGTAAAGATAAGCCTAAACTTGTACGAAATAGCAGGTATGTACTCAGGGGAACTAACAGAAATAATAAGTAAATTAAGGGGTCTTGATTAAACAAGAGATTACCGATAACTGGAATATTTTGTAATCCGAGAATGCCGCTGATTTGAATGCCTGGTAGCTGCTGCGCTTGACCGCTATTAAATAAGACACGCGACCAGAAAGAAGTCAATCCCGCTGCTGTAAGATTGATAGCAAGTCCAGATACTAATTGATCGACCCGCAAGGTAACGCACAGATAGGCATGAAGCAGCCCAACTAATCCCCCGACGACGATTGCTAAAAGCATTCCCAGCCAAACGTTGCCGGTAAAAAATGCTCCTGCTGCACTCGCAAATGCCCCGGAGAGTAACATTCCTTCTAGTCCAATATTTAGCACTCCCGATCGTTCGGAAAAAAGTCCGCCAAGGGCAGCAAAGGCTAATGGTACCGAGAGGCGCAGGCTAGCAATTAGATAGTCGGTGAAAAAGTTGAGAGTGTCCATGCTGAATGAGGAACCTCTCCCCCAACCCCTCCCCTGCAAGGGAAGGGGAGAAAGATCCCTTGCAGATAAAAAATTTCTTCTTCCCGCTCCTATTAGGAGCAGGAAGAGAGATGCGAAGGGGGCTGGAGGTTATGTTTTTTGTGGTCTCGTGTAGTAAAAATTAAATCCTTACTTTCTTTACCTCATTGTGAAGGTTTGGGGGAAAGCGCGATCGCTTATGAGAGATAAACAGACGCGATCGCACTTAAACTGGCAGTGCCGGAGTCGTCTGAGAAGTCCCCGCCATCGCCCCAGAGTAAACCAGACCCCGTTGCATATCTAGGGTCAAAATCGCCCCATCCCGAATCATTTCCGTCGCCTTCTTGACGCCCACAATGACCGGCACCCCAAGGCGTAAGCCAATCACAGCCGCATGACTGGTTAGACTTTCATCCTCAGTAATAATCCCAGATGCTTTGCGAATTGCTTCCACATAATCGGCATTTGTGCCCGGTACTACCAAAATTTCCCCATGATTGAAATTGCCCACCTCTCTGGCAGTGCGAGCCACTCGCGCTCGACCGCTCACCGATCCCTGACCAATCCCAATTCCCTTGCCAAGAATGGATGTCACCACCTCAACTTTAATCAGGTCGGTTGAACCAGAGATACCTTGGAGCGTCCCGGCAGTCATTACCACCAAATCTCCTTCAGCCAGCAGCTGTTTCTCCAGCGCCACATTGATTGCCGCTTGGAACGTCTGACCCGCAGAAGGCAAATCCAGCACTAGAAGCGGCTTCACGCCCCACACCATCTGCAACTGCCGCGCCACGTCTACATGGGGAGTCACTGCTAGAACGGGCGTTGAAGGTCGAAACTTAGAAACATTTCGGGCAGTGGCACCGCTTTTGGTCAACGACATAATCGCAGCTGCCCCTAGCTGCTCAGAAATTTGACCAACCGCCTGACTAATCGCATTCGTGATCGAGCGAGTCGTACCCCGGACGTTCCGGGCGATTTGTTCTTGCTCGATCCGCACGGCAATCCGCGCCATCGTCTCCACCGCTTCGACGGCGTATTTACCCACCGCTGTCTCGTTGGAGAGCATCACGGCGTCGGTTCCGTCCAAAATCGCATTGGCGACATCGGAAATTTCAGCACGGGTGGGACGGGGATTGTTCACCATGCTGTCCAACATCTGAGTTGCCGTAATCACCGGAATCCCCAGTTGATTCGCCGTGGCAATCAGCCGCTTTTGCAGAATGGGGACATCCTCAGCAGGCAATTCAACGCCTAAGTCACCACGAGCCACCATGACACCATCGCTGAGCGAGAGAATCGCTTCCATTTGGTCGATGGCTTCGTGCTTTTCAATCTTGACAACCACCGGCACTTGCTTACCAGCACTAGAAATCAGCTCTTTAATTTCCAGCACATCCTGGGGGTTGCGGACAAAGCTCAGCGCTACCCAGTCAACCCCTTGGTCAAGACCAAACATCAAGTCTTTACGGTCTTTGTCAGTTAGCGCCTTAATTGACAGATAGACGCCGGGGAAATTCACTCCTTTGTTGTTAGAAAGTGGGCCGCCGACGACAACGCGACAGTGCAATTCCCGCGCCGTGCGGTCTACCTGCTCGACCCGCATTTCCACTTTGCCATCATCCAAGAGAATCGTTGCCCCGTTTGGAACTTCATCTGCTAGAGGTTCGTAGGTGACAGAGCTAATTTCTTGGGTGCCTGGGACAGGGTGACTGGTTAGGATGAAGCGATCGCCCTTATTCAGGACGATAGACCCCGTTTCAAACCGTCCCAAACGAATTTTCGGGCCTTGCAAGTCTTGCAAAATGCCCACCGGCTGATTCAGTTCAAAAGCCATCTGGCGGATCAAGCGAATGCTCCGCTGATGGTCTTCATGAGTTCCATGAGAAAAGTTGAGGCGCAGGGTCGTCGCCCCCGCTTCAATTAAAGCGCGTAAGACCTCTGGGCTACTGGTAGCAGGGCCAATCGTTGCGACAATTTTTGTCCGGCGCTGGGGATTTCGCAGTTGCATGGGGCAAAATTCAGGGACAGAAGAGGACTGCGTGTAACAGGAAAGCAAAGGGATACTATCACATTTGTTCCAACTCCTATTAGGGCTTTGGAGCTGGTTCCCCTCTCTACTGTGTGGGTATTATACTAAAAAGCTTGTTGATTTTACGGGTTTATCGGGTCGCTTCGGTCTTGGTTGAGGGGTTTCCCGGTCTCAGGTGCCGGTTTCTTTGGACCCTCAGCAAGCGGCTTGTAAACTAGACCGGAAGGCATAATTGTCCCGGTGAGATCGGCACCTGTCACGTCAAATGCTTCCTTCGCTTTGACTCCTTGTAGACTCGCATACTGCAAGTTCGCAAACCGCATCTTCGTACCGCTGAGGTTCGCGCCATTAAGAACCGCATTGTTCAAATTCGCATTTTCCAAGGTGGCTGCTGTAAGATCGGCTCCAGCTAGCACGACACTGGTGAGATTGGCATTGAGTAGATTGGCACCCTTCAAGTTGGCACCGCTGAGGTCATACCCAGTTAAGTTCACATTGCTCAAGTCACAAAATTGGCATTCTTTATAAATTAATAATCTCTGAACGTGTTCTGGATTCTCTGCTTTGACCGGCACTGCAAAGCAGACAGGCATCAACAGGGCAACAGCGAGGATTCCTGGTTTCATGGGAGGCTAGCCAACTGAGGAAATGAGTATCGATTGAACTGCCAAAACACCCTCTTGGTAGCCATGCGCGATCGCGCTATAGAATGCACAAAATCAGAACAAAAGAGTCAATGGGGATAGAATGCGATCGCTCAATATCCATTCAATCCAATGACACCTTTGAGCTTAGCATCCTTCCAGTTGGCACCCGTCAGGTTGGCATTCGCTAAGCTAGCTTGACCCAAATCTGTTTGAGTCAAGTTGGCATAACTCAGATTAGTATTTCCTAAATTGGCACCCCGGAGATCGGCACTGCTGAAATTGGTGTAACTCAAATTGGCTCCTGTCAAAATAGCATTCGTCAGATTGGCACTTTCTAGATTCGTACCCATCATCGACGCACCGCTTAAATTGGCAGACCGCAAATTCGCCCCGCGCAAGTTTACACCGCTGAGATTAGCACCGTTGAGATTGGTACTATCCAGATAAGCATCCTGGAGGTTAGCACCCGCTAAATTAGCGTTGGTAAGATTGGCAAGCGGCAGTTTGGCATTGGTTAAATCAGCATCGTTAAATTTAGCACCCGTCAAATTGGCACGATTGAAACCAGCACCCGTCAAATTGGCACCCGTCAAATTGGCACCTGTGAGCGTAGCACTTTGCAAATTAGCTGCTGTCAGCGATCCTTTTTGCAGATTGGCACCCGTGAGAATTCCCCCATTCAAGTCAGCATTATTCAAAGAAGCCTGACTCAAATCAGCATTGCTCAAGTTGACACTATCCATATTGGCAGTCTCTAACTGGGCATTATTCAACTTGGCACCTGTAAGATTGGCACCGGCTAAGTTAACAATTTGCATCTGAGCATCTTTTAGGTTTGCCCCGCCTAAATTGGCACCCGAAAGATTCGCTTCGATCAAATTCGATTGTCCGAGATTTGCACCGACTAACTGAGCAAAATTCAGTTGAGTTTGGGCTAGCTGGGCACGCTCTAGCTTAGCGCCCGTGAGGTTCGCTGCATATAAGTTTGCCCCCCGCAATTTAGCGTCTGTTAAATCAGCAACAATCTTATTCGCCGCCGCCAATTTTGCCTGTCTCAAGTTCGCTTTTTCCAAATTAGCGGCAGTTAGTTTGGCACCGTTGAGCTGGGCACCCTCTAGCTTAGCGCCCGAAAGGTCAGCCGCCGTTAAATCCGCACCGTCAAGCTGGGCATTCTTCAAGTCGGCGTTTCTGAGGTTAATCCCCCTGAGTTGGGCATCTTTTAGGTCACATCCAGGGCAAGTTTTCAGCGTCAGTAACTTCTGCAAGTCTTTGGAGTTTGCCGCTTGGGCTGGGGTTGGTAAGCCAAGCGTTAACACTCCGACGGCTGAAGTCGCAGCTAAACAAACCAAGCCCGCCTTCGCGGGCTTAAGGACAGCAAATTGATTAACGAGTTTTGGGCGCATGGGGCAGTTCTTTGAGCCGCGATTAACAACTACTTAAGAGCCACGATACTGGATGCGGTAAATCCGTTTATTGGCTTCTTCCGTCAGCAGCAAACTCCCATCGGGTAGCACGAGTAACCCCACCGGACGCCCCCAGGTGGTTGGGACAGAGGGGTCAAGCAGGAACCCAGTGAGAAAGTCTTCATAGTAGCCCTGAGGACGCCCGTTAGAGAAGGGGGCAAAGACAATTTTGTAGCCGGTGCCTTGGTTACGGTTCCAGGAACCGCGAAAGGCGACAAAAGCGCCATTGCGATATTTTTCTGGAAAGGTATTACCGTCATAAAACTGCAATCCCAAAGCAGCCGAGTGGGCTTGGAACAGAACGTCGGGCGTCTTTGTTTTCGCTACCAGGTCGGGACGTTTGCTCTTTCCGTTGACCAGATGACGCGGGTCAAGGAGATTTGGTGCCAGGTAGGCGTAAGGCCAGCCATAGAATTCTCCCTGTTGGATGCGGGTTAGGTAGTCGGGTACCAGGTCGTCGCCCAGTCCGTCTCGTTCGTTCACGGCGGTATAAAGTTCGCCAGTGGTGGGGTGAAAGTCGAGTCCGACTGGGTTCCGTAAACCGTAAGCAAAAGTTTGCTGGTTGGAACCGTCCAGGTTCATCACCTGTACAGAAGCGCGGGGGATGGGTTCTTCTGAAGCGTTGGATGCCGACCCAACTGAGACATAAAGCTTTTGCCCATCGGGTGAGGCAACGACGTTGCGCGTCCAGTGCTGGTTGTAGCCGCCAGGGGTTAATTCAGCGATTTTTTCGCCGGTTCCGGTGAGTTGTTGTTGTCCTTGAGTGTAGGGATACCGCCGGACTTCGCCTGTGTTTGCGAGGAAGAAGTATCCGCCCGCAAAGGTCATGCCAAAGGGGATATTTACCCCATTTTGGGAACTGGCAAAGGTTTGGCGGACATCGGCGACGCCATCGCCGTTAGTGTCGCGCAGTAGGCGAATCTGGTTTTGTCGGGTTTCGGTGACTAACACGTCACCGTTCGGGGTGAGTGCCAGCCAACGGGGTGCATCTAATCCATCGGCAAAAACGTTGACGACGAAACCAGCCGGGACGCGCAGGGTGGGGTTTTCTGGGATGGGCACCACATTGGGCGAGTTGGAGGCACTGTCGCTGGCGTAGGGTTTGGGTAAGTTATCGAGGGTGATGCGAATCGGTTGGGGTGTGAGTGGTTCGGTTCGCACCACGTTGTTGGTCTGCGCCGCTTGGGAAAGCTGTTGGTTCGGCTGTGCCGGAGTTTCTGTCGGTTGTTGGCTTGCTTGGGTTATCTGGGGGTCGAGGGATGCCTGAGTTGAGTCACAGGCGGC
Organism: Trichocoleus sp. Lan; assembly: GCF_039961855.1. Lineage (NCBI taxonomy): Bacteria > Bacillati > Cyanobacteriota > Cyanophyceae > Leptolyngbyales > Trichocoleusaceae > Trichocoleus > Trichocoleus sp. Lan. Next base: position 262,468 of record NZ_JAMPKA010000004.1, on the reverse strand, counting down.
TGCTGTAGTCAGGATGAGCAGCAGCAGCAAGAAACGTATCGATTTCATGTCAAAAGGTGGGAACTCTAATTCCAGGGTAGTCATTGAAGACAGGAGAGCGATCGCGCTCATGCGAAGCGAGGCGTTAGCCTAGCGCAGAAAAAGTCAGTTCGCATCGTCTCAGATTCAGATCGAGTATTTAGTTGGTCGCTGACCCTAAAATTGTCCTTAAATATTATTTTTTGAAGTAATTATTCATCAATTTTTTGGATTCCTGCTCCAATTGTTCGATTAAAGTCTGTTGACTTTTCTCAGGTAAGGTTTTAAAAATGCTTTCATAAGATTCGTTAAATGTTTCTATTACATCATTCACAAATAATTGAAAAACTTTGTCTATTGCTTTTGGGTCTTTACCAGAAACCCGGCCTACTTTTGATAGAGTATTCATCAATCTATTTTCTGTAACCAATGCAAGCATCGCCTCATGTAGCCATTTGTCATCACTCAAATAGTGAGGAGATGTTGCTAATTTTTGACCGCTCCATTTTTCTGCCTGATGGAATCGGCTCTCTTCAGCGAATTTTGGAATTTTTCTCTTCAAAACCGGCCTAATTCTTCCCTTGGGAGTATCTATATAGATCGACCTTACAGGTTTAATGACAATCCCTTCTGCCTGATTGCTAAACGGCAATTTGGGTAAACCTAATAAGCCAGGAATGGTAGAATCAAACTCTATCTTCTGTGCAAGCGCTTGTTCGTATTTTCCAGTAAATAGCGGTTTAGCACCCTGCATTTCTACTTGCTGAAATAATTTCAGCGCTTTCTCATAATCTATGTAATCTCGTTTTGCCGTTCTATTATTTTCTTCAATAGCAATATCAAAAGCACAAAACTCAATTTTAGGTGAATAATAGATTCCTGTTTGGACAGCCTGTACATTAGGAACAGCCGCTACGTCAGGATGGGGATATTCTCCGCCAAATAATTCCCCATACACAGAAACTCTAAACGTTTCCGGATGTTCCAACTGGATAATTTTGAATATATCTTTGGCTTGTTGGGCTAATTTATATCTAAGTGTTTGATATCCAAAAAAGTCTTCGTCTGGCTGCAATAATTCTTTTCTCTTGGCAAAGCGAACGTCTGATCCGTCTGCGATTATACAGAAATTCGCCCCGTGAATTTTTTCAGTTACCACCCAGGCAGTTTTCTTGAAAATGCGATAATCTGATTCTGTTAAATTCCAATTATTCGAGCTTTCCGGTATTTTTTCATAGCTGATATGCGTCCAGCCGGTGAAGTTGCTTTCTTGTTTGTCCATCGGTTTTATTTTTTTGGAAAGAAGCTGAGAAAATGCGATCGCGTAGCTGGTTGAGGGATGCGATCGCGCTTGAGCCGCTTGTGCCTTGAGTGCCTATGTAATTCAGATCACTCGAAAGGCTGAGAATTTTCACACGTTACTCATTGAAGCGATCGCGCGGCGGGACGGAAAGGGGTGAGATATTAAATATCGTAGAGTTGACGCCCAACAACCATGCTTCCCCAAATCCAACTGCTCCCCGGTGCTATCTCTGAAATCCTAGCCTCTGTCACTGAAACTGGTATTCTGACTCTGGCTGACCGTTATGGACTGATGGCAGCCGCTCTGGATGAGTCTTTGGATGAGGAAGAAAGAGGTTGCGTCAACAGACTGCTGCGTTCTGTACTCAAAGGACGGGTAACAGTAGTGGCTGACCTCTCCGCTGCCGCTTAATCTCGAAGTCAGGAAGTGTGCATTGCTGCTGTCAGGACAATGGGCGTTGAACTCAGTAGCGATCGCATTCTAAAATTTTGAACCAAAATTGTAACTAGATGAAGCTTCAAGCTTATCAAGAGCGATCGCGTGGTTGAAGGGATGTGATCGCTATCATAGTTTCGTCTTTATTATTGGCAAATAACTTAAGGAGGTTGAGCGTGCCTGATTACCCATCAGTCTTCTTCGACTTCGAGCCAGCTTTGAATTGTTTCACTGGAAATACCAGCAAGCGAGTAATTCAATATTGCTTTCAGTGTTTCCAGACCACCCAGTTTTATTGCGCTGAGCAGCTTACCTTTAAGGGTAGGATTCTGCTTGATTTCTTGCTGAATTCTCTTAGATAGAACCCAGAGTCGTACATCTGCGCTCTGATCCGAATATTCCTCAGCCAGTTGCTTCAGTAATGATTGGATTTCTACTGTTGCTTCAATTATAAACACCTCTTTGTCTCCAATTTGGAGAACTGCCTGGAGTTGTTTTAACTCGTTACGGCTAGATTCACTAAGTGGAAATTCCTGTTCTATTGCTTGAGTAAACACTTGTAAATACTCCTCGAATTTTCGTTGGTTATCCTGATAAGGTTTTAGAATTTCCCGTTCAATCTCGTTTGCTTCTTCAGGCAGCAATTCTAGCTGATTACGCATCACGTTCAGAATTCTGCGAGCAATAGGAGAGATATTGCCATCAATAACAAAACTTTCAACTTCTTGACGGTAGCGGCTCTTAGATTTTTCCAAAGCAGCTTCTAACTGTGGTATAAATTGCTTCCTGATTTTTATTACATCTTCTCCTTTGAGCCTTAATTCTCGTGGTAAAGCATCTAGTTTACTTCTAGTATTTAATGACAGCGGCTCTTCTTGATGAGTTGCTTGCAACAGAAAGTCTCGATATTTCTCTAATTTTCTTTGGTATTCTGTCCAAGCATTAATTTGTGCTTCAATTATTACTTTCTGGTCGTCGCTGAGTTTTACAGCCTGCTCTAAATACAACAAAAACATCTGACTATTTATTTCAGATGTATACTTAGGTCGTAATTCTTCAACTATGAACTTAACAAGCTGATTATTAGGCTGAAGGAGTAATACTTGACTAAATTGCTCTCTCCCAAGCTCAAACTTTCCTTGCAGCATTAAGCCACGTCCCGATAGTAATAGTGACTGGATAAATCCCTCTTTAGTCCGTATTGAATCAACTTTGTACGCTCGCTCATTAAGTTCCACAGCCTGGTCAAACTCTTGGACATCCAAGTATGCCTCTGCCAAATCGAATAAAACACTGAAGTGGTTAGGATTGGCTGTTAAAGCTTGCTTATAGAACCTGATGGCATTTAGTGTATCGCCTCGTTGACGCATTAGAGCTGCTACTTCGTAGAGGTGATGAACTCTTTGGTCAAGGTTCTCTAGTTCAAATATTTCTCGTCGTAGGGAGTACCGCTTTACTAACCAACGACGAACCAATTCAACTGCTACTTTGTAAGTATTAAGTTTCAGTGGTAGCGGATTTCCGGCAAGCCCTAAGTGTTGTAAAAAATTCCATTCGAGCAATTGTTCCTCTGCTCTACGCAATGGTTCTGTTAAGATAACACCAAACTGCTTTAACAGATTTAAGGCTTCTCCTTCAACAACACCACCTTCTAAAGTTCCTCCAAACTGCTTTAACAGGTTTAAGGCTTCTCCTCCAACAACACCGCCGTCTGAAGTTCCATCTTTTGTAGAACTGGCAAGACGCTCCTGCTGAGCTTCTGCTACTGCTGAGAAAAACACCCGCTCAGGAATAGGCAACCCATCCCGAAACCATGCCAGCCCCCCTTCACCTATCTCAATCGCCTTGTCTACAATACTCTCGACATCTGCGCGAGTCACCTGCCAACGCTGTTCCTCCCTGGCATTTGCGAAAAGAGCAAAACAAATTACTTGCGTAAAATAAGGATGCCCAGCCGAGAGTGCCAAAATTGCATCAATCACCTCAGAGTTGTATTCCAGCACACCCTTAGCAGGTTCGATAATTAACCGTTCTGCACCCCGCCTGTCTAGCAGACCAATTTCGTGCCTGGGTGCTTCCCTAAACAAACCCAGTAGCGTTGGCATATCGGTCAATCGTCGTCCTACAACTGGGATGATAAACAGTTCCGGTTGCTGATAAACGATGGATTGTAAATAGGGGAAAAAGTGATTAGCCGCTGTATCTGGGTTGCAGTCGCCTAAAACATCGAATTCATCCAACAGAAGTACAAGATTCTTACCGCCGAGAACTTGATAAATTTGGGGCAAGAAATCATCAGCAAAGACCTGTGATTGTTTTTCCAGTTCGGATTTTGTAGGCAGAGTTACCTTGTCTTTGGGCAATCCTAGGTGATCGATAATATCTCTAGCAAGTTCGTGTAGAACTTCACTCAGTGGCTTCTGGCTTTTACCTTCAAGTGAAAGGGAAACAAAGACGAACTTTTCTAGATGGACAAAGTTAGGAATTTGGCACAGTACAGATGACTTACCAATGCGGCGCTGACCATGTAAGAGAATGACTTTAGCGCTTTTGTTGAGATTGTCTTGAATAAACTGGAAAAGCTCCTCCCGTCCAAAGAAGTATTCTGGTTCGTAGATTGGGCGACCAATAATATAAGGATTCTCCTTCCAATCTTCTGAAGTAGCCATTCTCGATCAACTTCTCCCTTGCAGAATTCTATTCTTCCTCAGCAGAAGGGCATTACTGCAAACGCTCAATTAAAAAAACTCAGCCAAAAATTGACAAAAGTTCAAGGCAGTTTTAAGTTGCTGCTCAAGAAGTAGCCTTTAAAGTACCCACTATCCATTCAATCAATGACTTGGCTGCTTCTCTAGACTGCCATACTTGTTGGATCACCTTTTTAACTCGCTGTGCTTGCTCACGGCTCATCAGCTTAAGAAACACCTTCTCTCGGTTCTGAAGTTCTACGTTATCGCTGTTCTCAATTTCCCGAATCACCCACCACTCCATCATAGAAGAGGCAAAAGAATAGACCTTTTTTTCTTGCTGTACGGTGTGCTTAACCATCCCTCTCTCTTCTAGATCAATCAGCTCTCGACTCCGCTGGCTGAGAATTAAGTCAATATCTACCAGAGCGTACTGTTCTTTTCTATTTAAACGACCTTCCAAACGGCATAGAGCAATCAGCATCAAAAGGAGTTGTTCTACCTCAGTTGACCACTTCCATGCATTATGGAAGAACTGCTCGCTCCGGCTTTGAAAATCCCTTGTAAATGCCTCAAGGTCTGGTGTTTGTTGAGCAGCAAGAGTGTCATACAACAAATATCCTGCAATTTGAAGCAGAGCAGGATGTCCACCAGTAATCTCTAAAACCCCTTTTCTTAGAGTGGGTGTAATAGGCAGGTCAAACAGAGAATTAATCTCGTTGTTAGAAAATGGTCTAAGTGGTAGGAAGAGATAGTGGTTGTACCACGGAGAGCCGCCTGGAGGGAGTTTAGGCCCTAGTTCATTTAAACGCCGGAATGACATCACAATAGTTGACAGGTATCGACCTTCCTGACTGTGAACTGCCAAATCCCGAAACTCGCTTAAGAATGTTAGCATCTCCGCTTCTGTGTACTGATCGTTGGGATAGAGGGCCACATCGTAGTCGTCTAGCAACAGTAACAAGAATTGGTTCTGCTGCCCAATTTGTCGCAATACCCGACGTAAATCTCCCTTTTCTACTGTTTCCTCTTGCAACAACTGCTCAATAGCAGTCTGTAAAGAGCCATTATCCTCTGCCTGCTCTTTCAATAGGCTAAGTACCTCTCTCCAAAAGAAAGAAGGCTTAAAAGGATAGATCCCGGAACAGTTGAGATAAACAATAAATGCTTTTGATGGCTTAAGTCCTCGCATCTCCCAAGCTTGAGGCGAAGCTAAATACTGTAATAGAGAGGACTTGCCAATACCTGTGCTGCCATAAAACGCCGCGTGACCACACTTGGAAATCTGATCAAATGCAATTTTGACTTCAGAGGTGCGTCCTATAAAGGATTCTAAAGGAACGCGACCTCCAACAAAAAAAGGGTTTTGCGATACCATCGTGACTTGACTTGCCTAGAGAAATTTGGGGAAGGAGCCTGCTTTGTCTATAAGCAGAGTTTATCTGATTGAGATTAGCGCGATCGCTTCATCACACCAAGCCACCCCATCTTTATAATGCTCTCGACTATTCATCCTGTACTTGCTTATAACGAGAGTTTAATCCCAGGCACCTCTTTGTCGGAGAGAATTGAGCTAGCGAAGCGGGAAAACCTGGCGTTAGAAGTAGCTAACACGGGGAATTTTCCAGTTGAACTGTATCGGCAATGTCAAGTTAGCACTGTGCAAGCTTACGCGATGCATGAGTTTCGTCCACTGCACTGCGATCGCTACCAACTTCAAGAAGCTTTCGCGTCTAAGAAACTGTTTCACCGACTCGCGCTTGGCTGAACCCACCTAAACTGATAAGGTTCACCTTTTGACCCCCAAACTTGATTCCCTGCGGCATCAAAAGCCCGATCTAAGGTGTCCATTCCAGTAGAATGCAACACAATTCGATTTGTTACTTTCACTGCGCCTTTGTAGTCGCTGGGACAACCTGCCTTCGGTGTCTCGCCGATGTAATTCTCACCGTCAGGTTTTAAAAATACGCTGCATTTAGCAGCACCAATATCGGTTAATTTGATGACACGCTTTGCTTCTGGTTTGCTACATAGACCAATCAACGCTTCTGGTGTTGGTGGTTTAAATGATTGCGATTCTATGCTTTGGTTATCAGCACTGGGGGCAATTTTTAGGAATCTCTGCCGATAGGGTTTGGCAAGATTCTGGGACATCGCTTGTTCTTGGTAGAGGAAAACTACCTTGGGATTTTTTTTAGTATTTTCTACGCTGACTTTGCAGGTAGTCATTCTCACATTTGGGGCTTTGGGGTTAGCTTGCGCTTGTGCAGAAGTATCCATTACTCCGACTAAATGCGACACTACTTCCCCAACTTGTTGCTGCATTGGCACCAATGTTTGTATATTCGGCGCTGGACGCGAATAAGCCGCAGTGCTAGTTGAGGAAAAAAGAGCGATCGCTATCAAACTCCTAATTCTTGTATTCTTCACAATAGTCTCCCAGTGCTAATCAAAAACATAACGTTCGGCAACGCGCCAGTACCGAGAAAAGCGCTTAAGGTCAATATATCCGTCGTATTTCACAAATGGCTCAACAGGTAACACTTCGATAGGCAGCGATTCCTCAATTTGGTCGCAAATGCCGTCAAAACGGGGGCTAGGACTTTCTGCTGTAACGATTCCATCGGCATTATGTTCCTTGGCAAAAGCGATAACTTCAGCAGCGACATCCCCGCGTCGAATCGTTACTGGAAGTTCTAGCAGACACTCATAAATAAAAGTAATCCGCTTCAGACTCATCTGCCACTCTTCAATCAAAGCATCATCCCAAACCCATATTGCAGGGCTTTCAGGGTAGGCTTGCAATACGGGATTTTCCGGACTTAAAACATCTCCATGCACCCAAATAATCGGCTGTTTCATTAATTCAAGACTCACGCACTCAAAACTCACGCACTCAAAAGCGCACTCAAAAGCGCACTACCGACGCTTCTTTCCGCGCTGAAAACTCTTACTACCGCCACTTCGATCGAAGCTTTGAGCTTTAGGAAACAATCGCTTCTCTAGTTCATCGTAGCTGCCCTCGAAGTCACAATGACCATACAGGGGGCATTGGCGGCAATAGACGCCATCCGTATAGCGTTCTAAGTTCTCCCGATTGAAGAAATAAGGCTTTTGGCTAAAGGTGCTGGCAACCCACTGCCAGGAGAGATTATTGCTGGCTGGATCGCCATCCAGTAAGTGTTGCAGAAACCATCTTGCCCCGACTTGCCAACGAATCCGCCGCCAGTGAACTAAGTAAGCGGCTAGCCACATTCTCCCGTGGTTGTGCAGGTAGCCAGAGGTGTGCAAGTCGCGGCTAAAACTATCAATACAGACCATGCCGGTGCTACTTTTATCAACATCTTCCGGTAACTTTTCGGCATAGTCTTGGGCTATGTAGCCTGTCTTGTAAGGCTCTTGGTCTTCCCAAATGTCGTTTCCCAGTTTGGCATAGAGACGCTGCCAGTAATCGCGCCAGCCGAGTTCGTTGATGAGTTTTTGTGCGTCATCTCGGTTTTCCACTTTGTCCAGCACAGCATCCCGCACTTCTGCCAAGCTCAAGACGCCGTAGCGGAGATAGGGCGAAAGGCGCGTGACTGCGCCACTAAAAGAATTGCGCGTTTTGGCGTAACGGGCGGGATCTACTTGACTTAAGAAGGCTTCTGCGGCTTTACGTCCTCCTACGGTGGTAGCGATCGCGTCATCGCGTTCGGTGACGGTAGGGAATTGTTCGCGGAGATAGGTAATTAAATCGTCGCGGCTGGCAAAATCTCGCCGCATATCTCGATTATTTGGCGTGGCGTTCATCGGTTAGCGATCGCTCAAACTGATCGTTCCAAACTTATCGAGTGTAACAAGTGAGCCGTCTTATCGCGCTCTTCAAAAGCAAAAAAGCCGTTTTCTTTGAGAAAACGGCTTTTTCGGAACTTATTGGATTGGTAAGCTCGCTGGCGAAGGTAAATCTTCTTCCAACATCGGTGCGGGTGCTTCTTGTCGCTCCAAAAATTTACTCAAGGCGTAAGCCATATCCCCTCTCGTCATCGGATTTAGGGGATTCAGATTGCCTTGTTCATCGGGATTAGCAAATCCCTCGTAAAGTGCAGTTGCCATCGATTTTTTAGCCCAATCCGGTATATTCCCGGAATCTGGATACTTCGCAAGAATTTTAGCAACGGTGTCATTCGGAAACTGAAATACACCGTGAGCTTGGGCAAAGATAGATAAAGCTTCAGCGCGATTGATTTTTTGGTTGGGGAAGAACATATCTCCCCGATATCCCTTCATAATGCCAGTTTTTAAAACTGTCTGAATGTCGTTATATGCCCAGTGGGAAGAAGGTACATCTTGAACTGAAATAACTTCTTGTTTGGTGGCACCCGCTCGTTTGTCCAGTTTAAAAGTTTTGACCAAAATTGAGGCAAGTTCTGCACGACTGATGAATTGTTCTGAACGAAACTGTCCATCAGGATATGCAGTCATTAATTTGGCAGCAATCACCTGTTCGATGGGGTCAGATGGGGCGTCTGAAGCAGGTTGTGTTTGAGCAGAAACAACTGCTGGAAAACATTGTAGAAATCCCAATAGAGAAAGAGTGCCCAGGATCTGACGCATAATTAAAATCACTTTTCAGTTGCTAACTTCACTGTATAAACACTGGAACCAAATCTTCATCGCCCATTCGGGTCAATCCAAGCGGGGATGTTGGCAATAATGGTGACGAATCTGGAGTTTGCAAAGTTGCAACCAGTGCTAAGACCGTGGATGCTTCCGAGGAGCCGTTGCAAAAAGTGGCATTCGCTGACGACGATCCCGGCTAAGAGCGCATAGGAAGAAGGCGATCGCAACAATCAGCCTAGACACTCCCAACCTAAACAATCGGAACCTCTCAAATTATTAACTTCCTTAGAAATCGCCACATTCGCTTCTGATAGCTGTGTCATAATTACGATCCTTAGATATCAAGTTCTTAACTAGGTGTAGCTCACTCACTTTATTTTTATGAACTTTCACAGCGAAAACAGAAATTCCTACTCCTAAGCTGGTGAACTAGGATGAGAAGGGACAACTGGGAAAAGGGGCAAGATCAAGTCTCAAAAAAGGCGTACACCCACTTCCTTTATCTGCCATCCCTGGTTTGTTCGGATTGCGCGATCGCTTTGGCGTCTGCCGCAGTTAGCGGCTACTCGCTCTAGCATATGACCGCAAGTTAGCGGCTACTCGCTCTAGCTGCTCCCGTTAACTGCAACTGCTCGCGTAGCAGTTGCATAAACTCATTCAACCTGCGTTCGTTCTCTCACACATGAGCAACTTTCCAGACTTATCCAGCCACGGTTATCAGGTCGTCCGAGAATTAGGACACAACCGCGCCGGTGGTCGAGTAACCTACCTGGCGCTCAATCTGAAAACTCGGCAACCCGCTGTCATTAAACGGTTTCAGTTTGCTAAAATCAACGCCACCTGGTCAGACTACGACGCCTACCAGCGCGAAATTCAAGTGTTACAGGGACTGAATCATCCCGGAATCCCCCGCTACCTAGATTCCTTCCAAACATCCGATGGCTTTTGCATGGTTCAGGAGTATAAAAAAGCACCGTCTTTAGCCGTACCTCGTAGCTTCGACCCGGATGAAATTAAGAAAATTGCCGTCTCTTTATTAGAAATTCTTGTTTATCTGCAAAATCGCATTCCCACCGTTATCCATCGAGATATTAAACCCGAAAATATCTTGGTCGATGGCAACATCAATGTTTTTTTAGTTGATTTTGGTTTGGCTCGAATTGGGGATGGGGAAGTGACGATGAACAGCGTGGCGAAAGGAACTTTAGGGTTCATGCCGCCCGAACAATTATTTCATCGCCAACTCACTGAAGCCTCAGATTTATATAGTTTGGGAGCAACGCTGATTTGCTTATTAACTGGCATCAAATCTTCTGAGATTAGCCAGTTAATTGATGATGATTATCGAATTAATTTCAAGCATCTCGTTCCCAAGCTCAGTCTGCGGTGGATTGACTGGTTGCAAAAGATGGTGGAAATCAAACCAAAAGACCGCTATCCTAACGCAGCGATCGCCTTGGAAGCTCTCAAGCCTATCTATGTGATTCGCGTACCCGAAGCGAAGCTGAGTAAACCCATCCTAGAATTTAAGGCAAGAAAATTAGGTGAAAGGGTGACTCAAACAATCGCAGTTACGAACTCGATTCCTGATACCCTTCTGGAAGGAAATTGGGAAGTGGCACCCCACGAAAGCGATCCCCCCCATACACCAGATACTCACACTTGGATTTCTTTTGATTCCGTTAAGTTTGAGAACAATCAGGCGAAGTGTAAAATCAATGTGAATACCAGCCGGTTGATGGCAGATAAGACCTACGAGCGACATCTGTTATTACACACAAATTCTCTGCCAGAAACTCACGATATTACTGTTAAGATTCAGACTGCCCCGGTTCCGATTACGAACAAAAAACTACCTTATATCGCGCTCGCTTTACTGGTGACACTTGCTGCCTCGGCGGCTTGGATTGAGGGAATCGCTTGGGGCGGAACGATTGCCCAAGTTGGGGCGATGGGTGTGGTCATGGCTGGGTTTATCACGCTGTTTGTCGCTGCATTTGGTGTGGCAGCAGCGGCTACGGCGGCGGCTGGGGCTGTGTTTGTCGCTAAGCTTCTATCCAGGTATAAAGTTAAGTTTGCGGGTATAGACACGGTTGTAGCTTTGTTGGTTGCGGGAATTGTCGCTTTTTTTGTGACGGGTTTTGGCGAGCAATTTAGAGCGGCAAATTCGGCGGCGGTTGGGTTTGAAGCGGTGGATTTTGCTGTATTTATGGCTGGTTTTGGGGCGCAGAGTCTGGCAGTTAGTTGTTTGAAAAGAGGATTTAGTCCCAATCTCGCGATTGGGGTGTCGCTATTAGCAATGGCGTTAGGCATGACTTTAGGAGTTGGCTTCCAAGTTGGATTGCTAAATCCTTTGGTGATGGGCGCTGTTTTGGCAGTTGGTTTACCTTTGGGAACCATCTTGTTTTATCCCCCTTTTGAGCGGGCAAGGTTAATTGGTAACTATCGCAAGTTTGAGCAACATTTGATTAAGCCGTAGTCAGGCAATTTGGCTCACGCCGCGTGCAACTTTTTTTAGGGAGTTTAGGCAAAGGCTTTCAACCTGTCAAACAGGTTGAAAGCTTTAAGGTAAGAGATTTATCTTCAGGAGCGGGGACGGTTTCATTCACACACCAAGGATATTCATGCCGTGAATCCTGGCAATCATCCGATTTGTTCAGGCTGGTGGTAATCTCTTTGGCTAAAGAATAATCGGATGTTTATACAGATATCTCAGGATTTTGAGGGCGATCGCACAAAGCAGAAATATGTTCCCAGATATTTGTGCCAAATTAATCTTCCAGTCACTCCGGCAATCGTCCCAAAACTGCCTCCGATAGGACCTAAAATATTTCCGACTCAATTGTTTGAGTCATTCTATAGCGATCGCGCAGTTAATCCTGCTTTAAGGTGTAAGCTTAAGGTGCTTTCATCCAAAGCGATCGCACTTCTACTCTTTGCCATAGTCCGGTTGTCCGTCAGCATCAAAAAAATTTCGCAGCCCGCTTTTGTTAATCCCTCTTATCTAGAGCTACCAGCCGAATGCTACTGCATACAGCTTTAAGCTCATCCTTTCATTGATTAACAGTTTTTTTTATCACTCCAACTTTTACTAGCCTTGTTAGGATACAATTGTCGGCTGAGTAAGAACTACCAGATGCTGCCTCTCGATAAGCGAGGAAATAGTCTACACTGCAAGGACTCGCTTCTGGGAGCGGCTAATACACCTGCCTCCAAAACAACCTTATTACCACTCTCCTACACGAGCCTCTTATGGAAACTAGACAATACACAGAAGATATAGATTTTAAAAAATACTGGCTTATCCTCAAACGGCGTTGGCTACCCGCCAGTACCGTCTTTATATTTACAGTTGCACTCGCCGCCGCATTTGCGTTCTTAAAAAAGCCTACCTACGAAGCCGAAGGGAGGCTTTTGTTTAAGAAGCAAAATACGACTTCTGCTTTAGTCACAGAGGCGGGAGCAAAAATCGGACAGTTGGAACCGCTCAATGTCTTGAATACTCCTCTGGATACAGAAGCCGAGATAGTCCGTTCTGAGCCTCTGATACAAGAGACGATAAATTCTCTAAACCTAAAAGACAAAAAGGGAGATCCCCTAAAACCTGCTGATTTCCTAAAACAGCTTACGGTAAAAGGGATCAAAGGAACCGATGTTTTGCAGATATCCGTTAAAGGCAAAGATCCCCAGGAAGCTGCAAAGATAGTCAACAAACTGATGGATTTGTATCGCGAGAAGAATGTACTTAATAACCGCGCTCAAGCAGCGGCGGCTCGCGAATTTATTAGTAAGCAGCTACCGAAGACTGAAGCCACTGTTCGTCAAGCAGAAGCCGCTTTGCGTAGTTTCAAAGAACAGAATAACATTGTAGCTCTAGAAGAAGAAGGAAGCTCAGCCGTAAAAGCGATCGCAGAGCTAGACAGCAAAAAAGCGCAAACTCAAGCTGAACTTGAAGATGCAACTGCTAGAGTCGCCGCCTTCCAAAGTAAGATAGGACTGAATTCACAGCGGGCTATGGCTCTAAACTCGCTCAGCCAATCTCCCGCAGTTCAGCAAGTGCTGATAGAACTCCAAAAAATTGAAGGCGAGTTGACAGTTGAGCGCACCCGCTTTCAGGATGAAAACCCCAAAATAATTAATCTCGAAAGCAAACAAGCGGCATTAAAAGCTTTACTACAGGAACGGGTAGGAGAGATTGTTGGCACCAACCAACAAGTATCCGAAGCAAATTTACAAATTGGGGAACTTGAACAAAAACTGACCGCAGAGTTAGTCAACGCAGAAGTGCAACGCTTAGGTTTGGCTAATCAAGTGACTTTTTTATCTCGCGCTCAGGAGGCGTACAAACAAAGAGCGAACATTTTACCTAGATTGCAACAGGGTCAGCGGGATTTACAACGGCAAGTAGAAGCCGCGCAATCTACCTACCAAATTCTTTTGAAAAATCTTCAAGAGGTACAGATTGCGGAAAATCAAAATGTAGGCAACGCTAGTTTAATTTCCGCCGCTACAGTTCCAGAAAAGCCCGTAGGTACTCGCAAGCTAATAATCATAGCTGCCGGAATTGTTGCAGGCAGTCTACTTTATGTAATTACTGCTTTCCTTGTAGACCTGAAAGATCCAACTATCAAAACTGCCAAGGAGGTGCGGGAGTTATTTAAATATACTGTCCTGGGAATGATTCCTTCTTTGAAGAAAAAAGTTACTTTTCGCAGTAAGAAACTAGAAAGAATTCTTCCGCAGCTTCCTGTTAGAGATAATCCACATTCGGTTATCAGTGAAGCTTACCGTATGCTTCAGGCAAACTTGAAGTTTCTCAGTCCAGATCAAGAGCTGAAAGTCATTGCGGTGACAAGTTCTGTTTCTAAAGAAGGCAAGTCTACAGTTTGTGCCAACTTGGCTATCGCTATGGCTCAACTAGGAAGACGAGTTTTATTAATAGATGCGGATCTGCACCATCCCATGCAGCATCATATTTGGGACTTGACTAATGCAATTGGTCTGAGCGATGTCATCGTTAATCAAGCTGAGTTTGAGATGGCTGTGCGAGAAGTGATGGATAACTTGGATGTGCTTCCTTCTGGGGTGATTCCTCCTAATCCATTGGCTCTTGTTGACTCAAAGCGGATGGCTGGATTAATTGACAATTTTTCTAAAGACTACGATTTTATAATCCTTGATACGCCTCCAATTGTTCTGGTGGCAGATGCTCTGGCAGTAGGCAAGATGACTGATGGTATGTTATTGGTAGTTCGCCCAGGCGTGGTTGATACTGTCAGCGCTGCTGCTTGTAAGCAATTTTTGGTGCAATCAGGTCAGAAGGTCTTGGGCTTGGTCGTCAATGGTGTGATTGTGGAAAACGAACCTGATAGTTATTTCCACCATGCCAAGGCATACTACAAGGAAGATGCCAGTACGCCAAAAATGCTGACAGCGAAGGCTCCTAAAAATAGCGATCGCGCTTAAACAAGCATTAATCGATTACTTCTCTAGCTCGAACCATAAGCGTACCGTTGTAAGGACGTTCTATACGCTTATGGCGAATCCTCTTCTCCTAACCGTGTTCGGGGTAGGAGAATTTTGTTATGGGAAAAAGGCGAGTCCCCTTTCCGTGTAGAGAAGACCGCTGATATACACTTGCTTAAATGCGTTACGTTGATACCCCTCACCAATAGGACAACTAAGCAAATTCGCTCTTGCAGGCTGCTACTGCGGATCGGCAAAGAAATATCTTCTAGTAGAGAATATTAAATAAAATTGTATTTTTGCATAGTGGCTGTCAAATTACACTTTTAAATACAGACTTCATTAGCAGTTTATATCCGATGCCTCGGAAAGTTAATTGTAAAGTACGAAAGTACAATTTATACAATCAAGCGGTTTTACGTATAAACTCAGTTCGCATCTTCCATAAGGAGTATTCATAATTCCTACTTTTGATAGTAGTAATAGGCTTCGGAAAGTTAATCGTAAAGTACAATTCATCCAACCAAGTAATCTTACGTATAAACTCAGTCCGCATCTTCCATAAGGAGTATTCATAATTCCTACTTTTGATAGTAGTAATAGGCTTCGGAAAGTTAATCGTAAAGTACAATTCATCCAACCAAGTAATCTTACGTATAAACTCAGTCCGCATCTTCCATAAGGAGTATTTTATAACTCCTACTTTTGATAGTAGTAGTAGGAGTAACGAGTTCTCTTCTAGAGTGGTATTAGATTTAGTAAAAGCTTAGGAATGGCTGGGTCAGGGTTTTTCGGGTTTGGGAGAAATTATTGGGCAGTGTTAAAATTGAGCCATTTTTTGCCTTCATAGCGTCTTGAACCTCATTATAAAGTTGCCATGAAGTCAAGTGGGAAATTTGAGAACTTTCTGTAAAATCTGGCAAATTCAATTTACTTAAGTAGGGTTTTACAGTAATCTAAGCAATTATGAGGAAGAGAATCTCAGACTCTCAAGTCAGCTAAGCAATCATGCTGAAATAAATCTACTGACAGACTGCTTAATTAATCTTTGCCACAACAAAAAAACAACCAATACACCTAGCTATATATAGGTATTGTTATGCGTAAACCTGTTTTGACTATCTTCTACCAGTTCAATCCGAGTAGCATTAGCATCGGGGGTATACAAACAGTCATACGCACTTTTGTTAAATACGCTCCTAGCGAGTTTGAAATCCGGCTGGTAGGAACGGAGAACGATCCATCGCAACCCATAGGAGTATGGAGAGACGCCCAGTTGGCAGGCAGAGAGATCCGCTTTATGCCCTTGTTTTTTATAGAAAACGATAACTTTAAAAAATTAGTACCAACCACTATTAAATATACGGCTGCCCTTTTGGGTCGGAATTTGAGTTCGGATTTCATGCACTTTCACAGGCTGGAACCCACACTTTTTACTCGCAACTGGTCAGGAGAAAAGACTCTCTTTATTCACAACGATATTCAAAAGCAAATTAATTCTGCGGACAAAAAAAATGCGATTCTGTGGCAACGTTTTCCAGCAGCATATTTTGCTATCGAACGCTATCTTGTAAGTCAGTTTTCTCAAATCTTGTCGTGTAATACTGAATCGGTGCAACATTACCAGCAGCATTACCCAGAGATAGCAGAGCGCATTTCCTACGTCAAAAACACAGTAGATAACGAAATCTGCTACCCATTGACCTTAGATGAACGAGAGAAAGGTAGGCGCACACTTGCACAGCAGATGGGTTTAGCGGAAGATACACGCTTTATTCTATTTGCTGGTCGCCTTCACGCCCAGAAAGACCCCGTCTTGCTAGTCCGCTCCATTGCTGCCCTGAACGATTCAACTGTTCACCTCCTCATAGCAGGCGATGGAGACTTAAAGGATAAGCTACGTTCTGAGATTTCCCGCCTTGGATTGTCCGGACAGGTAACGCTGCTGGGACCATTAGCCCAGGCAGAACTTGCACAGTTGCAACGTGTATGTAGTGTTTTTGTACTAACGAGCGCCTATGAAGGTCTTCCTATGGTCGTTCTCGAAGCACTTGCCAGTGGTACGCCAGTGGTGACAACCCAATGCGGCGAAACTCCAAACCTACTCACTACTGATAGTGGAGTGGTGTGCGAGGAGCGATCGCCAGCCGCAATTGCAGATGCCTTGCGGAAGGTACTGCACAACGGTGGAGATTATCCAATCGAGGCGTGCGTTAAAGCTGCCAAACCTTACAGTGCCAAGACTGTCGTGGGTGATATCTACAGCGATATGCTAAGCCGCTGGCAACAGCGGAATTTGTCTACTAGCCAGATTAATCAAAAAACTTTTACCGGGGTTTCGCCATGAAAATTGCCGTAATTGGAGCAAAAGGGTTGCCTGCTAAACAGGGTGGTATCGAGCACCACTGTGAAGAAATTTATTCACGGGTTGTAGAACAGGGTCATGAAGTGGATTTGTTTGCCCGTTCCTCATACACTGGAGATGTTTCGCTCAGCCACTATAACGTTCATGGTGTGAAGGTTGTTTCCATACCCAGCTTGAATATCAAGGGAATGGATGCTCTGTTGAGTTCGGCGCTGGGAGCGATCGCTTGCAATGCGAAGCGTTATGATATCGTTCACTTCCATGCTTTAGGACCAGCCCTCTTTACTTGGCTACCCAAAATTGCTTCCTCGGCAAAAGTTGTTGTTACCTGTCATGGCTTAGATTGGCAACGTGCCAAATGGAACAAAGCTTCTAGCGACCTAATCCGTCGCGGCGAACGTGCTGCTGTCCGCTTCTCTGATAGCATGATCGTCGTCTCAGAGGAACTGCGCTCATACTTTAAGGAAACTTACGGTAAGGAGACAATTTATATTCCTAACGCACCCTCAAATATGGGTGATTCAGACCCTACTTTTAGCTATGGAACTTCGCTAGGTCTGGAACAGGGACGCTATATTCTATTTTTAGGTAGACTCGTACCGGAAAAGTGCCCTGACTTACTCATCAAAGCCTTCCAAAATCTTCAGCAAGAAGGATGGAAACTCGTCATGGTGGGCGGTACCAGCGATACCAATGAGTTCACCTCGGAGATCACCGAGATGGCGGCGAATAACAAGAACATCATATTCACAGGTGAACTTAGAGGTCCCCGTCTTGCAGAAATCCTTCGGGGTGCGGGATTGTTTGTACTTCCTTCTGAGTTGGAGGGATTACCTCTATCAATGTTGGAAGCAATGCAGGAAGGTGTTCCCGTACTCGGTAGTGACATTCCCGTGCATCAGCAATTGATTGGCAAAAACCGAGGGATGCTTTTCCAGGTAAAAAATGTAGACTCTTGCCTCCGCAGCTTGGAATGGGCAATCAATCACCAGAATGAATTGGCGGTAATGGCTAAAAACGCCCAGAGTTATGTGCAAGCACACTATACCTGGAACCAGATTACTAGCGAAACATTGGAGTTGTACAGAACACTCACCGCCCTTGCTCCACTAGACAACGAAAACGGCAAACGAATTCCAGTTCCATCAGACCTAGTCAAGGCTTAAAAGCGCTGTTGCATTTCTAAATTGTCAATATAACTTAATATTTTCCTGCCAGGTGATAGGGGCGCACAAATAGCTGTACGCCCCTACTATTTTTTGTCTTTATATTATCTTTATATTTTTTTTACACAAAATAGCCATGAACACTCACTTCACCAGTGTTATAAGCGCGACACACATATTTACATTCAATTACGTATTTACTAGCAGCATTTAGCAGCATTCAGTTAAAAAAACTTAGCTTTCAGGACAAAATCAGAAAAACATCCTTTAATTTATTTGTAGAAAAATATACTTAAAGCGTCCCCGTATGTTTTCGGGTTTATAAAGGAGTTCTTTACAAAAAATTCAAAAAATTCACTGATGTCAAAACCATATAGTGTTTCATATCCTAGAGGGGTAAACAAAACTATTTACCAAAATGAACGCCTTTATCAAGAAACTAATTTCTACAAGCGTCATGTTTCTCTTCACAGCTGCTGGTTTCGTAGTATTGGCATTTTCGGTAGTCTTGATGACGGTTGAATCCCTCGTCTCGCACGTGTTGTCACAAGTAACAGCACTACAAAATCATTCTTTAACAGAACGTGTTACTAGCGTGAAACAACCGTTTTCTGTTAAAGGCTAATGCCTTGGTACTTTTCGGGTAAATTTCACCAGTATTCAGGGGCGAATTGCGTGTACGGGCGCGGAAGATAAAGCAGCCTACTCCTTGGAATCGTCAGGAGTTCCGTAGTAGATGCCCCTGCCATTGGTACCAACGAAAACCAAGCCAAACTGTTGCCAACTCGCCTCCATCGCATTTGGCTGGCTAGCGATGGATTTTGGCTAGAACCAATGCTTATCCAAGTTTTGCCTCTGTCGAGAGAACGGAAGATTCCCTCGCCCATACCAGAAATTTTTCCATACAAATAAAGCGCTGGAGTTGTCCTTCCGGTCTGCGGTTTCCCAAAAGTAAACAAATGCGCCTTTTCTACTGAAGGCAGCTTAGCGAACGTTTTGCCACCGTCTGTGGAGTTAAATAAACCTTCCTAGTCTAAGCTGAACCTGACTTCAGTTTTCGCATCTGGAACTGTTTTCAGCGCATACGAATAGTAGTCACTCTTAATATTGGGAATCGATGAGTTGACAATGCTAAAGGCTAAAGGATGCACCTTGGTCAGTGCTGCGGTAAACTTTGCTGTCGCTGTAATAGTAAAAAGTATTTCCATCTACTTTATTCGCCACCAAGGGCTGATCTCAATACCAGGGGCATTCTGAGCAATTTGGTAGTCCAGACACTGCACTCCCTGAAGCGCCGCCATTAGTGGTGCGTAGGGGTAGAGCTTTACTTACAGCTACAACGAACAAGTTTGGATTAGTTGCTGATATCGCTACGCGCAGTGGTAATTGATGCCGGAAACGACGCAAACTTCTTCCAGGTTAATCCACCGTCTGTTGAAGTTGCTCCTGTAGAAGTTGAGTTCCACCTTGAACCGCCAACGCGGACAAGATGCCAACGCTCTTTGTAAACGTTGGGGAAAAAGAAGCGACTTTCGCCCATTGTCGCGCCTGCATTCGAGGATCTCCACACCCCATCGTGCCGCGAATCAAAGAAAATAATGTTGGAGTTAGCCGGATTGAGAGCTAGTCTTTTTCCCACCCAGCAATGCTCAACATTACTGTCTATCCCTAAGTTTATGTTTAGTTTAGTCCAGTTTTTACCTCGCTCTGTGGACTTAAAGATTGATCCTTTGGGTTGCCGCTGGGAGTATTTACCTGCTGCCATGTAAACGATATTTGGGTTGATGGGATCTGTTGCGATCGCTTCTTCCCCGTAATATGTTTTCTCTTTCATTGTGAAGCTGTCATGTAATCGAATGCAGGTTTTATCTTCGGTATTCCAGAGAGAAAAGCCACCAACGTCGGTTCTGATCTAAACCAGATCCTTTTGTGCGTTGTAAGTATAAACACCTGTAACAAACCCTCTACTGCCTATCGACACGTTAGCCTAGCGACGTAGGAAGTGGGTGCCATCGGTACGGACACAAGATCCGCGCCTACAATCGGCTGTTGGTTGCTACCTATTGCTACTAGCAGTACACCCAAGCATAGTGCCAATAAACACAGGAGCCACAGCCCGATGGAGAAGTTTTAATATCATGATTGCCTAAACACTGGTAAGATTACAGACATTTTGCAGAGAATAATGTAAGTTATCTATTTCATAAAGTTGAAGTTCTAATGAAGAATTATCAAGCCTTCCATAGCTCAATGCCAAATGTGTAAATATTCAGTGTCTTTATAAAAGCTTTAAACTTTGGGGGGGAATTCTCACAAATCCACACTGTTGTCTGTGGTAAATTAAATTTGCTTGCTTAAAAAGAGATTGGCACCCAAGTACGATCGCTTTAACTGTTGCTGAGATATTTTTGCCAATCTGTACTAGCGTTAGTAGCAATTGACTATTTATTCAATGAAATATGCTGACGACCTTAGAAGGCCGTCTACTGATGCAGTAGCGATGAACCAAGGCAAACTAAGGAGAAAAATGTGCTGGAGCTGAGCCACCTGCTCAAAAAATTGATGAGCATTCTACCGATTTTCCCGCATCTTGCGCCGCTAAAGACTCCCAAGCTGCGATCGCTATCTATAAATCTCTTTTTCTGGAAGTCTTCATTGGTAGAACATCAAGGATTTCTCCGTAATATTTGCTACTTTGAGGGACAAGCATGAACCTGAAAACGCAAGTCATGCGGGGAGGAGCCTACCTGGTACTGCGTCAGGGACTGGGAGTATTCATCAGTCTGGCAGGAGTGATGCTAGTTACCAAAGTCATAGGACCGGAGAAATACGGTCTCTATGCTGCCACCATCAGTATATTTTTGTACCTTCAGATGCTCAGCCAGCTAGGCATTGAAGTTTATCTGGTGCGGCGGGAAGGGGAAGAGGAACTCGGAGTATATCACCAAGCTTTCACCCTGCTGTTGCTGCAAGCGTTTACAGGAATGCTTTTAGCTTTTTTGGCGCTTCCCTTAATAGAAAGCTGGGTGAATATCCAAGGGTTTCGCCCGGTAGCGCAAGTCTTGTTTCTGGGACTTCCCGTCGTTCTCCTCAATCAAGTCCCGATGGCTCGGCTAGAGCGCAATCTAGATTACAAGCGGGTAGCTTTAATTGAACTTCTCGGTCAGTTAGTTTACTACGTGATAGCCTTTCCAATGGCTTTTCGGGGAGCCGGAGTTTGGGCGCTGGTGGCTGGATGGTGGCTACAGCAAGTTCAAACTCTAGCACTACTCTACTGGAGTGCCGGATATCGTCCCCGCTTTGCTTGGAATTGGGTTTTAGTTAAGCAGATGCTGGGATACAGCATCGGATTTTCCACCTCAGTCTGGGTGTGGCAACTACGTACTCTGATCAACCCCCTGCTAGTAGGTAGATACGCTGGTGCCGAGGCAGTGGGATATGTAGCCTTAGCCATCCGGATCATCGACATTCTCAGTTTTGTAAAAACCGCAACCTGGCGGATTTCCATTGCCACCTTGGGGCGCTTGCAGGGAGATCGAGAGCGGTTACGGAGAGCTGTCACTGAGGGCATGGGCCTTCAGATATTAGCTTTAGGACCCCTGCTCGTAGTAGTCAGCTGGGCTTTGCCTGTGCTTATTCCATTGGTGTTTGGCGATCGCTGGCTTCCCGTAGTGGCGATCTATCCTTATATCGCCTTGAGCAATCTGACCAACTCCATGTTTAATATGCATTCCTCAACCCTCTACGTTTTGCGGCGGAACTGGGAAGTTACAGTTTTTCACATCGTGTATATGGCTCTTTTTGTAGGAGCAGCATTCGTGCTGTTACCCCGCTTGGGATTAGTGGGATACGGCTGGGCTGAGGTGGCGACTTTAGCGAGTTATATTGTCATCCACTTCTACCTAGTGCGGGACATTGGCAGTCCTGACTATCGATTGGCTGGCTTGTGGTGCGGGACCTTTGGAATAGCTTTGTTTGCCTACCAGTTAGGATGGTGGGTAGTTTTGGGCTTAGTAGTCGTGGCATTGTTGCCCAGTACCCAGCAGAAGCTGAGAGATTATATTAAAAGTATCAAAGGAGTAAAGCAGGAAAAATCATCCGAAGCTTAACGCCACCTTTAACAAAAACTGCATCATCCTAGAAACTTGTCAAAAGTCATTTTCTCCCCCCTCACCCGACTGAAAAGACCTAGACTTGAGTTGAATTCTAGATACTTTTACCACCCTCTAAAGTAGTGAATCCACTCCTAAATTTCGCTGAAAAGAGATTCTCGGTTCTGGCGCTGCTAGTGTTCTCAGGATTATTAAACTTTGCCAGCTTAAACAATGCGTCGGAGGGAACAGCTGGCTACGCTGTTTATGTTCCTTCCGTGTTTGACAAGATTATATCGCTGCTACAGTTGGGAGTCTATGCCGGGACAATTTTCTTGATTATTGCCCGGTTCAAAAGTGTTGTTCGTCCAGCTTTGAGAGACGTTTTCTTATGGGGTTTAGTCGCAACGATTGTAATCTCATTTTTTTGGTCTGATTTTCCGCCTATTTCTAGAAAAGCTGGCATCAATGTGTTACAAACAACCTTGTTTGGACTGTATTTTGCTTCGCGCTATACCTTGAAAGAGCAAGTACGCATAATAGCGTGGGCGCTGGGTATAGGAGCAGTAATTACCGTAATGTACACCCTAGTTTTTCGGGGAGGTGGAATAGAAAGTGGAACTCATGCAGGAGCTTGGCGGGGGCCTTTGTTACACAAAAACCTCTTGTCTCGCCTGATGCTGGTACCAGCATTGTCTACCTTACTTGTGGCTCTGAACGTTCGCAAATATCGTTACTTGGTATGGGGTGTTTGTGGTATTTGCGTTGGCGTGATTGTACTTACAACTTCAAAAACTGCTTTAATCATCTTCTTGACTTTGATAATTCTCTTGCCTTTTTACAGCGCTTTACGGTGGAGCGACAACTTAGCTATTCCCTTCTTCATTACATTGATATTAATCGGTGGAAGTCTAGCTACATGGGGCGTGGCAAGTTGGGATAACTTGCTGTTTAGCTTAGGCAAAGATCCTACCCTCAGCGGTCGTACAGAGATTTGGGATGCTGTAATAGAAAAAATCTGGGATCGCCCTTGGTTAGGCTATGGTTATCAGGGATTTTGGCTGGAGGGAGGGGAGTCGGAATATGTTTGGCGTGTACTTCGCTATAAGGTATACCACGCTCACAATGGGTTTTTAAACTTGACGGTTGATCTCGGCTTTGTAGGGATATTCTTTTTTGGGATTAGTATTATTTTTACCTATTTTAGAGCCATAAAATGGGTGCGTTCCACTAAAGAACCCGAAGATTTATGGCCGATAACCTACGTGACGTTTTTACTAATGTATAACTATACCGAAAGTACAATTGTAGAACCGCACTCTCTGTTTTGGATATTGTATGTATCAGTAACCTTATCATTGAAGCGCCTCCCAATGTCGAATATTAGGTCGTTTGAGACGGAGGAAAGAAAAGAAGGATTAGTTGAAACAACGTAGTAAGGTTAGCAATAAATTTACCAACTTTTTCAAGTAACCCTTCCCTTAACTCCTCCCCAGAGAGCGGGAATTAGGGAATAGAAGTATTTTCAACCTCAAATAAAAATGTCTAGCATAACAATTTTTCTTACTTCCCTATATGGCGGTGGCGCTGAGAGAGTCCTCGTTAATTTGGCTCGTGGTTTTGTCGAGCAAGGCTTAAGCGTAGACTTAGTTTTAGTTAAGGTGGAAGGACCTTATCTGTCTCTAGTACCGCCAGAGGTGAGAATTGTGGACTTGAAAGGTAAGCGGCTGCTATCAAGTCTCCCCGCCTTGGTACGCTATCTGAAAGAAAATAAACCTACAGCTTTGCTTTCGGCTTTGGAAGATACGAATATAGTGGCTTTGTTGGCTCGAAGGCTGGCTGGTGTATCTACAAGAGTGGTAGTGAGCGTACATAACACCCTGTCTCAGGAGGCGCAAAACTCTAAGCAGCTGAAAAGGCGAATTGCACCTTACTTGGTACGCTGGTTTTACCCGATGGCTGATGCAGTTGTTAGTGTGTCTCAAGGGTCGGCTGATGATTTGGTGCATCTAGGATTAGCAAAAGAACAAATCAAAGTTATTTACAACCCAGTTGTTACCCCGGATCTGTTAAAAAAAGCCAGTGAACTTGTGGAACATCCTTGGTTTGAGGCGGGACAGCCTCCGGTGATTTTGGGTGTGGGACGCCTGGAAAAGCAAAAAGACTTTCCTTCTTTGATTCGCGCCTTTGCTCAAGTGCAACAACAGCGTCCGGCGCGGCTGATGATTTTAGGGGAGGGAACGGAGCGATCGCAGCTTGAAGCTTTGGTGCAGGAATTGGGTATAGCATCGAATGTGGCTTTACCTGGGTTTGTGGCAAATCCCTATGCTTATATGGCATCTTCAGCAGTATTCGTCCTATCTTCTTTATATGAAGGATTGCCTACTGTACTCATTGAGGCGATCGCTATGGGAACCAGGGTAGTTTCTACCGATTGTCCTAGCGGGCCAGAAGAGATTTTAGCAAACGGAAAGTACGGTCAGTTAGTCAGTGTTGGAGATGTCAAAGGTTTAGCAGAAGCGATCGCGACTACCTTAGATAAGCCTTCTGACTCGGAAGCACTGCGGCTAAGAGCTGATGAGTTCTCCCTGGAAAAGTCTGTAGCACAGTATCGGCAAGTATTGGGTATTGATTCATAGGCATTGCTGTGTTCTTCCCAAGCTTGCTGCTATAACTGTCACTACTCAAACCAGACGCTCATAACAACACTAAAAGCATGAACAGCAACCCTAAAGTTAGCATCGCCATTAATAACTACAATTATGCTCGTTTCCTATCACAGGCAATTGATAGCGCCCTCAGCCAAACCTATCCCCACGTCGAGGTAATTGTGGTGGACGACGGTTCTACCGACAACTCACGAGAAGTTATTGCCAGTTATGGCGATAAAATTCTCCCGGTACTAAAGGAAAATGGGGGACAAGCTTCAGCTTTCAATGCAGGCTTTGCCGCGAGTAAAGGAGATATTGTTTGCTTTTTGGATGCTGACGATACTTTTGTACCTGAAAAAGCAGAAAAAGTAGTAGAAGCATTAGGCGATCGCCCAGATTTAGGTTGGTGTTTCCATCCTCTTAAATTTGTGGACGAAAAGTTAGTGGAAATAAATGATAAAAAACTTAAAACCAGTCCCGATTTATTCCGCGAGTACGATTTGACACAGTTAACGAAAAGTGGCAGATTCTACAAAAACTTTCCTTACCCCTCTACCTCTGGTCTTTGCTTGAAACGGTCACTCTTACAACAAATTCTGCCAATGCCGGATAAAGCAGGAAGCACTTTGCTCAATGATGCTTTTTTAATTTTTAGCTCATTAGGGCTAAGTAAAGGGATCGTTTTGGATAAGGAATTAAGTCTTTATCGGGTACATGGGAAGAACGCCAATGCTATCGGAAAAGAGACTAAGGGGAAATCAAAAGACTATCAGAAGCGAACCGCCAAGATCAATATCCTTTTAGGCTATTGGATAGGAGTCAAATTCCCATCATTTTATGAGTTTTCTAACCACATGATGGCGACAGGAATGGGTGTGTATCTCCGGAATGGAGAAATGGATGCGGAGTTTAAAAAACTTGTTAAAAATCATCTTGCCACCGTAAAACCGATAGATAAACTAAAAATCTATATGAGAGCTTTCTATAATTTTTTAAAAAACCCTAAATATTAAACTTAAGCAATATAACTTCTCATACACCATCAATTTACTAGGAATGAAATCGGGAATGAACAGAGACTTACACAAATAATTCATTGGGGTTCATCTGTGTTTATCTTTGGTTATAAATTATGAAAATACCAAAATTTATCGCTTTGACTGGTTTGCCTATTGTGGTGGGAATTATTGCTGCGTGTGCCACTAGCAACCAACAACCGCAAACATACAAAAGCCTTGGCATAGCATCTGTAGCCGCAGCACCCATCTACTCGATCGGGGGAAATGGATATCGCTGGGCTAACGTTTCTATAGGTGGAGGTGGGTTTGTTACAGGTGTCTACCCCCATCCTTTAGAAAAGGATCTTGTTTATATCAGAACTGACGTTGGTGGTTTTTATCGCTGGAATGCAGCAGATAAAAGTTGGATTCCTTTAAATGACAGCTTTCCACTTGCCCAAAAAACTTATTACGGGGGAGAAGCACTAGCCGTCGATCCAAAGGATGCGAATATTGTCTACATGGCGGCAGGCAAATACTCCCAGTGGGAGCCGAAGGGGTCAATTTTCAAGTCTAGCGATCGAGGAAAAACTTGGACTAAATTGAAGATAGACTTAGGGATGGACAGCAACTCCGAAGAGCGGTGGGCAGGAGAAAGGTTAGCTGTCGATCCGTCTAACTCTAAAGTAATCTTTTTTGGTTCGCGGCACGATGGGTTGTGGAAGTCGTCTGACGCGGGGGCGACATGGGCTAGAGTTACTTCTTTTTCCCCAAATCTGACAAAAGGAATTGGAATTTTAGGCATTGCGTTTGACAAGCGATCGCCCGGTTTAGTCTACGCGAATGTCTATGGAGATGGAATCTATAAATCTACTGACACGGGTAATACTTGGAGCAAAATCCAGGGAAGCCCGACACAGGCACAGCGAATGGCTGTTTCCAGCAACGGTATTCTCTACGTTACGCACAAATCAGGAGTTAGCAAATATGCTGGTGGAACCTGGAGTAACATCACTCCAGATGGCAAGCCAGCGTTTTTCAATGCCTTGGGTGTTAACCCAACGAATCCCAATCATTTAGTCGTATCTTTAGGTCAAATAACTAGCAAAATCCTCTATAGTTCCTTAGATGGGGGAGCGACTTGGACAGAAAAAAAGGCAAATATAAACCACACGGTTTCTTGGTGGCATGATGCCATGTTTGAATCGTGGGTTTCAGCAATTGAATTTGACCCGAAAGTACCGGGAAAAGTTTGGTTGACGAATGGTTCTGGAATTTGGCAAACAGAAAATATCAACGCCAATCCGGTGACTTGGGCTAACTATCAGCAAGGACAAGAAGAGATAGTCGCTTTCGCCTTAGCTGCACCTCCAAAAGGTGCTGTGTTATTGAGTGGTGTAGCCGATGTAGACGGTTTCAATCACAACAATGGGCTTAATTCTTATCCATCGAAAAGGATGGGCGGTATCGGACCTTGGCCTCAGCATACTTACGGTATTACCTACTCTGAAAGCGACCCGTCGCGGGTGGTGCGGGTTGGTGGTGTGGAGTGGGAACCAATCCACAATGGCGGAACAACTTCGACAGACGGCGGATTGACTTGGAAGAAGTTTGGGTCATTTCCCTCAAAGGCAATGCCGTTGCGCGTAGCTATATCGGCAAATAACCCAAACAATTTTGTCGTGACTCTCAGCGAGGCTCAGCCGATACAGACAACTGATGGCGGCGCGTCATGGAGTAAAGTGTCGGGGCTACCTAATGGGGCTAAAGGCCCCTGGTATTGGGGTGAGCCGTTGGCCGCAGATAAAGTAGATGGCAACACGTTTTACTATTACAGCGAAGGCAAAGTTTATCGCAGTACTGATAGGGGCGCATCGTTTCAGGTTGTTAACTCATCGATTAAAAGCGAGTATTGGGCAGATTTGTGGTGCAGGCTGAAAACAGTTCCGGGTGTGAAAGATGAGGTGTGGCTTAGTCTGGATTGGAATGGTTTGTACCGTTCAACAGACGGTGGCAAGACGCTGACTAAGCTGCCTTCAGTAGAGAGGGCGCATTTGTTTGCCTTCGGGAAACCACCGGATGGCAGCACGACTCCGGCACTTTATCTCTATGGAAAAGTTGCTGGTATGGGCGAGGGAATTTTTCGTTCTCTTGATAGAGGCCAAACTTGGACGAGCATTGGCTCTCAAGAGAATCCTATCGGTGGTGAGCCAAATGTGATGGAGGCGAGTTGGCAGCAGTTTGGGCTGGTGTTTATCGGTACCAATGGTAGGGGCATCTACTACGGAAAACCAGATGGTTCCTCTGGATAGGCGGCTTCATCTTCCACGCGGGCGATCGCACTCCGTCACTGAAAGTTTGCTTTTTCCCGTTCCCAGCCTCCAACTTGAAACGCCTGTAATGAGGCTCAGCCTCATTACAGGCGTCAGCTTTTTTAATTAACTTTGCTTTGTATAGCGTCCCATCAGTTCTACAGCCTCCAAAATATGACCTTGCTACGGATAAAGCTGTAGGGGCACAAAGGTTTGCGCCCCTACAATCGTTACGTTTTATTTGAGTTCCGCGGGAGGCAGAGCCTCAGGGATGACAAGGCGTTTTAAGTCGAGGGAACCAACCGTTTCCGCAAGGATTCGGCGCGGCGCTTGGCGGTGCCATTGTCAGGCTCGTGCTTCAGCGCTTCCTCATAGCTTTCCAACGCCTGAGCAGTTAACTTCTTCTTCTCGTAAACATGACCCAGATTATTGAGCGCCGTGACATAATTTGGAGCTATTTTCAAAGCTTCTTTGTAGTTGCGAATCGCTACGTCGTACTGCTCTTGGGAGAAGTAAGCAAAGCCTAAGGCATTGTAGATAGGCGCGAGGTTTTCCTCTTCGGCATCCTCAGCTTTGAGTGCTTTTTGAAGCAGCGAGATTGCCTGGGTGTAAAGTTTTTTATCTAAATAGATGCTGCCGAGTTCGTAAAACTCTTGGGTTGTGCATTTGTCGTTTTGCACCTTATTTTGCAGCCGGGAGAGGACACTTTCAACTTTGCGGGTTTTGAAAACCTGGCGCACAACTGCCCAACCGGCAACGGCAAGCAGTACCAGCAACAAGGAGAGATAAAAAATTGCTAGAGAGTTATCCATTGCCCTTCAAATACAGAGATTAATTTGCTTTCTCTATTCATTATGGGACGTGATTGCGGCGGAGGTAGCTCGCCACAGGTGCCCTATCGGAAGTTTTCTAAAATCGGTTGGTATCGCTCTGGGGGAGTCCCCAATACTTCACCCGTTCTTGTAGCCAGCCTTCTCGCTTCCAACGCGCGATCACATCATTTACCCGTTGCCGCAATTGATTGTACTGCAACCCTTTGGGCATTACCACGGCTAGCGGCTCCCCCGACAAGCGTACCGGCAGCAGTCGGTACTGGGGATATTCCTGCACCCAGCCGCTGAGAATGCTGGCATCGGCGGCGAAGGCATCGGCGTTACCCGATTCCAGGAGCGATCGCGCCTGTTCGTAGGAATCTACGCCAATTAGCTGAACTTGGGGGATAAGATAGCGCACCGTAGAAATCGTATCCGATCCTTTCAGAACGGCGACTTTTCTCTGTTGCAGATCGTTAAGCCTTTGTAAGGATGCGTCCTGAGTGACTAAAGCGGTGCCGTCTAGGTAGTAAGGAATGCTGAAGTTGACCAAGCGATCGCGCGAAGCATTTTGTGTCACCCTCGCGATCGTCAGATCGACCGTTCCATCCACCACTACCGAGAGCCGATCTCGATTCGCCACCGGCTGCAACTTTACCGCATCGGGTTTATCTAGGAGTTCTGCTGCCAAACGCTGGGCAATGTCAATTTCCAGCCCTTGCAGTTTGCCTTCCCCATCCCGAAAAGCCAGGGGACGGACATTGTCTTTCACTGCAACAATTAGGTAGCCGCGCTCCACAATCTCTTGTAGCTCGGCAGCAACCGCTAAGTTTGGCGTTTTTATACTAGCAAAGAGCCAAAGAAAAAACATTCCCAGGCACCGCCTGGGAACGAGGCTGGCAACAAACGAGTGGCGAGCTTCATTCATCCCACCCTCTGGGAAGGACAAAGCCCTACATCCTTCATCCTTTACCCTTGAGCCTGTGTAGCGAGTTGCAGCACTTTGTCAAAGCCAGCGGGATCGAGAACAGCCATCTGTGCCAGCATCTTGCGATTAATCTGGACATTTGCCTTTTTCAATTTGCCCATCAGCTGGCTATAGCTAATGCCGTGCTGACGTGCTGCGGCGTTGATACGGGTGATCCAGAGGCTGCGGAAATCGCGCTTGCGCTTTTTGCGATCGCGGTAGGCGTTACGCAGCGCCTTCATGACCTGTTGATTGGCTGTCCGGAACAAAGTTGAATGAGAACCTCGGAAGCCTTTGGCTAGTTTGAGAATTTTTTTGCGGCGTTTGCGAGCAACGTTACCGCGTTTTACCCGTGTCATGGCTAATTATTAGTTGTTATTGATCGGTGGTCAGCAGTCATTCGTCATTAGTCATTAGCAATTGACTAGAGACTCATCATAGAAAGCAAATTGCTTCCTTACAAATAGGGCAGCATCAAGCGCACATTTTCTTCATCGCGTTCATGCACCAGAGCCATTTTAGAAATCCGCCGTTTCCGGTCAGAACTCTTGTGCTGTAGCAAGTGACTTTTGAAGGCTTTGCGGTGGACGATTTTGCCGCTGCCGGTGGCTCTAAAACGCTTTGCCGCTGCTTTACGGGTTTTCAGTTTAGGCATGGATGGTCTTTAATTCGACACAATCTATAAAGTTAGCACTATTTATGCTAATTAGACAAGTTATAAATTTCAAATCTAAGGCAGAATCATAGGATTGCCGTTTGAAATGCGATCGTCAGGGAGAGATGCAATGAGTCTAGAAAAGCTCACGATAGGAACAATTGTCGAACAAGCTTTGCAGGACGGATATATGACGCCATCTCTAGCACAAGAGATTGGCAGCATCTGCGAAATTTCGGAAATTTCTGTTGACGACTACATCGCTTTAGATCGCTTATTCGGGCAACTTTTAACCGATGAAGCGATCGCTATTCCCGGAAAACAGTTTATCAATGTGATGGAAGCATTGGTGCTAATAGAAGCGAGCGTGCAGGTGCTAAAAATGGAAGTATCCAACCCTTGCCTTCTGGATCTGGGAGAGATTGCTGCTTATGCGCTCAATCGACTGCCACCCCTCTATGCCACCACTGAGGAAGGCGCTAGCTTTCAGCGTCAGCGTGGCAAGGAGGAACTTCGAGAGTTAATTACCCAGAAAGTTAAAGAAGCGATCGCGCGATCGCCGATGCCAGGATGATTCGGCTGCTCGCCCTTCCCCTGAGTGTATAAAGTGTATACCGCTAGCTTCGCCTTACTGAACCAGAATCCGTCCGGTGTAACCCGATCCGTTGTAGCGTTGAAGTACATTTTGGGCGATCGCTTCCGCCTTCCCAACCTCTACCAAAGCAACGCAAGCGCCCCCAAACCCAGCACCCGTCAATCGTGCGCCGAATACGCCACGGGTTTCTTGCAACATTCTCACCAGCGTATCCAACGCCGGTACGGAAACTTCGTAATCGTCCCGCAAACTGGCATGAGAAGCATTCATCAACTCGCCAAAGCGCTCCGCAGAGACGCCCTGTATCGCCTCCAGCACCCGGTTATCCTCTGTAACCACATGAAGAGCGCGACGCCGCAGCGGTTCGGGTAAAGACTCTACAGCTTGCGGATCGGTGATATCTCTGAGCGCCTTCACTCCCAACAACCGTGCTGCTTCCTCACAATCAGCGCGTCGTTGGTTGTAGCCACTTGCCGCCAGGGTACGAGGTACGCCGCTATCGATTACCACAACTTCTGCTCCCTTTGGGAAAGGAAGAACTTGACGTTCCAGCGTGCGCGTGTCCAGAAACAGCATCGAATCAGTGTCAGCAAGACTCGACGCCATCTGATCCATAATTCCGCATTGCACACCAGCATAGTGAATTTCTGCCTGTTGTGCGAGTTGGGCGATTTGCACATCATCGAGAGTAAGTGAAAGAAGCGATCTCAATCCTCTGAGAGTCGCCACTTCCAACGCCGCACTGCTAGACAAACCCGAACCAATAGGAACGGAGGATGTAACATACACGTTAACCGGCGGGATAGTGTTACCTTTCTGCTCTAAAAGTCGGATACACCCAAATACATAACTTGCGAAACTAGACGGCGTATGAGTGCTTTCTAAAACGTCTACTTTTTCGTCAAGTTCCGCAGAGTAAAAGTGGTGCTGTTCATCTTTGCTAAATCCCAATTGTACCGTCGTTTTTTGGGGGATAGCTGTTGGGAGGACAAATCCATCGTTATAGTCCGTGTGTTCGCCTAGTAGATTTACTCGTCCTGGTGCGCTGGCTTCGACTTCTGGTTCTGTACCGAATACTTGTTGAAAATTCATCATGGTTTGTTGAGAGAAAGTACCTAGCGATGTTTATAATCGCAACTTCTGCCCCCCTTCAGAAGAAGGAGGGCAGAAATTGCGAGAGCTTTTATCAAACGAAGTCTGTCTTCGCTGACTGTCGAGAGGCAAAGTTTCGGGTCTTTACAAATAGATTTCAAACCGGCTGAGAAGCCTTTCCTAACTATATAGACTCAGGATTCAGTTGAATCATCTCCCAAGTCGTATAGGTTCCAACTGGACTCCAAAGCACATAGGGGAGTAATAAAAGAGCCGATAATCCAGAAATCGGTAATACAAACAATGCTAAAAGAACCCCTAAAATAACGCCCGATCCCCCTAATAGCGTACCGACTGTAAGGCTGCGGAGTCTGAGCGTGGTAGGAATGTAAGCGACTGTGACAATTTCCAAGAGTAGGTAAAGTGCCATCAACAACCAAGTTTTGAGGCTACCTGGATCTTGTTCCCAAATTATGGTTGCTGATAAAGCTCCGCCTGCAAAAACAATCGTCCAGATAAACGGAATCAGAGGCTCAAAGACAAGCCAACTAGGTCGGGTCAAGTTTTTGACCCATTGAGTATCGCGCGGTCTAAACAAGAGACTTCCTAGCGCAACGAATAAGGTCACGCCCCCAATAATCATCATTGAATTAATCATTTTTTTACCCTCTGCGATCGCCTAGCGTGCCAAATGGTTTATCGCTATACTTGCGCTCCCGATTGAGCTGAAGCAACCTGTACAAATCGATCGTGTCAATTTCAAGAATGACTTTAATCAGTCTTTGGTGTGAGAGTGTGGGTAATTTTGACTGTTATTCGCTTCACAGCACCCTTTATCTATCAAAAGATAGATTCAAAATTTCAATCCATTCTAGATATAGAACTTACAGTTTTTTCTACTATTTCTGTGGTGGTAGATGAATCTCATAAATGAAGGGAGTTTAAATAAAGTATTGATTATGCATCTTCCTTAAGTCTGGCTTGTTTTATCTAAACCAAAACTTCATAAAGTTTCAGTAGAACTACTTAAAGCCAGACCGACCGAATCATCGGGTCTTTAAGGGTTTTTTCGTTTTCTTGGCTCTTCAAAGTTTATTGTTTTGATAAAGATTCAGTATAACTACTAGCATTTTTCTTAAAAAATATGTGAAACTTTCATGACAAGCGAAAACACTCTAAAAAACCTGGCGATCGCCAGATTACCAGCCTAAGTAATTTCCGCAAATATTTATCGCTTCTGTTGAGCGCCAAAGATACACAGTTGCCCTTGGTAAGACAATTGTGGCGATCGCACTTTGGATCATTTCCAATATCAAAATTAAGCTTTACGGAGGGAGGGTTATTTTATGTCTATTTCAACTACTTGGAATAAGTTATCAATGGCTGTTGCCGGTGCAACATTGATTGTAGGAACATTTCATTCGGCTCCTGCGAACGCCATAACATTTAAATTTCAAGGGGATGCTGAAGACGCAGGCTCAGTTGAAGGCAGCTATACCGTCGCCGATGATATCCTCAAAACCTTAGTTAGCGATGTACGGATACAAGCTCCTTTCCTACAGGTAGAGAATCCTTTGGATTTTTTTTCCTTTACCGTGAATGGCAATAACATCTTCAGTGGCAAGCCATCATACTCATCTTTAACATCTTTAATTCCGGTAAATGGAGTCTTTGCTTTCAGGGAGGTTTTGAGACTAGACGTTATAGATGATCGGGGCCTATTTTTCGCCTTTAAGCTAGATGTCGCAACCGCTGATGAAGGACTGATAGAACCGGTTGACCAGTGTTTAGTTAAAGAATGTCAAGGATTTCTGGGTTTTGCCCTTGGAGGTGGAATCAACTCTCCACCAGGCGTTATCGGAGGTGGCTTTGTTCCGCATAAACCTGTGAATGATGTCGAATCCGTACCAGAACCAACGGCAGCGATCGCGCTAGGTGTCATCGGCGCTTCTATGCTAATCCGCAAAAGAAAATTATCGTCCTCGCCACACGCCTAAACTAGATTTCAATTAGCAATATTTGCCAGAATAAACTGCTTTGCTACAGCTGGCAATCCCTAAGAATTTGGCAGATTCATGACGATTGCATAGGCAGTTAAAAGCACCGAGTTTATCAACATTCAACTTTACTGAGGCTCGTTTTATGTCTACTTCAACAATGTGGAAGAAATTTTCAATAGCTGTTAGTGCAGCATTTTTGGCTTTGGGAACAGTTAATTTGGCTCCTGCGAACGCCATAACATTTAACTTTCAAGGGAATCTTGACGGAGACTCAGTTGAAGGCACTTACACCGTCGCCGATGAAATTCTAGACTTATTAGTCAGCGATGTACGGATAGGAAATTATCTAGATGTCAAAAATCCTTTTGATTTTTTCTCCTTGAGCGTGAATGGCAATAATATCTTTAGTGGCAAGCCATCAGACTCATCCTTAACATCTTTAATTCCAGTAAATCAAGTCTTTGCTTTCAGAGAGGTTTTGAGGCTAAATGTTAAGGAGACAAATTTGGACTTTCAGCTAAGTGTAGCAACGGCTGATCAGGGGCCAAGAGAACCTGTTTCCCAGTGTTTAGTTAAAGAATGTCAAGGATTTACGGTTTTTACGGCTCCAGGCGTTAACGGATATGGATTTGTTTCCCATAAACCCGTGAATGTTGTCGAGTCCGTACCAGAACCAACGGCAGCGATCGCGTTAGGTGTCATCGGCGCTTCTATGCTAATCCGCAAAAGAAAATTATCGTCCTCGCCACAGGCCTAAACTAGCTTCCAATTAGCAATATTTGCCAGAATAAACTGTTTTACTACAGTCTGCACATTCTGGCAAATTTTTGGTAATTGCAAAACAAGTAACTCCTCTTGTCGCTAGTCACTCCATTTCAAAAGAGAAATAGCTATGAAATTACACTTGAGCATTCCCACAGCATTGATGGGCTTATGCCTCAGCTTTTTGGCAGCGAGAGAAGTGCAAGCTGCCAGCTTCACCTTTACAAAAATTGCGGATACAAGCGATCGCTTCAGTTCCTTTCTGTCATCTCCCGCCTTAAATAATGCTGGAACCGCCGCCTTTTTGGCTGGACTAGATACAGGGAGCATAGGTATTTTCACGGCCAATGGCTCCACAATTACCACGATTGCCAACACCAATAATTTCTTTAGTAGCTTTCGTACTCCTCTCTCCATTAATGATGGAGGAACCGTCGCCTTCAGCGCTGTCCTAGCTCAGGTAGCCACAGGTATTTTCAAGGGGAACGGAACAACAACGCCCACTCCTGTCGCCCTTGCTTTCCCTCAATCCGACTCGAATGGTGTTGAGTCACCCTGGATTGATGATGACGTTATTGTCGCGAAGGACTACTTTAGCGATTTTTATTCGCCCTCGATTAATAATGCTGGAGTTGTAGCTTTCGTAGAGAGACTTTACCGGGGCGAACGTATTCTCACCAGCGAAGGAAAAGTTATCGATACTATCTTTTATGGCAGCGTCAATTCTCCCTTCATCAATGATGAAAGAACTGTAGCCTATAGAATTGAAAGTGGGAATCCTAGCACGGTAATTGTTACGAGTAACGGCACTACAAGGACTATCGTTGCCAGCCTTGGAAATAATTATCCTGAGGATTCTGGCTTTGGTTCCCCTGCCCTCAATAATGTAGGAAACGTTGCCTTTTATGCTCCCCCGGCTATTGATCCAAGCAATGATTGGTATACTCCGCCAGAGCCATTTGTGGGAGGAAAAAATGCAGCTTTGTTCGCTAGCAATAGCAAAACAACAACCTTAATTGCAGACACGAGCGGCTCCTTGAACGGCTTTCTTGGCGTTCCCTCAATTAATGATGTGGGAACTATTGCCTTTTTTGCTGAACTGGATGCAGGCGGGACAGGGATCTTCACTGGAGCCGATCCCCTAAAAGATAAGGTAATTAGTACTGGTGATACTCTATTTGGTTCCACCGTAACGTCCCTTAGTTTTTCGCGGGAAGGATTAAATAATGCTGGTCAGGTGGCATTTCTTGCCAGTCTTGCGGATGGCACTATGGGCATTTTCCGCGCCGATCCGGGAGTGTCTAGCGAACCGCCAAAGGATGTTCCAGAACCCGCTTCAGGTTTGGGTTTACTCGCATTGGGTGCTTTGGGTGCTGGTTCAGTGATGCAGCGTCAACAGAAACAGCAGATCGACGACTAATTATAGATAGCGATCGCATTCCACTTTTACCCATTCCCACTTGCAACTTCTACAATTTTTGAGAAATAGCTTGTATGGCTACCTTCAGAAAAACACTTTCAGCCTTAGTCTTCAGCACAGTCTGCTTTTCCTTATCTGCCCTGATGGTACCTAAAAGCGTGCAGGCTGCTACATTGACTACATTAACTTTTGATGAGCTGCCGACTCAACCAGCGGATGATTTGAGTTTTAAGGGCGTTACATTTGGCTTTAAAGTAAATGGAGAAAACTCAACTGCTGCCACCTACAATGTTGAAAGAAAATTGAATCTCGGAGGTTTGTTCGGCGTTGAAGAAGCATTTTATTTCCTTGATTTATCACCCCCCGTCTTAGAGATCGGTGCGCCGGGAATTTTAACACTTGACTTTGCCATGTCTACTTCTAATATTATGTTCGACGTGGCGAAACTAGGGGATTTTCGATTTCAGCCTCTACCCAAATTAACTGTCCAACTCTTTGACGAAAACTTCACTTCTCTGTGTATTACAGAGGTAACTCTGGATAAAACATTCGTAGACGACTTTCCTTCCCCGCTTAGAATTAGTGTTTCCGGCACTACTTTTACCTACAGCGGCACCCCTGTAAAACGGGCAGTTGTAGATTTCACTAACAATTCAGGTTCATGGGGATTTGACAACCTTAGTTATCTAACCGCCGATCGAACCGCTTCGGTTCCCGAACCAGCTTCTGTATTCGGTTTACTGGCATTGGGTGCTTTCGGTGCAACTTCACGACTTAAGCGCAAACAGAAAAAGTAAACTAACTCGGCATCCTAGACAAAGCAACCACCGATTTAGGAAAGCGACTCTTTAACGCGGGTATCACCGGACACGGTTTTTTCTCCTGTAAATTGTCTTGATTATTCCAGTTGAAGGTGTTCCAGCGGAAAGGTCCCTTTTGAGCAGCTGCCATCCAGAGTAGGCGCTTCGCTCGTGTCATCGCCACGTAGAGGAGGCGGAATTCCTCTGCGTTTTTGAGCTGTCCCGCTTGTTCCCAGGCTGCGGGTGCTGGGGGTAAGGGATATTGACCGTGGAGACTGGCGCGAATCTGCGCCCTAGCGACCTCTGCTAGGGTAAAATCGCCCAGGAATTGGGCAGCAGTAGGCACCCAAGGACTGCCGGGAATACTATCTTCGTGCAAAAACGGCATAAAGACATAATCCCAGTCCAATCCCTTGGCTTTGTGCATCGTAATGATGGTGAGTTGACCGGCGCGGACATAGCGGGCGTCTGTGTCCTCAGTTTCTACGGGTTCAAAGCGTTCGGAATTCACAATTTCGCTTAAGACTTCCAGAGTAGAACTCATGGAACTGTTGCCGTAGGTTTGTTGGGCGATGCGTTCGGCTAATTTATCCGCTGTGGCGAGTTCGGACGGGTCGTATTTTAAGGTGAGAGCGAGAAAGGTGGGCAATTGGTAGTGGGGCAGTTCCAAGCGGGCGCGAAGCAAACTGCGACAGTACCGCGCCGCCTGATGCACGGGTGGCGTTTGGGGAGGATCGAGCGGGCCGGGATAGAGAAATTGCTCTGGAAAAGTGGCGAGGGCGTTGAGGTCTTGGGTGGGAATCAGCTGACGCTGTACGAGTACCTCTAGTGCGGCTTTTATGTAGTCGGGGGAGTGGGGACGATCGAGAAATTGTAAGAGGGCGAGGATTTCGGTGGGGACGTTAGAGTGGCGATCGCTCTGGGAAACATCGTACACCTGAATTTTGTGCTGGCTTTGCAGATAACTCAGCCTTTCAGCCACAAATCGGGCTTGCCGATTTTCCCGCACCAAAACCGCCGCCCGACCTTTGGGATTTTTCTCAAATAATTCGATCGTCCGTTCTCCGATCAGCTGGACGGTATGGTAAATGTCGCGGGGGGTGTAGATTTCCAATCCTCGACCCGTTGGTTCCGGGTTGGCGTCAGATTGGGGATCGCCCGCGTCAACGGGATGAATGGTTTGGGGACGAAAGGGCAGTTCAGTTGGGTTTTGGGAGGATTTTGACGAAGTTGTTCCTCTACGGTCGGGTTTGCCTCCATAGGTGTGATTCACCCACTCCAGGACGAAGTTCGCGGCGTCAACAATGGTCTGACTACTCCGACCCGCCCGATCCATCGTTGCCAAGCGTTGCTGGCCTTCGCAGGCTTCGCAGAAGCGACGGAAGTATATCGGATCGGCAGGGGTGAAGGTGGAGTTAATTGCCTGGTTGGGGTCTCCCACGCGCACCAAGTTGAGGGCTGGGGAATTGCTGGCGGGTTGAGCGGCGAGAATTTCTAAAAGTCGGCTTTGGAGGGGGCTAGAGTCTTGGGCTTCATCTTCAAAGACGGCAAAGACTTGGTTTTGCCAAAGTTTGCGGGCGCTTTCGTTTTGCAGCACCCGCAGGGCACCGAGAATCATTTCGTCGTAGTCGATCAAGTCGCGCGATCGCAATAAAGCTTGATATTGTTCGTACAACCCAGCAGCGACGCTCAAAATTCCATAATCATCCGGCGTCTGTCTTGCCAGTTCCCACAAATTTTCCGGCAACAATCCAGAGCTTTTTGCTTCGTGAATCACTGTGTTAGCAAGACTGGGCAACACTTCGGTGCGTAAAACTGCCTGACGGCGCAACCGCTCGGTTTCTTCCCCATCAAATTGCAATCCCTCCAACAGCGTGGAGTAGCGCTGAGGATTGTGGGAAATCCATCGCTCTACGCAGTCTCGAATCAAGCGGTGGCTTTGGTTTGGAGAAACCAAAGTTACCGTTTCCAAATTCAAACCCGATAGCTCTGGATGACGGGTAGCAATATTCAGTGCCAAACCGTGTAACGTATGGACAACAAAGCCCGTTTGCGGTAGTCGCAAATCCTCCCGCAGGCACTGCCGAATCTTGGCTTTAATATTTGCCGCAGCCGAGCGAGTAAAGGTGACAACGACTAAATAGCGTCGAGTATGCAATTGGTAACGAGCGATCGCTAATGCCGCCGCCACTGCCATCCCGGTAGACTTACCCGCACCGGGTACGGCAGAAACCGCTAAAGGGCCACCTCGCCAGTCAGCCATGCTTTGCTGCCCCGCTCGCAACCCATTGCGGAGTCGCTGCATTGCCTGTTCGCGCACTGCTGCTAGCGACACCTGAGCCAAATCCGGCACCATTTGGGCTGCTGTACCATCTGGGTGAATAAGATTATCGTCATTCATGGCTAATGGCTTGTGAGAGTTTTGAGTTGTAGAGTCGCGGTTTGTCGCGTCTAAGGTTTAAGTTTTGAGGTTTGAGTTGTAGAGTCGCGGTTTATCGCGTTTGAGGTTTGAGTTCCAAGAGAATTTTTTAGTTCAAAATTTAACACTTAAAACTTTTTACTAATTAGCAGCTAACAACAGAAAAACATGAATCGCCTAAAGTTCTTTCTACATTATTTAGCGCTAGCTGGGGTAATTGTCTTGGGCGCTGCTTTGCGGTTTTGGCATCTTGACCTGAAACCGCTGTGGCTAGATGAGGTGATTACAGGGTTATTTAGTTTGGGACGGACTTACAATGATGTCCCGCTTGACGTAGTTTTTCCCCTATCAACCTTAAAGCAAATTTTTACCCTGAAGCCAGACGTTAGCTGTGCTGAAATTGCTCATACACTTGCAACTCAGTCTACCCATCCTCCCCTATTTTTTTGCCTGATGCACGGCTGGCTAAAATTACTCAGCCATGAGTACGGACAAGGCGCTACCGTCCCCCTACTGCTCAGCACTGACTTGCGATCGCTTCCTGCAATTTTCGGAGTCGGCGCGATCGCGGCAATTTACTGGCTGGGACGCATCGCCTTCTTCCCCGCGGTCGGTTTGATGACCGCCGCAATCATGGCGGTTTCCCCTTTTGGCGTCTACCTCTCCCAAGAAGCACGGCACTACACCCTTCCGGTGCTGTTGATTACCTTGGCACTGGTAGGATTCATTCAAATTCAGCAAGACCTGGAAAAAAATCGGCAGACGGGATGGCGCGTTTGGCTTGGCTGGGGCGTTGTCAACAGTATTGCCTTCTACGTCCACTACTTTTTTGTCTTGGCTTTCGTGGCGCAGCTGGTGACGCTCCTGACGATATTTTACTGGCGGCGGCGATCGCTTAAAATTCACACCTGGGTTGGGCTGAGTCTGACAATTTTGGGGATTGTACTCAGCTTTCTGCCTTGGTTGCCGGTACTACTGGGACATTCTGGACGTTCCGAAACCAGTTGGCTTCCGTCTCCCCATAATGTTGCGCCTTTATACCAAACTTTGGTCGGTTGGCTGCTGATGGCGATCGCCCTACCCGTAGAAAGTCAGCCTTTATGGATTGCGATTCCATCGGGGCTGCTGATGCTTCTGTTTGGCTGTTGGCTGGGAAGGCAAATTTATAATTTTTTTAAGGGAAAGAGGCAATTAACCGCCTCTGGAGGGCACACGCAGGTAAATCCAAGTCGCTTTAAAACCCTCTATTCCTCAGCAATTTTCGCCTTGGCTAGTTTCACTTTTTGCGTACTGCTGCAATTCTTAGCCATTGTCTACCTGCTGGACAAAGACATCACCATTGCCCCTCGCTATCACTTTGTCTATTACCCAGCTTTGTGCGCCCTTTTGGGAGCTATCCTCACCATCGGGACTGCGGCAAAAGAATTGCCGACTGAAGATGCCCAAGAAAATTTTGATGGAAATGCACGAACTCAGCACCAAAGCCAAGATCCATACTTACTCCTGAGTCCTCAGTCCTCAGCTGTACTGCTAGTTTGCCTTCTCAGCAGCGTTTTTGTCGTTTTTAACCTGGCATTCTTAAAGCCCTTTAACCCCCTGCAAGTCTCCCACCACATGAACTTAGAACCGACCGTTCCTCTAATGGTTGTGGTGGGATACCATGATTCCCAGGATGTAGCTTTGGGGTTAAGCTTTGCCCTTGCTGTCGATAAAATCCGGGCACCCCGCGTCGGTGATTTTGAGCCGGAGGGCGAAAAAGCCTACTTTGCTTTCTTAAACGCGAAACCTAGTTATGATGCCCTTTGGCAAAATCTCTCTGCCATCCAAACTCCTTTGAAATCGCCACTGAATTTGTGGGTGGTTGCCCCTGGACTCAAGCGGGTCGATTATCCCCAGTCTTTGGCACTTGCCGAGCCAACGAGTTGTACGATTGACTCTACTCAGCACTACCGAATCGGGGTTCCTTATCAGCTATATCGATGTCGTTAGCCAGTTTTGAGTTTTGAGTTTTGAGTTTTGAATTTAGGACTTACGCACCAGGAACGGAAAAATGAACCATCTTCGCTTAAGACACGAAGAAATAAGAGTGTGAGAGAGTTTTTGCATAAGTCCTGGAATGAAAAATTCTCTTGTAACTCAAAACTCAAAACTCATAACTCCCATCAACTATTCTTCGATCTGCCATAAATCCTTAGTCATGTCTTCATCGACAATTTTCTTCGGACGCAACACCAGGAGGATTTGTCCCAAAATGGGCACAGTAGGAGCATCGGGGAACCAGTGAAGTTGCAGCTCTCCTGACTGGTCAACGATAAAATAGCTGCTGTCATTCCATTCTTGTCGAGATCGATCGATGAGAACTAGAATTCCTTCCGGTTTGTTGGTATGTTGGCTGGGCAACTGGCTGCTGTTGCAGAGAATGACGACC
Source organism: Trichocoleus sp. Lan (assembly GCF_039961855.1). Taxonomy (NCBI): domain Bacteria; kingdom Bacillati; phylum Cyanobacteriota; class Cyanophyceae; order Leptolyngbyales; family Trichocoleusaceae; genus Trichocoleus; species Trichocoleus sp. Lan. The sequence continues at coordinate 220,427 of NZ_JAMPKA010000004.1, read as the reverse complement.
GGGTCTTGTGCGTTCAAGACGACTTGCCAACCGGGTAGAGACACCCAAGATCCACTCCAAGAAGTTTGCACTAACCGGAACGGCTCAATCTGTTCTACTGGGGGAACCAATTGCAAGTCTGCGGGTGTCAAGGGCAAGGCACCGGCGACGGGTATCGTGCGAGGGAGTTGTTCGTCCTCATCCAGTCGGTACAGGGGCAAAGAGGGGGCACGACGAGGGGCAGCACCGGCAATTCCTTCGGTTAGCAGCTGTTCGATTTGATTTCGGGCAGTTTGGCTGTGGGCAAACATTAAGCCGCGTGCAATAAAACGCGATCGCTCTTGCAAATTACTTAATTGTTTTGCCCGTCTCCAATACTGATAAGCAACCGCGTCTCCAGGATGGTCGGTAAACCCCTGCGGTAGAGTCCGCATCCGGGACAATTCTTTCACATCTTTGGCGACTTCACGGGCAACATCGGCGTCGAGGTTTCTGGATCGGATAAAGTCTGCCGCGGCGACCCGTTCCGGCTCAGTCAGAATCCGCAATTCGTATAAAATATCACTGCCAGTGCGAGAATAGTGCGATCGCACTTCTTCTACTGCCCCACCGTTCACCAACGACGTATAGACTTGTGAACCTACAATTACTTGATTCTGATGTATTGGCTCAAAGCCAGTTGCCTCAAAAATCGCTTGGGTACTGTAACCGGCTTTTTGCAATTTGGCACAGGCGTGTCCCCAGTCAACCCAGGTTCCTTCTTTACGTCGGAGCAAGAACAGCAAATCTTCAGCATTCACGTTCGCTGACTCTGGTTGAAGGCTACGATCGGGAGTGTCTGCGGAAGGTGTTTCAGTCATAATGACCTCAAAAAGCTTTTCATCGCTATCAAGCGACCAGGAACGTTTTTAAATGTATCGCGTTCGGGTCACGAATAAATTTACATGGCAAGTTTAGTTTGATGTCCGGTCTGTTTGACGCAAACCAGGAATTCCTAGTTATGTCATTTGTCCCGAAAGCGCTACTAAACAATCGGTCTTAAGATAGATGTTTTGTGTATCTGAATTTGCCTGAACAAGTTGACCAAGAGTTTGTTGTATCGTTATGGACAATGCTATTCCAGAGCTTGATAGTATCAGCCGTCAGTTAATGAGCCTAGAACGCCCCAAGAAGCCCAAAATGTTGGTGGTAGACGATGAGCCAGATAATTTAGACTTGCTCTACCGCACTTTTCGACGAGATTTCAATGTGCTGAGAGCCGAAAGCGGTATTCACGCCCTGGAAGTGCTGGCGACAGAAGGGGAAGTAGCCGTGATTATCTCCGATCAGCGGATGCCAGAAATGAAGGGAACGGAATTTTTGAGCAGAACCGTGCCCAAGTTCCCGGATACGGTACGAATCATCCTCACGGGTTTTACCGATGTGGAAGATTTGGTAGAAGCGATTAATTCTGGACAAGTCTACAAGTACATTACCAAGCCTTGGGACCCCAACGAATTAAAGGCGGTAGTCCAGCGGGCAGCAGATACCTATGAATTGCTAAAGCAACGCACGGAGGAACTGCATCGCGCTCAAGCACAAACGGCACTGCTGGCAACGATTGTGCAAGTGGCTCAGGAGTCTCCCAATGTAGAGGCAACGCTAGAACCCATCGCCAGTGCCTTTGGCAGAAATTTCGCAGCAGATGGCTGTATTTTACAGCAGGTAGATGGCAATCAGCTGGTAGCGGCAAAAGGAACTTATAGTGCTGTAGGCGACACGGAAAACTGGCTGGAAAAAGACCCTCTGGTACAGGATGCGATCGCCTCTCGAAAACTTCAGGTTTGGGTAAATACTCCGGGAACGACTCCTCCAGCAAGTATCGAACAATACCAAGCTTCCGGTCTCCAGGCGCATCTAGCGATCCCGATCATCTATCGGAGCGACGTGCTAGCGTTGCTATCCCTCCAGTGGAAACGACCCTGTAAACTACGCGAAGATGAGTTGAAATTCATTCACTTATCCGCCCAGCAAATTGCTCTGGTTCTAACCACGACCCGCACTCATCAGTAATCGTTAAGGGCTAATGGTAATTTCCTAATTAGCCATTAGCCCTTACCTGTTAGTAACTGAAACATCATGACCTCTGAGCATATTCAAGCCATCTTTGACCGCATTGCACCCGTTTACGACGAGCTTAACGATCGCTTAAGTCTGGGACAGCACCGCGTATGGAAGCTGATGACGGTGAAGTGGAGTCATGCAAGTCGGGGAGATATTTGCTTAGATGTCTGCTGTGGGAGTGGTGACATCGCGCAGCTACTGGCGCGACAGGTAGGGGAGAAGGGTCAAGTATTTGGGGTAGATTTTTCACCGGCGCAATTAGCGATCGCCAGAGAGCGGTGCGAAAATAGGGACACCCAAAAGGAGTGCCCTATCACCTGGATAGAAGGAGATGCCCTCAATCTCCCCTTCCCCGACAACTATTTCGACTGCGCCACAATGGGTTACGGACTTCGCAACGTCACCAATATTCCCCGCTGTCTTGAGGAATTGCACCGCGTCCTCAAGCCGGGTGCCAAAGCCGCTATCCTAGACTTCCATCGTCCCAGCAATCGTTTAATGCGAAGCTTTCAGCAGTGGTATCTCGATACCATCGTCGTCCCAACCGCCAAAGACATGGGATTGACTGAAGAATATGCCTACATTAGCCCTAGCTTAGATAAATTTCCCACGGGCAGCGAACAAGTGGATTTAGCCGGAAAAGCGGGATTTACCGCCGCGACCCACTATCAGATTGCGGGTGGGGTCATGGGCGTATTGGTAGTAACCAAAGCCTAAGATGGTAGTAGGGGGTAGCAGATGAGTTTTGAGTAATCAGTGTTGAATTATCAGTTATGAATTGACCCTAACTCAACACTCAACATTCAACATTCATAACTTCCCTTAAAACGTAACCCCTGCCTAATTGGATCGCCGCCTTGAATTGGTCTAACCTCTGGCTTTACGTCAGCCCCCCGATTGTTGGTGCAATTATTGGCTATTTCACCAACGATATCGCCATTAAAATGTTATTCCGCCCCTATCGGACTCTTTACATCGGTGGGCGGCGCGTCCCTTTCACGCCTGGATTAATTCCCCGAAATCAGGAACGCCTAGCCAACCGGGTTTCTGACACCATCATGGGTTCTCTGCTGACGCCAGAAGAATTGCAAAATCTGGCACGACGGCTGCTGCATACAGAACGGGTGCAGGGAGCAATTCTTTGGTTACTCCGGCTAGCGCTAGAGCAGGTCAAACCCGATGCCGAGCAGAAAACCGCTAAAATTATGGCGGGAATTCTGCGGGATTTGCTGGGTGAATCGTTTCCTCGCCTGCTGAAAGTTTTAGCCCGCCGCGAGGATTTTCTGGAAATCCAACTTAATCAAATTTTTGATAAGGTTTTGCTGGAATTTCAGCTGAGTGACGATCAGGCAAAGAAGCTTTCTGACTGGATATTGCAAGTGGTGCTACCACCAGATATTGTGCGGCAAGCTTTGATAGATTTTTTGACTGACCGCAATATTCAAGTCATTGATGAAGGCTTTCGGGCAAAGACGAGTGGCACTTACTGGGTAGTGGCGAATTTGTTTGGTCTTCGCAACACTCTGACGCGCCTGCGGACGTTTTGCCTGGATGAAAAAGAGGAAACAAATCAGCGGATAACAGAGTTGATTCTCTCTTTGGGAATTCGAGAACGTTTGCAGGAATGGCTGCAAAATCTCTCTTTACAAAATTTGCCGGTTTCGACGGTGCGCCAGTTGCGGAAAACGATGCGCGATAGCGTCCGCAGTTATATTCAAGAGCGGGGCGCTGATTTGTTGCAGGGATTGAGTGACTCTGTGGACTGGGAAAATATTGCTAAGTTAATCCTGGGTCGGCTGCGAACATCGCCTGCTGTCAACGCTTCCTTAGAAGTGGTTAGCAAAGAATTGGCTTTAATTTTAGAGCGCTATTTGGAGCGGGATCTGGAAAAAATTGTCGCTCAAGTAATTCCGATTTTGTCGATCGATCAGGTGATTATTGACCGAGTCAAGGGAACATCGGCGGCGGAATTGGAAATGGCAATTCAAGGCATCGTCAAAAGTGAGCTGCAAGCAATTGTTAATTTGGGGGGCATCTTAGGGTTTGTGGTGGGTTTGTTACAGGGGGTTTTGTTGTTGCTGCGTTAAGCTGTGCAAAAATTAACACGGTTCGTTTCGGAGTCGTTGGTAAGCTATGGCTTGGGCAGCTGGGCAGAGGTTATACGGCGATCGCTATATCATCGAAAGACCCCTGGGTCAGGGTGGTGTTGGGATTACCTATCTTGCTAAAGACAGAAAAGGCAATCAAGTTGTCATCAAGACGCTGAAGGACGATGTCCTCAACAACCCAGAACTCGCTTCTTTCCGGGATAAATTTCAGCGGGATTTCCGAGATGAGGCGCTACGCTTAGCCTTATGTCGTCATCCGCATATCGTGCAGATTGACAATGCTTTTCAGGAAGGCTCGCTTCCCTGTATGGCGATGGAATATGTGGAAGGGGAAGATTTATGGAAGTGGGTGAACAGGTGGGGACTGCTGTCGGAAATAGAAGCACTGCGCTACATTCAGCAGATTGGTGAAGCGCTTACCGTCGTTCACGATAAAGGGTTGCTGCATCGGGATGTAAAGCCGCACAACATCATGCTGCGTTCTGGGAAATTAGAGGCAGTTTTGATTGATTTTGGGATTGCACGGGAGTTTATCCGGGATACTACCCAAGCTCATACTCAAGCTTTAACCCACGGTTTTGCACCGATTGAGCAATATGCTGAGGAAGCGAGGCGAGGCGAGTATACGGATGTCTACGCCCTCGCTGCCACTCTGTATTATTTACTCACGGGAAAGCGCCCGACTCCGGCTTTTGCCAGGGCGGCGAAAGTTCCCTTAGAGGCACCGAGACAAATTAATTCTAGTATTAGCGATCGCGTTGAGCTGGCAATTCTCCTGGGAATGGAGTTTGAACCAGAGAATCGTCCTGCTTCAGTGCAAGCTTGGTTGGATTTATTTAATTTCAGCAGTCTCAATCAAGATGCGGCGACGTTACCCATCCGAAACGTTGAATCAGTCATTACTACGTCTGACATCACGCTTCCCACGACAATGTTTGTCTCTTCAGACGCTTCCCACAATAAGCTGAGTCCGGAGGTGGGGGAAAATTACCGTCAATTGCGGGATTTATTAGCAGCAGGGAAGTGGAGAGAAGCCGATATGGAAACGGCGGCAATTATGCTGAAGGTAGCCCGTCGGGACGAAGAATGGCTGGATTACGAACACATTGAATCGTTTCCAGGGCAAGATTTACGCACCATCGACACTCTCTGGGTAAACTACAGCAACGGACGCTTTGGCTTGAGCGTCCAGAAGCGGATTTACAACGAGTGTGGGAAAGATTTTGTCACGTTTGGCGATCGCGTGGGTTGGCGCGTCAACGAAACTTGGTTGTGGTGGAATGACCTCAATTTCACTTCCGGTGCTCTCCCCGGACATCTTCCAGGGTGGCGAGTTGGGGGTTCGGGGGGTGTTTGGGGTTGTTTTGTAACGGTTGGCGAGTCGCTGCTGGCGCGTCCCGATTTGTAAGCGGATCAACTCAAGAGCGATCGCTTTGTTTTGAAGCAGCTGGTTCGCAAGATTTCTGGAAATTAATTCTTAAACAAGTTGAATTTGAAAATTTTCCATTGCTTGTTTTTTCTGGGCGTAGAGACTCCGCAACCTCCGCAATTGAGCCTCTGACAGCACAGATTTAATGACGCTCAGCAATTCCCCCCATCTGTACATTTCTGCCAAGGAAGGGGCTGTGTTTAGTTTCTGCTCGTAAAAATTTACCCAAAAGCCGGGGGCTTTATATTGATGCTTTCTCCAACGCTTGCGCCATCTGAGGAAATCTTTGGCAGTGGGTGTCTTTGCGCCTAAAACGGGTGGCAGATCCGCATAGCTGACAAACGTACTCACGCCTTTGCCAACAACGTGGATGACATATTGCCAGCAATCGATCCGATATATCTGTTCGGGGTTGAGGTTAAGCAAAAGCGCGATCGCTTCTTTCGTCACAAACCGAGCCAATTGATGAACAACCCTTGCTTCAGGCTGTGAGCTTGATATCATAATAATTAACTCCAATATCATGGAGTTTTTGTGGAATTAGCGATCGCTCTTCAGTTTCCGACGCCAAAGGGCGATCGCTTTTTACTGGATAAAATATTTTAGTCGAAATTTAAACTCTATGTCAAGAACAGAGTTAATAAAGTTGCGGATTAGGGAGTTTGCCGCCAAGGAAGGCTGGACGCTGAAGGAGGTTTCCGAACGTTCCGGAGTCTCCTACAGCACCATCAAAACTTATGCAGTGTCGCCGGGAATGGTGATGGCTGACTTAGCTGCTTTACGAAAGTTAGCGCGAACCTTTGATGTGTTAATTGAAGATTTGTTGGAAGTGGTACAAGAATAAGCGGCGTAACATTCAATAAAGTTTAAGTGAGCGATCGCGCTGTGGGGACATTTCTTGGTACTGTGTCAAAATGAACCCAAGCGTTTCAACATTGCAATCGATGGTTTGGGGCGGTGCAATTAATTTCAGCAGTAGGAATGGACTACAGCAGACTGCAAGATTGACTAGTAGATGGAAATGGAAAGAAGCTGATAAAGAAACTGCGGCTGTTGTACTTAAAATAACCAATCGAAAAAGAAGGTTTGCTAGATATAGAAGCGATTAAAAAGATTCCCTATCCAGACTTTTGTACTATCGAAAAACTATGGTTAAGATACAGCAACGAGCATTTTGGTTATAGCGTACAAAAGAGTATCTGGCAGAGTGTCGGTGGTAAGCTGCACGCTGGCGATAAAACTTGGCAAAGTTTTGGCGATCGCTTGGGATGGTTTGAACAAGGTTGGTGCGAATATGATGAACTTACCTTCAGCTTGGATGCACCAGCAGGACATCTTCCTTGGATGCGATCGCTTAATTTCTATCTTAATGGGGACGTGGGTTCTTCATTTTTAATTGTGGAAATGTCTTCTCTCGCGTCGAGACTGGCAACTTGTAGCCAAAAGTAATTTATAGCGGTTTGTAAGATTTGTAAAAGACGAGTGATGGGAAGCGATCGCTCTCTCTTGTCATCTAGTTTTCACAAGCGATCGCTTCTGGCAAGATAAGGAGAAGCGTCACATTCACAAAGGTCATCAGTTGCTATGCGTTTGAAGCGAATCCTTGGCTTTTTGGTGTTGTGTGCGGGTGTTAGCAGCCTCTTCATCTGGCAAGAAGGGCGATCGCTACCCGTCTCCCAAGCTCAACCTCCACCCTTGCCGGAGGGCGTGCGATCGCAGACTGATGTGCCCTATGTGCCAACGCCTAACGAGGTGGTGACAGCAATGCTAAAGATGGCTGACGTTACTCAAGATGATGTCGTTTACGATTTAGGTTCTGGCGATGGCAGGCTGGTTATCGCAGCCGCGAAGGAATTTGGCGCGAAAGGTGTTGGTTTCGAAATTAACCCGCGACTAATTCAGGAAAGTAACGAAAAAGCTAGATTAGCAGGTGTGAGCGATCGCGTGAAGTTTGTCGAGCAAGATTTGTTCCAAACTGACCTCAGCGAAGCTACCGTGGTGACGCTTTACCTGTTGCCTAAAGTTAACGTCCAACTGCGACCAAAACTGCTGCGCGAACTCAAACCGGGAACGCCCGTTGTGTCTCACCAGTTTGACATGAAGGAATGGAAACCCGATCGTACTGAAGTGTTGCGGGTTGGTTCTCGCATTCATAGAGTTTTCTATTGGGTGATTCCCGCACAGGTAACAGGAACCTGGCAATGGAATATGCAATCCGTTGGCAGCAAAAACCCCTACACGCTGCAATTACGTCAACAGTTCCAAGAAGTTACGGGAACGGTGAGAATGAGCAATGACGAAATACCAATTACTGAGGCGAAATTAACCGGCAACCAACTTAGCTTTAAAGTTACACAGCCGAAGCAAGGGAAGCTAGTAACCATGCAGTTTAATGGGCGCATTTCTGACAACACCATTATTGGAAGCGTGGATATATTAGGCGGTGCCAAAGTAGATAGACGCAACTGGTCAGCCCGACGCTAATACTAAATTGGTCAAACTCCTTTGATGCAAGAGTTTTAACTTTTACTCTAACGCGAGCAACAAAAGAGCGATAATTGCCCGAATTAAAGGAGTTAAACAGATTGTATCAGTCTGATGAAATGATAGTTAGCCTGCTTCGTTTCTCGGTGGGCACGTACCGTAACATTGTCTGTAGAGTGTCATCCTTAGACCTCCTGCATGAATAGGAAAGCAATGTACCAGTTAGCGATTAAGGTAAAGGAGAATCGGGAAAACCTTAGGAAGAAGGACGGCAAGAGGGAGTTAAAATGCCCTATAGCGAATTAGAACATCTATCCGGTAGAAACTTTTTAGCGACTTCTGGCAAGATTAGGAGTCTTGAAGAGGTCATATTGAACCAGCAGTTTCCCTGGCAGCTTCTCGCAGCCGCTCCACATCACGCATCGGTGGTGCACCAAAGAGCCGCTTGTATTCCCGGTTGAAGTGCGAGGCGTCATCATAACCCACATGGTAGGCAGCACTGTTAGCGTCAAGGTTTTGCCCCAGCATCAGACGGCGAGCCTCTTGAAGCCGTAGTTGCTTCTGAAACTGCAAGGGACTCATAGCAGTGACCGACTTGAAGTGATGATGAAAGCCTGAGACACTCATTCCTAGATCGCGTGCGATGCTTTCAATCCGAAGCGGCTGGTTAAAGTCTTTGCGAAGTCGATCGACAGCTCTAGCGATGTGGTGAGTGTAGCCACCTAAAACGGCAATCTGACGCAGCCGATTTCCTTGCGTTCCCATTAGGAGTCGGTAGATAATTTCCCGTTTAATCAGGGGTGCAAGCACATGGGTTTCGGCAGGAGAATCGAGAAGCCTGACAAGCCGCACCACAGCATCCAACAGGTCTGCATCCAACGGACTCACGTCGATCGCTTTTACACTAGCACCCCGTTGCACTGAGGGATAGCCTGCCTCAACCATAGCTGAGCCAACGAGGGTAGGGTCGAGATCGAGACGAATGCCTAGGTACGGTTTTTCCTGAGTTGCTTCTAGAATTTGGCTGGCAATCGGCAGTTCGACTGTCCCCAGCAGATAGTGCATCGGATCGTACTGATAGCGATCGCTGCCTAGAAGGACTTCTTTACTGCCCTGAGCAATGACACAAAAGGCAGGAATAGAGACACTATGAAAGCATTCCGAAGGAGAGGAGGTGCGATAGAAGTGCAATCCTTTGAGCGGCTCTTTCGCTCCATCTTGACAAATCGCTTGGGCAATTCGCTCCGTTAGTTCCTCTCGGTTGGCTTGCGCTCTGTCTGCCTCGCGCTTTGCCTGTGGGGTGTTAGTTAAATACATATTGAAAACAGAGGTTTGAATTGTAAAACATTGACAGGAAACCGCACAAATCAAATTTCATCTGAGTGCTTCAAGTTTGCTGAGTAGGAGGTTAACGAACACTATAAAAGCTCCTCCCTCTTCTGGAGATGGATCAACTAAGCGATGAGCAGACGGGTTACGAAAAGTCCCAACGATGCCAGCGTATAAATCTCGGTAGCCCTGTCGTTCTGAAGCAACTGTGAACTTCGAGGCTAACGTTCCTTTGTCACTAAATACGTTGTTCACTAGGGCAGAGCCAGTGCAATTTGGATCGGAGATGGAACCGACATCACGCAATCGCTCTTCTAGGATGACACCTGCTGTCCTTACAGCGGAATCCCACAGCATGGAATCTGAGCTTCCTGCACCTAAAATTGGTAAACACCGCTTTTTTAATTGCTCATCAAAGTTACTGATGTCTGCTAAAGGAGTTAAGTGAGTAATGAAAGATGTGTCGGGGGCGCTAAAGTCTGCGTCTATAGCCTCGTACGCTTTGCCCATTACAGTACATTTACGTGCAGTCTCATTCTGTCTTCCTGACTTATCTATTTTGTAAACGATATCGCAATGGATGAGTTTATTTTCTGCCAGAACATTTAATGCGCCTTGAGTAATTGAAATTTCAGATAACTCTTCGTCAGTTCCTTTAAAATCAAGCATTACAGCTTCAAGCGATGGTGCATCAAAGGTAGGAACCCACATAATTCCGAATTCCTCATTCAATTTTCCTTCTTGAATTTTTTGAACGAGCCATCGGACAAGGTCTTTTTGCTGATTTGTCAGGTTATACATCTGTAGAAGAATCACGACAGAAAAAATTAAGCAAAGGCAGGAATAGAGACACTATGAACCAGCCCTGTATAAGAATCTAGCGTGGCTTGAATCGAAATCGGTGCAAGTTTGCAGGATTGTACAACCATCCTAGACGATCGTTTTATTGCTTGCCTTTCAGGATTCATAGAATGAAGTTAAAGCAATGAAACGTGATTCCGGCTTCTTGTAAGCGTCTGGATTTTTCTTCAAGAGAATACTCAAGTTTATTTAATCAAGCGCTTCTCGCGATCGCACGAGAAGCATCATCAAATCCACGGCAGGCATTGGTCGCTGTGGGAAAGCTTTGCATGACAAAGCACAAATTGGAGGAACAGAAATGAAACGGCTCACGATACCTGTCATGGCATTTTCCTTATTGGCTTTGGGGTTCGCGCAGGCAGGTCATACTCAAGTTTCATCGGGCGATCGCCCACAGACGGTAGAAATCACGCGGAACGGTTCGCAGCCTTCCACTGAAGGATCTGCCGAATATTTCACGGGTTCTGTACGCATCAATCCTCTTTTTCCGGCGCACGATCCATCCCGTGCATCTGGTGCAAGTGTCACCTTCAAGCCAGGTGCCCGAACCGCATGGCACACCCATCCTTTGGGGCAAATTCTGATTGTGACGGCTGGAGTTGGCTGGGTTCAGCAGCGGGGCGGTCAAATTCAGGAGATTAGACCCGGTGATGTTGTCTGGATTCCACCGAACGTAAAACACTGGCACGGAGCCACAGCAACTACAGCCATGACCCATACTGCGATTCAAGAACAACTTGACGGCACCCCTGTGAACTGGATGGAACAGGTCAGCGACGAACAGTACGAAGGGAGATCCTGATGCTTTCGAGATGGCTTCCCACTAGAGGAAAAAACGGTCAGAAGCGAATGCTGATTTTGGTTCTCGCTTTAGCAATGTCCCTAAGTTCCTCAGCCTGCCATGCCGATAACAGTATCACCAGAAATGCCCCGTCAGAGATACCAACTGAACTATCAACCGAGCAGGCAAACAGGATGAAGATCAACATCCAGCTCGGAAACAAGGTCGTAACAGCCACGTTGATTGACAGCAAAACCACTCAGGATTTTATTTCCCTGCTGCCATTAACACTGACGTTAAAAGATTACGCAAACACCGAAAAAATTAGTGATTTGCCAAGACGATTATCGACAGAAGATGCACCTCCGGGCACCGAGCCTGCGGTTGGAGATATTGCTTATTACGCTCCCTGGGGGAATTTAGCGATGTATTACAACGATTTTGGATACTCAAACGGACTCATTATCCTCGGAAAAATTGACGGTGACATCGAGGCATTGAATGTGCCTGGTTCTGTAGAAGCGACGATTGAGTTGCGATCGCAGTAAAGAGGGTACGAAATGAAACTGCTTGCGACGACTATTGAGCCAAAGTGAACTCGCTAAATAAACCCACACATACGAACAAATTAATGAAACACCGCGTTCTAATACCAACCCTCTTGATGAGTGCAATCTGTGCAACGGCGGCATTTGCGCTCGACAAAACACACGTCTGGCGTAATAGCCCCCAAGCACTCGCGCAGCAGTCCCCTGTGGTCGAGGGGGCGGACAACTTCTACAAGAGCGACAAGGTGACGGTGCAGAAGGTTACATTCAAAAACCAATACAACATGCAGGTTGCTGGGACTCTCTTCATCCCCAAAGCCTTGAATCAGAACGCCAGGAATCCGGCAATCATTGTCGGGCATCCAATGGGCGCAGTCAAAGAACAGAGCGCAAATCTGTATGCCCAAAAGCTGGCTGAGCAGGGATTCGTCACCTTGTCCCTCGATTTGTCTTTCTGGGGCGAGAGTGAGGGGCAGCCTCGCAACGTTGTTTCGCCGGATATTTATGCCGAGGATTTCAGTGCTGCGGTCGATTTTCTGGGCACCCGACCATTCGTTGATAGAGATCGGATTGGCGCTCTTGGAATTTGCGGTAGCGGTAGCTTCGTCATCAGCGCCGCCAATATCGATCCGCGAATGAAGGCCATTGCGACGGTCAGTATGTATGACATGGGTGCTGCTGCTCGCAACGGGCTTAAGCATTCTACGACCCTGGAACAAAGGAAGAAATGGATCGCAGAGGCGGCTGAGCAGCGCTATGCGGAGTTCACAGGTGGCGAGACCAAATACACAAGCGGGACTGTGCATGAACTAAATGAGAACTCCAGCGCCATTGAGCGTGAGTTCTATGACTTCTACCGCACTCCCAGAGGCGAATACACCCCCAAAAGTTCGTCGCCGAAACTGACAACGCATCCGACACTTACCAGCAACGTCAAATTCATGAACTTTTACCCGTTCGATGACATTGAGACGATTTCGCCTCGTCCCATGCTGTTCATCACGGGTGACAATGCCCATTCTAAGGAGTTCAGCGAAGATGCCTACAAACGCGCAGCCGAGCCAAAGGATCTCTATATCGTTCCGAACGCGGGACACGTCGATTTGTACGACCGGGTGAACCTTATCCCGTGGGACAAGCTTGCGTCCTTTTTCAATCAGCACCTCAGTCGGTAAGCGAGAAACTGGCAGGAGAATATATGCTACTCAACTCGAATGGAAACTTCACAGATAAGGTGGCTTTTGTCACCGGAGCAGCGAACGGCATCGGTCGAGCGACAGCGCTGGCATTTGCTCGTGAGGGCGCTAACGTGGTGGTCGCTGACATTTCAGAACAAGGCAATCAAGAAACAGTCCGCATAATTGAGGAACTCGACGGGCGGGCGGGAGCTTCGCTGCTGCCGAAGGCAATCGCCATCAGGTGCGACGTGACGCGAGCCGAGGACGTGAAGGCGGCTCTGGATAAGACCATTGAGATTTTCGGGCGACTGGACTTTGCCTTTAACAACGCTGGTGTGGAACAGAAGATAGCGGCGACTGCGGAACTGGATGAGGCAGATTGGGACCGCATCGTCAACATCAACCTGCGCGGCGTGTTCCTGTGCCTGAAGCACGAAATCCTGTTGATGCTTAAGCAAGGAAGCGGCGCGATCGTGAATACCTCTTCAGGTGCTGGAGTCAAAGGCTTCAAAGGTCAAGCTGCTTACGTGGCTGCAAAGCACGGCGTGGTCGGACTAACCAAGGCAGCGGCTCTCGACTACGCCGCGCAGAACATTCGCATCAATGCTGTATGCCCCGGAATCATCGACACCCCGATGATGGATCGCTTCAGCGGCGGCACTTCCGAAGGACGAGAACGAGTGATCTCGCAGGAACCAATTGGCAGGATGGGCCAGCCCGAAGAGATCGCCAACGCCGTCGTCTGGCTGTGTTCGGATGCGTCCTCCTTCGCCGTCGGGCACGCCCTGGTCGTCGATGGCGGTCAAACGGTGTAGTGATGTGCAGCGCCAACCCGATCGAACCCTAAACGCACGACAATAAAGCATTGTCGCCATCGTCTCCTTCACCGCCAACGGCGATGACTCATATCGCTACTCAGGAGGTACTCGACCCCAAGCCCTTAGACTGGATGGAAAAGGTCAGCGACGAACAATACCAGGACAGATTCAAGACCGAGTAGAAGTAAACCAGCTTATCTTCCAGATTGGAGCATCAATTTATGTACAACGCCAAAGCTTACTCCGCAGTCAGTGCAACATCACCCCTGGCCTCCGACACGATCGCACGGCGCGATCCAACCGAGCACGACGTTCAGATTGAAATTCTCTTCTGTGGCATCTGCCACTCCGACCTCCATTCAGTGCGGGACGAGTGGAGCGATTTCATGTCCACAACCTACCCGATCGTTCCCGGTCATGAGATTGTTGGACGGGTCACTCAAGTCGGTTCAGCAGTGACCAAGTTCAAGTCGGGCGATCTAGTGGGAGTTGGCTGCATGGTCGATTCGGATGGTCACTGTCCCAAATGCAAGGCTGGCTTTGAGCAGTTTTGCCAAAATGCGATCTTCACCTACAACTCCCCAGACGAGCACAAGACCGCTCCAGTTACCTATGGTGGCTATTCCAATAGCATTGTTGTCGATCAACGCTTCGTGCTGCGCGTTCCCCCAAACCTCGATCTAGCTGGAGTTGCGCCGCTCCTGTGTGCAGGCATTACCACGTATTCGCCACTCCGTCATTGGGGAGTTATAGAGGGTAAGAAAGTAGGTGTGGTCGGTCTGGGCGGATTGGGGCACATGGGCGTGAAGCTTGCTCATGCAATGGGAGCGCACGTTGTTGTCTTTACCACGTCCCCCGACAAGAAAGAAGACGCGCTCCGCCTGGGTGCCGATGAAGTTGTTGTTTCCCGCAATGCTGACGAGATGCAAAAGCACGCTGGTAGCTTCGATTTTATCCTCGATACCGTCGCTGCCAAGCACGACATTAATGCTTATCTCAACCTGCTGGACCTCGACGGTAACATCACCCTGGTTGGTGCGCCTGAAAAGCCTCTAGATGTCGCGGCATTTAGTCTGATTATGAGTCGCCGCAGTCTTTCTGGCTCTATGATCGGCGGCATCGCCGAAACCCAAGAGATGCTCGACTTTTGCGGTGAACACAATATCACCGCCGATGTTGAAGTCATCCCCATCCAGAAGGTCAACGAAGCCTACGAGCGACTGCCCAAGTCCGATGTGAAATATCGCTTTGTAATTGATATGGCTTCTCTGAAATCTGAATAACCGAGGTGAAACTTCGCAGGAGTACCAATGCAAACGGGCTTACGAGCGCTTGGTGAACAAGGACGCGCGCTATCGCTTCGTCATCGACATAGCCCCGCTGAAGGCAGGCGCGTCGAACCGAAGCTAACCCGCTAGATAAACCCACACATACGAACAAATCAATAAAACACCGCGTTCTAATACCAACCCTCTTGATGAGTGAAATCGGCGCAACGGCGGCATTTGCACTCGACAAAACACACGTCTGGCGTAATAGCCCCCAAGCACCCGTGTAGCAGTCCCCTGTGGTCGAGGGGGCGGACAACTTCTATAGGAGCGACAAGGTGACGGTGCAGAAGGTTACGTTCAGAAACCAATACAATATGCAGGTTGCTGGGAATCTCTTCATTCCCAAAGCCTTAGATCAGAACACCAAGAATCCGGCAATCATTGTCGGGCACCCAATGGGCGCAGTCAAAGAACAGAGCGCAAATCTGTATGCCCAAAAGCTGGCTGAGCAGGGATTCGTCACCTTGTCCCTCGATTTGTCTTTCTGGGGCGAGAGCGGTCGTCGGATCGAGCGCCCGTTTGCGACCACCTTCCGTGGAAGCTCAACTCCGGAGAGCGACGTGACAACGAGTAGCCTGACGAAATCCCCGAAGCGGTTCTTTGGCTTGATTCGGATGCGACTTCGTTTGTAATTGAACATGCCGATGTCCGTCGATGGAGGATTTGTACGCTCCCAAACTGAGGAGGACGCTTCAGGGGCGACACTGGCACTAATTTGACAACAGGATGGTTGTCTTTCGAAATCGTGATTTCTTCACCACGAAGTGCCACCTCAATTAATTTGGGCAGAGGTTGAGATGCCGCAGCGAGATCGATTTGCTGCATAAATCTAACCCTCTTTTTTATTCATCTTCCATCTTTTCTGAAAAATCCGTGTCTTGATACACTTGGTCAAGTGCCTGCTGTTGAGTGCGCCGGGAAGGACGACGGTATTTTTTTGCTTCCAACCGGGGTTCGTATTGACTGTGCCCTTTACCCTTCGTTTTCATTTTCAGGGTGGCGTCGGGATCGGCTTGTTGGTTCAGATGAGTAGAAAGAGCGATCGCATCTTTCAGAAAATCTAGATAATGCTCGTAACGTTCCCAATCCCCTCGCACCGCACAATTCGGCTCATCCCGATGCAGACAGTCACTAAATTGACATCGGGCAACGGCTAAGCGCTGTCGTGCCTCTGGGAAATAATGCACCAAATCTTCCGGGGTCGCATCCAAGTCTGGTTGGTTGAAGCCAGGGGTATCTGCAATGAATCCGCCTGTCGGTAATTCAAACAATTCAACGTGTCGCGTCGTATGACGCCCTCGGCTGAGCTTGCCGGAAACTTCCCCGACGCGCAGATTGACGCTGGGAATGAGAAAGTTTACGATGCTCGATTTCCCGACGCCAGAAAGACCCGCAAAAATAGTAATTTTATGATTTAGTTGATGCTGGAATTCTTCTAGACCTCGACCTGTGTGGACGCTGATAAATATCGGTTGGTAGCCCCACCCTTGCAAGCGATCGCGCCATTGGTTGAGTTGGTCAGTTGTCACTAAATCGCTTTTATTTAAGCAAAGGCAGACTTCTAAGCCAGTAGACTCTCCTTTTACCAGAAAACGACTCAATTGATAGGCATCCAACGTAGGTTCTTCTAGGGCAAAAACGAGAAGAATTTGCTGAGCATTTGCCACTGGAGGACGATCTAGTTCGCTTGTGCGGGGGAAAACTTCAGCGATCGCTCCCCGTCCACCTGCCCAGTCAGCTTCCTCAATCAGAACGCGATCGCCTACCATCACCTTCTGACCTATTTTTTTCAGCCTTGCGCGACGAGTACACAGGAGAAAGGGAGTTATCGGCGGGGTGTCAGCTTCCAACTCCAAACTACTGAGGTCTAGTCGCACTTGGTAGAAATTCGCCTGCACAGCCACCACCGTCCCAATTAACGGCGAAGATTCTTCCAACCGATCAACCGGATCTGGAAATTTCTCCTCCCTCTCCTCTCCTGTCGGCGGTAGCGACGGAGGTGGTACAGAACTCATAGGGAAGCTGGACGCCGCACCCTCAGGGCAAAAAAGCCTGTGCGGTCTTCAGACGCAATGAATCGCGTCTCTTCAATTGTGTAGCCCGCCATCGCTAAACTATCAGGAACCTGCTCAATTGGCTCACCCGGATCTAGCCACACTTCTAATAAGGTGCCGGGTGCCATTTGTTCCAGGCGGAGTTTAGTGCGAACGAAGTTAATTGGGCAAGGCGTCCCCCGCAAGTCCAGCTGAGCGTCCGGCACATCCGTTGCAGTCGCTGGATTGTCGATCACTTGAACAACCCTCCTAAAAATCCTTCTAAACCGCCTTTCCCAGTGCGATCGCCTTTGATTTTAGCCAGCTTTTCCAGCAGTTCGCGTTCTTCAGCCGTAATTCGATTGGGAATATCAATTCCTACATTAATTAGGTGATCTCCCCGGCTGACTGGGTTCCCTAGTTTGGGTACGCCATGATTTTCTAGCGTCAGCACCGTATTCGGTTGCGTTCCCGCCGGAATTGTTAACTCTACCGGCCCATCTACTGTATTCACTTCCAGACGGCATCCTAAGATCGCCTGCAAGTAGCTAATCTTAATCTCTGACAGGACGTTAATCCCATCCCGATGAAACTCTGCGTCTTCCTCAACAAACAAATAGACGTACAAATCTCCCGGAGGGCCACCGCGCAGACCAGCGTCTCCTTCTTTAGAAACGCGCAGCCGGGTTCCATTATCTACCCCTGGAGGGATAGTAATTTTAAGCTTTTTCGTTTCCTGTTTGCGACCGACGCCTCCGCAAGTTTCACACTTGTCCTCAATTACCTGCCCTTCACCGTTACAGGTGGGACAGACAGAGACTTGGGTAAAGCTACCAAAGGGAGTCCGTGTCGCACGACGCACTTGACCGGAACCACTGCAAGTCGGACAGGCTCGCGGTCGCGTTCCCGGCTTGGCACCTGCACCGCTACAGGTAGCACAGGTTTCTAGATGGGGAATCCGGATTTCTTTTTCGCCCCCAAAGACGGCTTCCCGAAATTCCAGCTTTAAATCTAACCGCAGGTCGTCACCGCGAACGGGACCGCTACGTCTGCGAGCAGCCGTTTGACCCCCGGCACCCCCAAACCCACTGAAGAAGCTTTCAAAAATATCGGCAAAGTTACCAATATCGCCTAAGTCTGGGCCAGCTCCGACACCAGAAGCCACCCCGGCTTCTCCATAGCGATCGTAGCGAGTCCGGGTTTCTGGTTCCGAAAGGACTTCGTATGCTCGATTGATTTCTTTAAAGCGTTCTTCCGCCCCTGGCTCTTTATTGACATCCGGGTGATATTTCCGGGCCAGACGGCGATAGGCACGCTTAATTTCCTCTTTGTCTGAGTCACGGGAGACCCCGAGAATTTCATAGTAGTCGCGGGCCATAGAACGCTGCTTCTTTAGGGGTTAAGGGTTAGGAGAACGGAAAAATGAAAACTTTAGATATCCTTCAATTTTTCATTTTTCCTTTTTTATTTTTAATTGATTTAGTCAACTGGCTCGTAGTCAGCCTGAACGGTATTATCGTCATCAAATCTAAAGTCATCGTCATCGGGTGTGGAGTCAGGCGCTTCACGAAACTCTGGGGATATGCCACTTTCCAAGCTTTCGTAATCATCCGGTGTCTCGCGTCCGCTGGCTTGCTGGTACACGGCAGCACCAATCGCAAACAGTGTCTGCTGAAAATCGTCAATCTGTTGTTTGATCTCCTCAACACTAATTGAGGGGTTAGCCAGCGCCGCTCGCACCGCTGTAGCCTTCTTATTTGCCTGCGTTTTGATATCCTCTGCAACCAGCTCCCCGTTATCATTTAACGTCGATTCATAGCTGTAGAACAGGCTATCAGCCTGATTTTTCAGCTCCACTACTTGCATCCGACGCTGGTCTTCTTCGGCATAGGTTTCAGCTTCGTGCCGCATCCGTTCGACTTCGCTGGCACTCAAGCCGCCGGTATTGCTAATCCGGATACTCTGCTCTCTCCCAGTGCCTTTGTCTTGAGCCAATACTTTGAGAATTCCATCAACGCCAATTTCAAAGGACACTTCAATTTGAGGGATGCCTCTGGGAGCGGGGGGAATTCCTGCTAGGAGGAATTTGCCAAGACTTTTGTTATCTTTCGCCATCGCCCGCTCACCCTGTAAGACGTGAATTTCCACGCTGGTTTGTCCGTCGGTGGCGGTGGAAAAAACTTGGGATTTCGTCGTGGGAATTGTGGTGTTGCGCTCAATAATTTTTGTAAACACTTCTCCCAAGGTTTCAATGCCCAAGCTTAGGGGGGCAACATCCAATAGCAGCAGATCCTCGACTTCGCCGCTTAAGACGCCTCCTTGGATCGCTGCTCCCAGCGCCACTGCTTCATCCGGGTTGATCGACCGATCGGGTGCTTTGCCACCAAAAAACTTCTTAATCGCATCTTGAACGGCAGGAATTCGAGTTGAACCTCCCACCAGGATGATCCGGTCAATCTCATTGGCTGTCAAACCGCTGTCTTTGATCGCCTGAGCTACAGGCTCAATGGTACCTTCCACCAAATGGTTGACGAGTTCTTCAAACTGGGCGCGGGAAAGTTCCATCTCTAAATGTTTTGGCCCGGTTTCATCGGCGGTGATGAATGGCAAATTGATGGAGGTGCTGCCCATGCTGGAAAGTTCGATTTTGGCTTTCTCTGCTGCCTCTCGCAACCGCTGGAGAGCCATTTTGTCGGTTCCCAGGTCGATGGAATCTTGCTGTTTGAAGTTTTCGATCATCCAGCGGACAATGCTGTTGTCAAAGTCATCTCCGCCTAGATGGTTGTTTCCAGAGGTAGCTTTGACTTCAAAAACACCGTCACCCAATTGGAGTACGGAAACGTCGAAGGTGCCGCCCCCTAAGTCAAACACCAGAATGCACTGCTCTTCATCTTGTTTATCTAAGCCGTAGGCAAGAGCAGCTGCCGTGGGTTCGTTGATGATCCGTAAAACTTCCAGTCCGGCAATGGTACCGGCATCTTTTGTCGCCTGCCTTTGGGCGTCTGTGAAGTAGGCAGGTACGGTGATGACTGCCTGGTCTACCTGTTCGCCAAGAAAGTTTTCTGCATCCTGCTTTAGCTTTTGCAGGATCATCGCTGAGATTTCTTGGGGGGTGTAGTTGCGTCCCCGAATTTGGACATCGACGGTATCATCGCGACCTTTGATACAGGTGTAGGGCACGCGCGATCGCTCTACTTCGGTGTCATCCCAGCGGCGACCGATAAAGCGTTTAATGCTGTATACCGTATTTTCGGCATTGGTGACAGCTTGCCGTTTCGCTAGTTGACCAACTAGGCGATCGCCGCCCTTGCCAAATCCCACGATACTTGGGGTCGTTCTCCCTCCTTCTGTGTTAGAGATGACGATGGGTTGACCCCCCTCTAAAACAGCCACGCAACTATTGGTCGTGCCCAAGTCGATGCCAATGACTTTTCCCATAGCTAGCTGTAGTAAAGGTTTACAGGATTTGTTAAGTAGCCGTCGAATTGCTTGTCCGAAATGGTTCGGACCCGGCACCAGATTTCCATCAATTTGATTGTAATTTCTGACGCCTTCAACCGTCGATGCAGTGCATCAAACTCCATTAACTTTCGCCAGAAAGCGGATGACCTTCCTCTGAGGTTACCACGGGCTCCATACCAGCAGCAACTTTGACTAGGGCGTGGCGCAAGACGCGATCGCCCAAGAAATAGCCGCGCACCAGCTGTTCGATCACGGCTCCTTCTGGATATTCATTCGTTGGTTCCCGCATCACGGCTTCGTGGAGATTGGGATCGAAATCTTGACCCTCCGGACGCATGGGAGATACTCCGATGCGCTTGAGAGCGTCTGCCAGCTGTTTGTAGACACTCTGGTAGCTTTTGTGGATGCTCCATTCTCCATCAGTTTGCGGCTTGATCTGCGATCGCGCCCGCTCAAAATTATCCACTACGGGCAGTAACTCAGTAATGGTTGTGCACTTGATCTGCACCTCCGAGTCTTCCTTCTCTTTGAGAGTCCGCTTGCGGAAATTTTCAAAATCTGCGGCTATCCTCATGTACTGAGTTTTGAAAGAGTCACACTGTTGCGTGCGCTCTTCCACTTGCGCTTTTAAAGCCTCCACTTCCCGCGTCAATGCTTCTACAGCCGCTGTGTTGCTGGCTGCTTCTGCGTTACTTTCGTCTCCGCTGGCTCCGGAGGTTGCACTGGCATCTGATACCACATCAGATGTTTGGCTTGTGCCATACACTGACGCCTCCCCTAATGGTTCTCCATTTAAGGTTCCCGTTTCAGATAATGGTTCATTCCCCATTTCCTGTGCCACCGCCTGGTTATCAACCATTGGAGGTGAAGTATTGTCTTGCTGATTTTCTTCCTCGTTCATTGGGCTATCATCCCAGCTAAGAGACTGCTCGCGCTCATTTTAATGGGTAGTCCTGTCGATATCGCCACTACCACCTCCCCTTCTGTATCAGGTTGGTGTCTCACCACTCCCTGAGTTAGGGATGGAGAGAACCGGCGCATTGCCACAAAACTTTCCCCTTTCTAGAATCATAGTGTGCCCAGGCATCCTGCCAATACTCTTTAAAGCTTTTGGCTTGACTTTCTGACAAGCTTGGGTGGGAAAACCGTATCAACACGCCAACCCTACCTTAACCCTACATTGTGCCAAGCTATGCCATCCGCTGGCATTTGCACAGAATTTTCTTTATAGAAGCAATTGCCTACTTTCAGATTGTAACGTCATCTTCACGAATTTCAGAACAGCCATTAAGCGAGTGGGCGTGCCAGACATCAGAATCTAGACAGTAGACTATGTATGAATCGCAAAATAAATTAAGACAATCCTACGCCTAAGACTTGGTTAAGGCTATTATCGTGAATGTTCCCTACCACGTTCAGCCTTACACGCTCTTTGTGATTAACCAAGTCGTGTCCGAGTCTTCCAAGGCTCCGGCAGGTCTTAAATCTTAAAACTTACAGCATCGTTGTACGGATATTACTGCTTGCGGCTAGTGAGGAGCAAATTGGCTTATCGCGTCAATTTTGCCTTTAAAATCGCCGCAACGGCTCAGCATAAGTGATGAAACGGTCTGGTGATACTGCGGGGGCGCAAGCCTAAGTCGCGATCTAGATCGTAAAAATTTAGTTTTGGGCTGACGATAGCAATTTTCCTTCATGGTTTTGGGAACAATTTGTAAAGAGGTATTCTCACGGATCTATGACTCAATCCTCACCACGAAATCGCGCCCTTGCTGTCCGCAATGAGTTTTCGCCCTTCGGCAACCAGCTGATTCAGGCAGGCTATGTTGACACCGACCAAATGCGGCAGGCTATGGTAGAAAGCCGCAAGTCTGGTAGACCCTTAACCGAGGTTCTAGAAACGATTACTGGGCGATCGCTTCCCCCAGATTTGCTACGTCAGTATAAAAAACAACAGCTTTTTGAACTCAAAATTCTTTACGGAGTTGAATCTCTAGATCCGGAAATCAGCCAAATTCCCACTTCTCAGATTGGGTCTTTGATTGAAACCCTGATTCCGATCGATATCTGTAGCCGCTATAAACTGGTACCTTTAACGAAAAATGACACCCAGCCCCCCTCGGTACTGGTGGCAATGGTCGATCCAGATAATTTAGCGGCTCAGGACGATCTCAACCGCATCTTACGACCCCAGGGCATCGCCTTGCAGCGAATGGTGATCACTCTGGAAGACTGTTTGAATCTAATTAACCAATACAAGGATGAGCAAACCAGGAAAGAGGAAGTAGCGCGAATCCAAAAGTCTGTGGATGTCTCAGACGTTCTGGATAATTTGAACGACTTAGGCGATGCGCCTCCTGAAATTGAAGATGACCTGAATGTAGAGGATGCACAGGGCGCTCCCGTCATCAACCTGGTTAACAGAATCCTCCTCAAGGGTCTGCAAGAGCAGGTTTCAGACATTCACATTGAACCCCAAGAAGAATTCTTACGCATTCGCTTCCGGAAGGATGGGGTGCTACAACAAGCCTTCGATCCGTTTCCGAAAAAAATCATCGCAGCCGTCACAGCTCGCTTCAAAATTATGGCTGAGCTAGACATTGCCGAGCGACGGATGCCCCAGGATGGTCGTATCCGGCGGGTGTTTGAAGGGCGTAAGGTTGACTTTCGGGTGAATACCTTACCCAGCCGCTACGGCGAAAAGGTGGTCTTGCGAATTCTCGATAACTCTTCCACCCAGCTAGGTTTGGATAAGTTAATTTCCGATTCAGAATCGCTAGAAATTGTCAGAGAAATGGCAAGCCGTCCCTTCGGCTTGATTTTAGTAACCGGGCCAACTGGGTCTGGTAAATCTACCACCTTATACTCGGTTCTGGCAGAACGGAACGATCCGGGAATTAATATCAGTACCGCAGAAGACCCGATTGAGTATGCCTTGCCTGGGATTACTCAGGTACAGGTAATTCGAGAGAAGGGAATGGATTTTTCCTCGATCTTACGAGCCTTCATGCGCCAAGATCCGGATGTAATTCTGGTGGGTGAAACGCGGGACAAAGAAACGGCGAAAACCGCAATTGAAGCAGCACTAACCGGACACTTGGTGCTGACAACCCTGCACACCAACGATGCCGCCGGTGCGATCGCCCGCTTAGACGAAATGGGCATCGAGCCATTCATGGTATCGGGTTCGCTGATAGGCGTTCTGGCGCAACGCTTGATGCGGCGTGTTTGTAGCGAATGTCGCCTTTCCTATTCACCCACTTCACAAGAACTCGGTCGATTTGGTTTATCGGCTTCTGGGGACGGGGATATTACCTTCTACAAAGCCAATACTTTACAACCCGATGAAGCGAAGGAAGCCAAAAGCAGAAATGCTCTGTGCCAAAAATGTAATGGCATTGGCTATAAGGGACGTGTGGGTGTTTATGAAGTTATGCGAGTGACCGAACGCTTGCAAAATTTAATCAGCCAAGGTGCCCCCACTGAGCGCATTAAAGAAGCAGCCGTGGAAGAAGGGATGAAGACATTGCTGGCCTACAGCTTAGACCTGGTACGCCAAGGTTATACCACTCTCGAAGAAGTAGAACGGGTGACATTTACAGATTCTGGCCTTGAGGCAGAACTCAAAGCCAAGCGGAAGAGCGGTCTAGAATGTGTCACTTGCACTGCTGAGTTAAAACCAGAGTGGCTAGATTGTCCTTACTGCATGACGCCTCGCTTTTCAGAATAAATGTCAATCGTCAATCGTTAATGGCGAATGGCAATCACCCAAGCTACGCCCTTAGTCACGGAAAATTAGCAACTGAGAAATCAAGAATCACCCCAGGAGACAGCCTCATGGAATTAATGATTGAAGACTTGATGGAGCAACTCATTGAAATGGGCGGCTCAGATATGCACATCCAGGCAGGAGCGCCGGTTTACTTTCGCATTAGTGGGAAACTCAACCCCATTGGGGACGAACCGCTTCCTCCCCAGGAGTGTCAGAAACTCATCTTCAGTATGCTGAACAACACGCAGCGTAAGGAATTAGAGCAAAACTGGGAACTTGACTGCTCTTATGGGGTTAAGGGATTGGCTCGCTTCCGCGTCAATGTGTACAAAGAGCGGGGCTACTATGCGGCGTGCTTAAGAGCGTTGTCTTCTAAAATTCCGAACTTCGATCAGTTGGGTCTACCAGACGTCGTGCGGGAATTGACTCACAGACCGAGAGGAATGGTGTTGGTGACGGGGCAAACGGGTTCTGGGAAAACCACCACCCTGGCTGCGATGCTCGACTTGATCAACCGGACGCGGGCAGAACACATTCTAACGGTGGAAGACCCGATTGAATATGTTTACCCGAACATCAAGAGCTTGTTTCACCAGCGTCAAAAAGGCGAAGATACTAAGAGCTTTGCGAATGCGCTGAGAGCCGCGCTCCGGGAAGACCCCGATATTATCCTGGTAGGGGAAATGCGCGACCTAGAAACCATTGGTCTGGCGGTATCAGCGGCTGAAACAGGTCACTTGGTGTTCGGCACCCTGCACACCAGCTCAGCAGCAGGTACTATCGACCGGATCTTGGACGTATTTCCTCCAGAGCAACAGCCCCAAATCCGCGCTCAGTTGTCTGGTTCGTTATTGGCAGTCTTCAGCCAATGCTTAGTGCCCAAACATAATCCGAAACCCGGTGAATATGGTCGGGTAATGGCGCAGGAAATCATGCTGGTAACACCAGCGATCGCTAACTTGATTCGAGAAGGAAAATCTGCTCAAATTTACTCTGCTATCCAGACTGGAGCAAAATTGGGAATGCAGACGATGGAACAGGCTCTAGCTGGCTATGTCAAAGCTGGTGCCATCTCCTTTGAGGCGGCAATGGGCAAATCATCTAAGCCTGAAGAATTACAGCGTATCCTGGGGACATCGCCCGCGACGGGGGCAAAAGCTGGCGCTCGGTAGGTTCGAGGCGGTGTAAAACCTATTGCACTAAGCTTGTATGATGCCAGGTAGTCCAGACCGAAATATCTTCGGTCTGGACTACCTGGCAGCCCTCAGCAGAAATTGTCAAAAACCTCCCCGGAAGACACCTTCCCATTACACAAATTTTCCTTTAAAAAGCCATTCTTCTTTCACTTAGAGGTGAGGTATGCCTACCTATATTGCTGATGTTCGGGACTCTAAAGGAGCCGCTAAGAAAGACAAAATAGTTGCCGACTCCCTGGGCAGTGCCCGCGACGCCCTGCGCGAAAAATGGGTTTCTGTTGCAAATATCAAAGAAACTCAAAGCTTTGACCTGAGCAAATTAAACCTACAAGACATTCAAACTTCTTTAGCGAAGGTTACAGTCAAGGACAAAGCCGTCTTTTCTCGTCAATTTGCTGCGATGGTCAATGCGGGTGTGGCGATTGTTCGATGCTTGGGTGTGCTTTCCGAGCAATGTACCAATCCCAAGCTCAAAAAAGCGCTTGTGGAAATTAGCTCTGAGGTTCAACAAGGTGTGAATCTCTCGGATGCGATGCGTAAACATCCGGAGTGTTTCGATAATCTCTACGTCAGTATGGTGCAAGCTGGAGAGGTCGGTGGTGTCCTCGATGAGGTACTCAACCGATTAGCCAAAGTCCTAGAGGATATGGCACGCCTGCAAAACCAAGTCAAAGGAGCAATGGCATACCCCGTGGCAGTGGGCATCTTGGCAATCATTGTCTTTATTTGTATGACGGTGTTTTTGATCCCGATCTTTGCTGGCATTTTCCAAGATTTGGGGACAGAATTGCCTGCGCTAACCTTGTTCATGCTGTGGCTCAGCGACATCCTCAGAAGTTGGAAGGTCATCATCCCTATCATTAGTGTTATCTTTGCCTCTTTTGTTTACAGGCAGTATTACAAGACGCCGGTTGGTCGTGTGACAATGGATCGCTTTTTCTTGAAAATGCCGCTATTGGGTGACTTGAATGAGAAATCATGTGTTGCTCGTTTTTGCCGCATTTTTGGAACCTTGACTCGTTCTGGAGTGCCCATTCTCACTTGCATGGATATTGTGAGAGATACGGCGGGGAACCAAGTAATTGCCAACGCAGTGGAGGCAGCCAAGCAAGACATTCAACAAGGTGGGATGATGAGCTTAGCTTTGCAAAAAGAGCAAGTTTTCCCAATCCTGGCAATTCAAATGATTAGTATTGGGGAAGAGACAGGTCAGTTAGATGCCATGATGATGAAAGTGGCAGATTTCTATGAAGATGAGGTTGAGCAAGCGGTGAAAGCACTCACCAGCGTTCTCGAACCCATCATGATGGTAGTGTTAGCGGGGATGGTCGCGGTGATTTTGCTTTCGATGTATCTCCCCATGTTTAAGGTGTTTGACGAGCTAGGCTAATCAATTTCAGGTTTTGGATTTTTCTCATTCCCAGATTTATCTGGGAATGAGATTTGGGATGGAGGGCTTATGGTACTTAACGATGACCTAATCTCCAATCTAAGATTGAAAATTTAAAATCAAAATATGTTTGTTAAGCAATCCTATTACGAAGCTAGCTTGGCAGAGTACAGTGACCTGTCGGGAGCGATCGCATTGCTCAAGCAGCACCGACCTTATCTGGAGATGATTCCTAGTATGCGCCGGTCTGAGGAGAGCGCGATCGCCATTCCTTTGCCGGTGGTGCGGATTCGCCATGCCTTATCTAAAGCAGAAAGCGCTAGCGTTGTTACATCTAGAGGAGAAGCCATTCGTTTGCCCTGTGATGTAGCAATTTTAATGTGTGACCCCGAATGGAAAATCAAAATGGGGGTGGAGATTTTTGTCTTTATTCACCGTCCCCAAGAAGACTTCTCCGACTTGTTGAGTCGCTGGCGGCAGACCCAAGTGTGGCTGGACAAAGAATATGAGTGGTTGATGCCACCTCGCCATCAACACATTTTCAGCGAGGGCGCTGACAAGCTATATCCTTTGTTTGTTGTATTTCCAGAGACGCCAGAACGAATTAAGCGAGGCTTAATGGGAGCCTGTCTCCCCTTTGTCATCCAGACCCCAATGTTGGATGTTGAGGAACAGGCACAGGAATCTTTTTTGCCTGAAAGTCCCAACGTTTGACGGTTGAAGCAGGTTGAAGTGTAATCAACCTGCTAACGTACCCATTTTCAACCTGTTAACTACTTGACAAACTGCGGCATGACTTCGGCGGCGGTCAACAAACCGTAGATGCCTCGACGATGGAGTGCGACTCCGGCTTTGAGATAGCCGAAGGCAGGGCCGCAGACATTGGCTGCCATACTGGTTTCATCGCCAAGGGTAAAGGTATGGGTAGAAATCTTGCCTTCAAAGGTGCGACCTGTCACTTGGACATTCGTGCTGAGTGGTTTTTTGGGATTGCGGGTATCGACGACGCCGCCGACCGTAACGCGATCGCGCGGACAAATTCCAGCTAGCTCTAGCATCACATCATCAGCGTGTTCCATATTCTCCAGAGCCAGGATACCGTTGGTTTGATCCAGCAATGCTTCCACTTCGGCATCACTCATGGCTCTGGCGCGCTCCACATCGTATCCGGGTAGATGGGCAATATCTTCCCGAATCGTCGCTCGGTAGGCTTCCCAATTTGCAATCCCTACTCCAAACGTAATCTTGACGCTATGGATTTCGGCATAACTTTGGGCGGCAAGAGCCGCTGCCGCGGTCAACAATCCAGGCGTCGCCCCACAGCCAGTCAGATAAGTAATTCCTGCTGCAAGAAGTTCCTCTTGCAGATCCAGTAGCTGCTCGACAGCGCTGGTACGCTTCATGGCGTCTACCAGAACCCCCCGCCAGCCAGATTGAATAAATTGCCGCGCGACGGACGCCATAAAGGTGTTGGGCAGATTGGGCAGTGCTAGGAAATATCCATCTACCGGCTTAGCTCGTTCGATTAAGTCCTGGATGCTCTGGCTGCTGAGGGTGCCTGTCGGCTCTAAATAGCCAAGAGAACCCCTTGTTTGGTAAATCCCAATGCTGGCATCTGGATCTAACCCTTGGGCGGCGTAGGTATAGCCTTTCTGGTCAGCAGCTGCAACCCAGATCATCTCGCGTTTTGGCGCAAGCACTCTGGCGGCAGCCTGCCCCAGTCCACCAAAGCCCAAGACGCCCACTCGAATGGGGGTTGGGGAGTTGATTGAACCTGTGACTTGCTCTGCACTCATAGCGTCTTCTTGCAATTGAACAAACTTTAATTATCCAGGCTCCTGGACGCGCCGGTTCGTTCACTTTTGAGAGCTTGAGCGATCGCTCAAGAAGTCTGTTGGCTTTTTTGCTCAATTTCGGATAATTTCTCTATCTTGACGCAGATGTAAAGTTAAGCGACACTGACAAATAATCAAAGTAAGACTCGCCTAATTAATTAAGTTTTGTTACGTTTTAACTCGTTGTGACTCAATTGCTCAACATTTGAGCAACATTAATTTATTAATATCCCAGCGAGTCAGTTCTAAGAAAGATGTCTTATCCGGCAGCATCAGCAGTATGGTTCGTGCCGCCGCCTAACTTGAGCAATCCCTAACCAATGAGCATGGAAACGCTAGAGTTTATCATTTATCCGGATGGTCGGGTGCAGGAGAAAGTCACCGGAATTACTGGGAAATCCTGTGCCGAAGTGACTGCCGCTATTGAAGCCCAATTGGGTCTGGTACTAACTCAGGAACCGACTTCTGAATTTTTTGCCTCAGTGATTCATCAGAGTGCGACGGCGACAGCCGGGGCAACTTATAGCGAGTGGTAAGGTAAGTTTTTTTTGAGTCCAACTTAATTTATTTGAAAAAATCGTCATGTCACACTTTAGCAACATCAAAACTCAAATCCGCAATCTTGTCTCGTTAGAAGCCGCTTTGACCGACTTAGGAATAGATTGGAAATCTGGCCCGCAAACAGTGCGCGGCTATCGCGGTCAAACCCTTACGGCTGATGTTGCCATTGAGCAAAAAAATGGTTATGACATCGGTTTTCGTTGGAACGGTCAAGAATACGAACTTGTTGCTGACCTACAGTATTGGCAGCAAACGGGTTCTGTAGAGCGGTTTCTCAACCGAGTGACTCAGCGTTATGCTTACCACACGGTTGTCAAAGAATCTGCAATGCAGGGCTTCCAAGTTGCCGAGCAAAAACAGAATGAAGATGGTTCAATCCGCCTAGTAGTGCAGCGCTGGAGTGCCTAATGTCTGATTACCCAACTCCTGAACAGCCAACTCCCGAACGTTCTGGCTTGGAGCCAGAGTTAGGTGGTATTTGGCGGGATGCCCCGGAACGTTCGGGTTTGGAGCCGGAGTTGGGTGGCACCCTGCGGCAAAAAGGCGTCTATGTTGATGAAATAACCTGTATTGGCTGCAAGCACTGTGCCCATGTTGCTCGCAATACTTTTTATATTGAGCCAGATTATGGGCGATCCCGTGTAGTTCGGCAGGATGGAGACTCGGAAGAAGTCATTCAAGAAGCCATTGACACCTGTCCGGTCGATTGTATCCACTGGGTCGATTACACGGAATTGAAAAAGCTTGAACAAGAGCGGCAATATCAGGTGATTCCATTGATCGGATTCCCTGCTGACCATGCGATTACGGCTGTGAAGCAGCGGCAAAAGAAGGTTAAGAGAAAGCAACAGAAATCCGTAGACTAAAGATTTGCTGGTATAAAAAGTGCCCGTCTGTACGGGCTAAATAAATAAAAGCCCCAACCGCATGCAACGGTTGGGGCTTTTATTTAAAGCATTGCACTCAGTTTCTAACGAGAAACCCCTTGCACGACTGGACGCACACCAGAGCCAGGGAACGGTTCCGGAGTACCCAACCAGTTAAAGTCATTAAGCCGAAAACTGATGGAACCCAGCTCCAAAACAGGGTTGTAGCGCAGGACGATGTTGTAGGTGCGGCGGCTGTATTCCAGAAAGTAGTCGGTGCTGATGTTCTCCTTAGTATTTAAATTGACCGAGGTTTGAAAACCCAGGCGAAACGGGCCATAAATCTGTTGGGTAATGCCCGCGGAAAGGACGTTGGTGTCCACGAGGCGGTCAAATAAGAAAGGTGATATACCACCACGAGCAACTTGAGAGTAGGTAACGTTAAACCCGGTGTAATCTAAAAAAGGTCGGGAGAAATGACCGAATTGCCCTTGCACCCCAATGCTCCCGCTCAGGGATTCCTGGCTATCCCCACTACTGTAACCACTATAAACGCCGGTGACGCCCGTCGTTAATAGTACATAGGGAACAACTGGCACGGGTGTGTAGCGCAGTCCTTCGGTGGGGGTGGCAGGCAACCCTTTACCCCGCCAAAGTAAAAAGTTGCGGTTGAGGGAGGCACTGGCTTGATAGCGACTGAGACTGACGCGATTGTTGGTTTGCCCTGGTTCGAGCAAGTCTAAACGGTCTGTATCTGCGTTGATGAACTGGGCACCCGCTTGATAAGTGAGGTTGATGCCAGTATTCCCTAAGGGAATGACCGGAGAAGTCAGAACTGCGCCTAAACTACTCTGGACCGTTTGATAGCCGAGGGAGCCGTTGAACAGGCGATCGCGGTAGCTATATTCTAAATTTAAGGTATGGGGTAGACGGGTGCCGATAATCTGGCGCAGCCGCAGGCTCGCTCTTAGCTGGTCGTCTGCGATCTCTTCGGGATCTAGACTGGTGAAAACAGCCGACCCTCTCAAGGTTGTGGTGGGACTGAGGGTGGCATCTAGTCTAGTCCTGAGACCAAACACGGAGGGATCGAGGAAGCTCCCCTCAGAAACCGCTTTTTGAAGAAAATATTGCGGGGTGACGCGCAATCGCACGCGGTTGGTAGAAATCAGTTGAAAGGTTCGTTCCGCAAACACACCACCTCGGTCTTCAGCATCATACCCGAAGGTGACGAGACCCGGTTCGGTTTCGCTCCGGTCAATCACTCTGCGATCTTGAAAAATTGGGATCGAAAAACCCTGGTCAAAAACGACGCGGGAGCGGGTGGTGGTAATTTCATCTACCAGGGGCGAAATCCGCCTAAATCTGGCTGTATCTGCCCGTACCTCAAGTTCTGGTGGCGAAAAGGGATCGTTGGTTAGGCGAACATTGGTAGCAAAAGCTCCTTCAGAGTCGAAATCCACCCGGTCGGCTTGAAAGCGCAGCCGGTTAATTGCGCCCCCTTCCTGAAACGGCTGCTGGTTTTGGATGTTCTGGCTAGCCCCAACGACCAGTCCGTAGCCGCCAGGACTGGTGATATTCGAGACGGGTTGGTTGGCGGTAATGCGATCGCTTAACGGTCGCACTGACGCAGCCGCAGCACTGACATCATTGGGTAAAGGACTCGAAAAATCTGCCCCTGCTGAAGGCTGGTAAATCTCGCCACTGGCATTTAAGAGGAAACCGCTATCCTGGGCAAAATAATACTCAACGCGATCGCCCCGCAGCACTTGTTCGCCTCGCGTCATGGCGACATTCCCGTCGCCCACTACAACGCGATTCGGCAAGTTTACCTGTAGCCGATCCGCATCTACTACCGCACCCTGGTAGCGCAAGACAACATCGCCTTCTGCTGTAACGACTTGTCGATCTACATCGTATTCTTGCTGGTCAGAAGTTAATTCCACAACGCCTCCCGTACCGCCAGAAGTCGTAGGCGGAGGTGGCGTCGTACCGGGGGCGGGGGCGGGTGCTGGTTGATTTTCTGGGGTGGGAGGTGCGGGTGCTGATGCCGGTGCCGGTGCCAATTCTTCTTCAGGCCAAGGCTCACCCTCCGACACGGGCGCTGGAGGAGCCGATTCTATCGGAGTTTCACTCGGCGAAGATTCCAGAGCTTCCAGAGATTCTGAGGGTTCTGGAGGCTGTTGCTCGACACTCGGCAGCTGCTTTTGCAACATAGGAGTTGCCGTGCGTTCTTTTACGTTTACAGCCTGACTTCCCGCGTTCTGAGTGCTAGGTTCTGACTCTTGATTTTCTACCGACGAAGCACCAAATTCAGCAACGTTCGGAAAATCCTGATCTGGGTATGCGTAAGGGCGAAGCCGTTGTGCTGACAATGCAGGGTCGTCGTCATTCTGGTCTGTCTGCACAGATGCTTCTTCCCTACCACTCCCATTCCTGACAATTGGATGACCCACTGAAATTGGGGCACCAAGGGGGGCAGCTTTTCTGGTGGGGATAGAAATTACAGAGAGCGAGGAAGAAGACTCCGGCGCAAACGTTTCCGGCTGCGTCGGGGCAGCAAGGGTCTCAGGTTGCAGGGTTCGCTGGGAATCCGATGCAATTGTTTGAGCGGAGACAGCTAGAGAAGTGACATCCTCTGGCGGCAACGTGTTGATAATCGCAGGCGGTGGGGGCGGCGGAACTGGTTGGGGCATCTTCTAGCAACAGGAGTTGAGCGGACAGCACCAATGCCTATCCTCAACTGCACTCTGAGTAGGGTGCCTCGCAGTGGACTGCTGCCCCGACATCGGCCTGAGGCATAAAGCGATCGCTGTTTATTCCAGATCCCGGCGTTTTGGGTTACGGGAAGGATCGCTGGACAAAAATCCAAACACAAAGAGCAGGCTGAAGAAGGCAACGACTATATAAACGACAATTTTGAGAGTCACCATACCGATATCTACTCCAGACGGGAAAGGCTGAATGTTGCTGCCTTAAAGGCAGAACAACTTTCTCATAATACCGAAATATTGCTTCATTTTTGCCTTGAGTCTGGAGTGATTGTTGACCTCAAGCGGTCAGTCCAGCCGTCGTTTGAGCTGCTTAAACTGCTCTGACGATTGCCAGAGCGCGAAGTTTCCCTAGCGATCGCTTAGTTGTTATACCACGAGATCGCACCCGGTTCCTGGGTTTTAACTTTTCCCTAGCTCAAAATCAAGGAAATTGCAGAACCCGGGAAATACTGAAATCCTTGCTAGGGTGCGATCCCAGATAGCTAAGGTGTTTGGACGCCAGGAGGATAAACACGCGAATGCCACTAAATGCCACTAATGGTGCCCAAGGGCAGCGTTGCAAGAGACGCGATGTTCACCGCTTTTAGGCGATCGCTCCTAGCACGGGAGCGCTTTTCTAAACAAATTTTCTCAATATTCCCTGAAAAAACTAGGATTTTAGATTGAAAGCGGCAGCTTGCTAAGGGCAGCTAGCTGGATAAAGGGATCAACATTTCCAGTCCAAAAAAAGAGTATAAAGAGCATCCAACTTGTAGCGGAAGTGAGTACACAATAGCTCTATTAAGACTTGAGAGGCTTTGTCAATGCAGCCGATTCGGACATTTAACGTTTCCCCCGCTTTGCCGTCAAGGCTAGAACCCTTACGAAAACTGGCATACAACCTGCATTGGGATTGGAACTTTGAAACCAAAGAGTTATTTCGCCGCCTAGACCGCGATTTGTGGGAATCCAGCCGTCACAATCCAGTGCTAATGCTGGGAACTATTTCTCAAGCGCGGCTACAAGAAGTTGCTGAAGATGAAGGCTTTGTTGCCCACATGGAACGAGCCAGCCGCCAGCTAGACGACTACCTGCAAGAACGGACGTGGTATCGCAAACACAGGAATGAGGTGAACGGTCAGAGGACTGAGAAGAAACAAGAAAATTCTTCTGCTTTCTCGCTCCGTCCTCAGGACTCAGGACTCAGGACTCAGGAGTGTTATGCCTATTTCTGCGCGGAATTTGGTCTAACCGACTGCCTGCCCATTTACTCTGGTGGCTTGGGCGTTCTCGCGGGAGACCATCTGAAATCAGCCAGTGACTTAGGCTTACCCCTCGTTGCCGTCGGCTTACTCTATCAGGAAGGGTATTTTGCCCAGTACCTCAATGCCGATGGTTGGCAGCAGGAACGCTATCCGGTTAACGATTTCTACAATATGCCGTTGCACCCGGAGCAAAATCCTGACGGTTCGGAACTGCGGATTTCTGTAGAGTATCCAGGGCGCACCGTCTATGCCCGTGTCTGGCGCGTGCAAGTGGGCACTGTGCCCCTATACCTGCTCGATACCAACATTGAGCCGAACAATCCCTACGACCACGACATCACCGACGAGCTGTATGGTGGTGACTTGGATATGCGGATTCACCAGGAGATGATGTTGGGCATCGGGGGCTTCCGGATGCTGAAGGCGCTGGGATACAAACCCACTGTTTACCATCTGAATGAAGGTCACTCAGCGTTTCTGATTCTGGAACGCATCCGGATGCTGATGCAGGAAGAGAAACTGGATTTTGCCGCCGCTAAACAAGTGGCGCAAGCAAGTCAAGTTTTCACGACTCACACGCCTGTCTCTGCTGGGTTCGATTTGTTCCCCCCGGATAAGGCTCTTTATTACGTGGGGCACTATGCCGATATTTACGGACTTTCCCACGAAGAGTTTCTCGGCTTAGGACGGGAGGACACTGGGGATTTGGCGTCACCGTTTAGCATGGCAGCACTGGCGATGAAGACATCGAGCTTTGTCAATGGGGTTGCTCAGCTGCACGGGTTGGTGTCGCGGAAGATGTTTCAGAGTCTCTGGAAAGATTTTCCACTCAATGAGGTGCCGATTACCGCGATTACGAATGGAGTCCACGCCCGCACTTGTGTAGCGAAGTCAACGCAGGAGCTGTATGACCGCTACCTTGGCCCTCAGTGGTCTGACGCGCCAGTAGACGATCCGTTGTGGGAGCGGGTGCAGTCGATTCCGGATGAGGAGTTGTGGCGCAATCACGAGCGTCAGCGGTCAGAACTGGTGGTGTTTGTGCGCGATCGCCTAGTGAGAAAGTTGCGCGATCGCGGTGCTTCTCCCTCTGAGATTGACCAAGCGCAGGAAGTATTAGATCCAACGGTGCTAACAATCGGGTTTGCCCGTCGTTTTGCGACTTATAAGCGGGCAACTCTGTTTTTGCGGAACCTAGACCGGATCAAGAAAATCTTGTTGGGCGATCCAAATCGGCGGGTGCAATTCGTCATTGCTGGAAAAGCTCATCCCAAGGATATGCCTGGGAAGGAACTGATCCGGGATATCATTCATTTCTCGCGGGAAGAAGGAATGAATGCCAGTGTGGTGTTTATCCCGGACTACGATACTTATGTTGCCCGGTTAATGGTGGCGGGTTGTGATGTTTGGCTGAACACCCCCAGACGTCCGCGAGAGGCATCTGGCACCAGTGGAATGAAGGCGGCGATGAATGGTTTGCCAAATCTGAGCGTGCTGGATGGCTGGTGGGATGAGGCAGATTATGTCCGCACTGGCTGGCCCATCGGTCACGGGGAAGACTATGAAGACCTCAATTATCAAGATGATGTGGAAGCGAATGCTTTGTACGACTTGCTAGAACAGGAAGTCGTGCCGCTGTTCTATAACCGGGATGGAGCTGGAATTCCCCGCAAGTGGACTGCCAAAATGAAGGATTCGATTCGGTTGAATTGTCCGTTCTTCAATACGTCGCGGATGGTGCGGGAGTATGCAGTGCGGGGATATTTCCCAGCAAGCGATCGCTACTCTACGATGACCGCAGACAACTACGCCCCCGCCAAGGATGTAGCCGCCTGGAAGCAACGAATCTTCGAGCAATGGTACAACATCAAAATCGAAGAAGTTGATGTCTCTGAACCGGCTGGGATTATGGTCAACCAAACCGTTAGCGTCAAAGCGCGGGTTAATCTGGGGGAACTCAGCTCCGATGATGTTCAAGTTGAACTTTATCAGGGTGCAGTTGGTGTCGATGGGGAAATTGTCAACGGCATTCCCGTAGTGATGGATTACCAAGGCAAAGATCAACAAGGATGTAGTATTTACACTGTTGATATTCTTTATACCTCCAGTGGTTTGCAGGGTTTCTCTTTACGGGTTTTGCCAAAACACAATAATCTATCAAGCCCCTACGAATTGGGACTGATTCTTTGGGCTTAGAAAGTTTTGAGTTTTGAGTTATTAATTCAAAATTTAAAACTCAAAACGATTTTTGGGGACAACAATATATCCAGTGGTGTCATCTCCCAGCACCAGATTTCTTTCTAATCCCCAGTACCACCAATGAGCGCCCACATAGGCACAGATGAGGCTATCTAGCTTATCTTCTAAGGCTTTAAAGGTTGCAAGAGTACTGGGGATTTCTGCAAGCATCGAACCCCAAAGATGGAGAATCGGCACAGAGGATGAAGAGACATTTAGGGCAGGGTGGAAAGTTGGTAAGCTATTGACAATATACTGGCGGAGTTTGATTAGTTCTAATTGACGCTCTGCCAGCTTGCCTTTTTTGTATTTAAGAATCCGCTCTAAGCTGAATAAATTTACGATGGCTGGGTGGGGAAATACTTCGATTTGATAGCGTCCCGGTTGCTGGGGTTTGATAATTGGTGCGTGAGCAAATCTACGGGATTCAAGGCTGAGTCCAAATCCTACGATGCGTTGGGCGAAGGGGAGTCCTAGATTCTCTGGGTAGCAACCCGCGTGATAGCGACCAAAATATTTGTGGGTAAGTTTATCAGGTAGTCGTGTCCCGGTGGTATTAGGAATCAGCGTTGGGGCATCAACGGCAATCATCGCTGGTTCTGCTGCGGGTGCCCAGGTATCAATCCAGTTGAGAATCTCTTCTATTGTTTCGAGTCTATCTAAATCCAGCAGATGCAATTGCCCATCTTCCCAAGCGAGGCAGCATAATCCGCTGGGTTGCGATCGCCATCCCAAATCAATGCCTAAAAATTTCATCACACTGAAATTTTATTATCTATGGTCATCTTAAGGGATTTATGGAATCCTCTGCTTTGTTTTTCTTTATGTCCTTGGTTGGCGTTTTTAGGAATTTATTTAAAAATGCTTTGGAAATAAAATAGAATTACTGTGTTAATTTTATTAGATTGAATTGAGTTTTTAAAAAACTAGCTTTTTTATCACTTTTTTCCGCCCATGTAATCTACTAAAATTTCGCTTTAAAATAAAGATAAAATAATTTTTTATTAGCTATACTTGAACAACTCTCAAAAAATGAATTTTAGCGAGTCTATACTACCCGAAGATGTAATCATTTTGGTTGTCTATTTTGTGCACCCAGAATCTCTAG
Source organism: Trichocoleus sp. Lan (assembly GCF_039961855.1). NCBI lineage: Bacteria > Bacillati > Cyanobacteriota > Cyanophyceae > Leptolyngbyales > Trichocoleusaceae > Trichocoleus > Trichocoleus sp. Lan. The sequence continues at coordinate 183,005 of NZ_JAMPKA010000004.1, read as the reverse complement.
ATGCAGTTCTGGAATTTAGAGAAATAATCTGCCAGTAAATTTACCAATAAAACTCCTGAAAAGCGCGATCGCATTCTGAGTAGGGTTGGTTATTTTCCATCCCAGCAAAAAAACTGATTATGGGTAAAATGGAGCGTTTAGGTAACGAATAATTGCAAAAGACGCGATCGCTCCTTTACTTCTGGGCTGTTAAAATAACGCCGCGCTGATTCCATAAAATGTCAAACTAGATAGATAAGTTTTGTTAACGCAGGCATCAAAACTGCGCTTCTAGATAGCTAAATTGAAATTCATGGTTAAGCAACGCGTTCTCTCTGGGGTTCAACCAACGGGTAATCTGCATCTGGGTAACTACTTGGGAGCAATCCGCAACTGGGTAGAAGGGCAGAGTCAGTACGAAAATTTCTTCTGTGTGGTGGATTTGCACGCGATTACCGCGCCCCACGATGCCAGTACGTTAGCTGAAAATACTTATAAAATTGCTGCTTTGTATTTGGCTTGTGGGATTGATTTGGAAGATTCTAGTATTTTCGTACAATCCCACATCCCGGCTCACAGCGAACTGACTTGGCTGCTTAACTGTATTACTCCCCTTAACTGGCTGGAAGATATGATCCAGTTCAAGGAAAAGGCACTTAAGCAGGGGGAAAATGTCAATACTGGCTTGCTAGACTATCCAGTGCTGATGGCGGCAGATATTTTGCTCTACCAGGCGGATAAAGTGCCGGTGGGAGAAGACCAGAAGCAGCACTTAGAATTAACCCGCGATATTGCGAATCGGTTTAATTACCAATTTTGCCGGGAAAAGCCGGTGCTGAAACTGCCAGAGCCGCTGATTCGGACTGAGGGTGCTAGAGTAATGAGTCTGACGGATGGCACTCGGAAGATGTCGAAATCCGATCCTTCGGACATGAGCCGAATTAACCTGCTCGATACCCCAGAGCAAATCCAAAATAAGATTAAACGCTGCAAAACTGACTCAGTGCGCGGTCTAACTTTTAATGATTCGGAACGACCCGAAGCCCGAAATTTGCTGACGCTATACATGGTGCTTTCGAGCAAGACGAAGGAAGAAGTCGCAGCCGAGTGTCAGGATATGGGCTGGGGACAATTTAAGCCCTTGCTGACGGAAACCACGATTAACGCCCTGAAACCGATTCAGGAAAAGTATCAAGCGGTGATGGATGACAAAGGCTATTTGGAGTCCGTGTTGCGCGATGGTAGGCAGAAAGCGGAAGCGATCGCGTCCGTTACTCTCGCCCAAGTGAAAGCTGCCCTCGGTTATTCGGTTCCCCTTTAACCAGATATAAGTTATCAAGGATGGAAGCGATTAGTGATTGATGCTTCAGAATGAGTTATTTAATTCAAAATTCAGCAGGAACGCGGGAACCCCGCCCCTACAAGACCAATTTGCGTACTGCTGTGGAATCGGGTGAATTTTTAGTGACCGCTGAGGTTGCCCCTCCCAAGGGCGGCGATCCCTCCGAGATGCTGAAAATGGCGCAAACCCTTGAAGGTCGGGTTCATGCGGTCAATATTACCGATGGCAGTCGGGCGGTGTTGCGGATGTGTTCGATGGCGGCTTCGATCATATTGCTCCAGCATGGAATCGAGCCGATTTGCCAGATTGCTTGTCGCGATCGCAACCGCATCGGATTGCAAGCTGACTTGATGGGTGCCCATGCGTTGGGAATTCGCAATATCTTAGCTTTGACTGGCGATCCTGTAAAAGCTGGAGATCATGCCGATGCCAAGAGTGTATTTGACCTAGAATCCGTGCGGTTGCTGGGATTAATCAAAAAAATGAATCTCGGCTTCGACTGGAACGACAAACCCTTGAGTGATGGGGCGACTGACTTGTTCGTGGGTGCGGCTATCGATCCGCAATTAGCTAGCTGGTCGGGGTTGCAAAGTCGATTTGAGCGGAAATTAGCAGCAGGGGCGCAGTTTTTCCAAAGTCAGCTGATTTGCGATTTTGACCGCCTAGAAAAATTTATGGATCAAATCGCGGCTGGTTGTGGAAAGCCAATTTTGGCAGGAATTTTTCTGCTCAAATCTGCTAAGAATGCCCAATTTATCAATCGATGCGTGCCTGGAGTAAATATTCCCGACCACATTATTGAGAGACTCGCCGCTGCTTCAGATCCCTTGCAAGAAGGGATGCTAATTGCCGCCGAACAAGTCAAATTAGCTCGTCAACTCTGCCAAGGGGTTCATATGATGGCAGTGAAACGAGAAGATTTGATTTCGCAAATCCTCGATTTAGCCGGAATTCCACCGCTGACTCCGGTGGCGACAGCAGGAGAAAATAATGAACGCACAAACAACAAAGCAGTTGCCGATTCCGCCTCACTTTGATGCCAAAAAGGTCGGGGAAGTCTGGCGGGTGCCTTATCAGCAACGGGCAGCGGATGCGAGAGAGTGGGCGAAAAAGCATCAGATTTCAGCGGCGGCTGAGGACAAAACTCGCATTTGCCTATTGTTAATCGATGTCCAGAATACGTTTTGCATCCCCGATTTTGAATTATTTGTCGGTGGGAGAACGGGTACGGGTGCGGTAGAAGATAATCGGCGGCTGAGTGAATTTATTTATCGGAATTTGGGAGTCATTAGCGCGATCGCTCCCACAATGGATACTCACACGGCAATGCAAATTTTCCACCCCATCTTCTGGATTAACAACGCCGGAGAACATCCCACCGCCGCCGTCACGATGATTACACCGGAGGATGTTCACCAAGGCGTGTGGAAGGTGAATCCAGCCGTTGCTGGAATTGCCAGTGTCGATTACGCCGAACTTTCCTCACACGCTTTGCATTATGTCAAGCATTTGAGTGAAGCAGGTAAATATCCGCTGACAGTGTGGCCTTATCATTCCATGCTGGGTGGAATCGGTCACGCTTTAGTGTCAGCGGTAGAAGAGGCACTCTTTTTCCACTGTATTGCCCGGAATAGCCAAACGCAGTTTGAAATTAAAGGCGACAATCCTTTAACTGAAAATTATTCTGTCCTCCGGGCGGAAGTTTTGGAAAGTACAAATGGACGCCCGATTGCTCAGAAAAATACCAGCTTGATTCAACAGTTACTCGCGTTTGATGCGGTGATTATTGCTGGTCAAGCGAAGAGTCACTGCGTTGCCTGGACAATTGATGATTTGTTATCAGAAATAACAGCAAAAGACGCTAATCTGGCGAAAAAGGTGTATCTGCTAGAAGATTGCACCTCACCTGTTGTCGTTCCTGGAGTGGTGGATTACACGGATGGAGCAGAAGAAGCTTTTGCTAGATTTGCCGCAGCGGGAATGCATCTGGTTCAATCCACTCAACCCCTAGAAACCTGGGCTGACTTTCCTAAAATTGGGAATGGGTAAGTGAGTTTTGAGTTTTAGAGTTTTGAGTAACAAGAGAGTTTTGAATAACAAGAGAGTTTTTTAATCTGAAAATTAACCTTAAAAATTATTACTAATTACCATTCACCAATCGCCAATCACCCCTTACCAATTACCGATGACTAGCAGCAACGATGCAATTCAGGCACTGCGCGAGGCTCTCCGATTTTCTCCGGATAATGTACCCTTGCGACAACATCTTGCAGAGACACTTTTGAGCCAGGGTCAGGCAGAGGAAGCCGAGCAAGAATACCGCCTCGCCTTAGCGCGATCGCCCGAAAATCAGCAGTTGAAATTGGGATTAGCTCGTGCCTTCTATCAACAAGGAAAGCATCCCCAAGCACTGGTTATTGTGGAAGATCAAATAAAGCGCTTGGATTGTCCAGCGGGTGCTTTTCTGCTTCATGCGCGTCTTCTTCTCAACACGGGGGCTGTGGAACAAGCTGTCCGTCAGTATCGCAGGGCAGTCGAAGTCGATCCATCTGTCAAAGATGCTGATTTTGCCGAAAGGTTGGGAATTGGGGCACAGGAGGACGTTCAAGAGGTCGTAGACGGGAAAATTCGGGCAGGGGTGGGAGACTTTCCGAACTCAGAAGAAGATACTCCAGTCGAAAAACCCGCGATCGGATTCCGAGATGTTGGCGGTATGGAAGCGGTCAAAGACGAAATTCGGATGAAAATTATTTATCCCCTGAAACAGCCGGAACTGTACAAAGCTTACGGGAAGGCAATTGGGGGCGGAATTTTAATGTACGGCCCTCCGGGTTGCGGTAAAACTTACCTGGCTCGTGCGACAGCTGGCGAAATTAATTCTAGTTTCCTCTCTGTCGGAATTAACGATGTATTAGATATGTGGTTGGGCAACAGCGAACGCAACTTGCACGACCTTTTTGAACAAGCTAGACGCAACCAACCTTGCGTATTATTTTTTGATGAAGTTGATGCTTTAGCTGCCAGTCGTACGGATTTGCGACAAAATTCTAGCCGCATGGTAATTAACCAATTTCTATCAGAATTGGACGGAGTGAGGAGTTCTAATGAAGGGGTATTAATTCTAGCTGCAACGAACGCTCCTTGGCACTTAGACTCAGCCTTCCGTCGTCCGGGTCGTTTTGACCGCATCTTGTTTGTACCACCGCCTGATGCAGAAGCAAGAGCTGCCATTTTGCGCTTGTTGTGTCGGGGTAAGCCAGTGGAGGATATTGACTACAACCACCTAGCGAAGAAAACTGAGAATTATTCAGGCGCAGACTTAATGGCAGTGGTGGATGTGGCAGTAGAAAAGAAGTTAGCAGAAGCGATGAAAGTAGGTATCCCGAAGCCACTGACTACCAAAGATTTAGCTTCGGCGGCGGGAAGCGTGAAACCTTCGACAAAAGAATGGTTTTCAACGGCTCGTAATTATGCCTTGTATGCGAATGAGAGCGGTTTGTACGATGACATCCTGAAATATCTGAAACTCTGATGGGCGTACATTTGGAGCGTGCCGAAATCCTCATGGCTCAATCGCGTTATGAGATGGCGGCGCAGGAATTGCAGCAGGAATTAGCAGTCGATCCAGATAGCGCCCAGGCTTATGCGTGGCTAGGCTGGTGCTTGAGGTTTCTCAAGAAGTACGAGGAAGCAATAAAAGAAGCTGAGCAAGCAATTAAGCTGGCACCAGATTGGGAGAATGGTTATTACGTTCTGGGTTGGATTCTCTGCGATCGCAATCAGCTTCTGGAAGCTGAGAACGTAACCAAAGAGGCAATTCGCCTAAATCCTGAAAATGCCAACCATTTCATCCTACTATCAAACATTCGAGTTAAACAAAAGCGATGGCAGGAGGCACTAGAAGCAGCGACGCAGGGGCTTAACATAGAGCCAGAGAATGTTGACTGTTTGAATAACAAAGGAATTGCCCTATTCGAGTTGGGTCGAACAGAGGAGGCAATCGCTACGACTGAGCAAGCGATCGCGCTTGACCCGGAGAATGCCCTCAACTACAACAACTTGGGATGGATGATACTGAATCGGGAAGGAAGCCCCACGAAAGCTTGGGAGTATTTCCGCCAAGCACTCCGACTCAACCCCAATTTGGAATCTGCACAGGATGGACTCATCCAAGCGATCAAGTTAAAAAACCCACTATACAGACCAGTTTACAGGTGTGTAATATTCCCGTACCGCCGTTTACAACTAGGCAGATTTTTGAGCGGGAAAGCTTTGTTGGGCTTCTTTGCCTGCTTGTGTTTGGGATTCCGTATATTGCTGAATCTTGCTGCAACTAATCCCAATCCTTTGATTTGGTTAGCGCTGATTGTTTTGTTTTGGTTAATCTTTTTGCCTTGGTTTGTAGACCTCTTGATAACCCTATTACTCGAATTGAAGTTTAAGCAATCCTATTGGCTCACGACTTTAGTTTGGGCAATACTAAGCGCATTTTATTTGTGGTTAATGACCGGAAATTCTAAAACTCTGTTTGCTCCCGTTTTATTTGGATTGTTGCTTCTGCCTGTATCGGCAACATTCCGATCTTCAGCAGGGTGGCACAGCAACCTCATGGTGGGATATACAACCATCATGGGGTTAGTTGGGCTGGCAGGGCTAGTTCTTCCATTACCAGGGCTACCTTTTGTAAGTGTTGACGTTTGGTTCTGGTTGACTTGGTTCATCGTTCTCGCATTGGGAACGCTTTTTTCCTTTTCTTTGAGCAGAAGAAGCTCTCCCAAGTTAAAGTAGTGCCTGAAAAAGAATGGTTTTTGACTGCTCGTAATGATGCCTTATATGCGAATAAGAGCAGTTTGTACGACGACATCCTGAGATGACATCCTGAAATATCTGAAACTCTGATGGGCATACATTTGGAGCGGGCACAGCTGCTGATTGAGCAGTCGCGGTATGAAATGGCAGAGAAAGAACTGCGACAGGAACTGGCAATGGAGCCAGATAGCGCGATCGCGCATACTCTGCTCGCCCTGTGCTTGAATTATCGCCAAATGTACCCGGAAGCCACCCAGATGGCTCAGCAAGCGATTCGCTTGGCTCCCGATTGGGGTTACGCTCACTACGTCCTAGCCTATATTCTGTGCGATTACAACCAGCTTCTAGAAGCGGAAACGGTACTGAAAGAGGCTTTGCGGCTGAGTCCCGATAACCCCAGCTACTTCGCCCTACTCTCGCGCATCCGATATAATCTACAGCTTTGGCACTCAGCACTTGAAGCGGCAACCCAAGGGCTTGTCGTTGACCCAGAGGACGTGGAGTGCCTAAATTACCGAGCGATGTGTCTGATGCAACTCGGTCGCTTACCAGAAGCTCAGGCGGTCATTGAGAGTGCGATCGCGCTTGACCCAGAATATGCGGGAAGCTATGCCAACCGCGGCTGGATACTCCTGGCGCAGGGAGGATATCCCGCTAAAGCGTTAGAGTGTTTTCGCGAAGCACTACGGCTTCAACCAACCTTTGAGTGGGCGCGACGGGGAATCGTCGAAGCGCTCAAGGCAAAGAACCCGCTCTACAGGCTGATGCTGCGCTACTTCTTGTGGAGTTCTAGGCTGAGTAACGGAGCTAGGTTGGGCTTCAGTATCGGCTTGTACTTCGCTTTCCGCCTGCTAGTGGGCGGCATCGCTGCAAGTAGCAACCCTTTGCTGTGGTTCGTAGTGATTGCCTACTGTCTGTTTGTCCTGCTTACCTGGATTGCTGACCCCTTATTCACCTTATTACTCCGGTTTGACCGCTTCGGGCGATTAACCCTTTCCGAACAAGAGGTTAAAAACTCAAATTTAGTCGGGGCAGTATTTCTAAGCATCTTAATGGCAATTGGTCTGTGGTTGGTGACTAAAAACACCAACATCCTCATCGTCGCCCTCTCACTAGGACTTTTGTTGCTACCGATAACGGCGATGTTAAATTGTCCGGCAGGATGGCCCAGAAAGTTCATGGCAACCTACACGATCGTTTTAGCGATCGCATGGCTGGCGGCTATCGGTCTATCATTAGCCGAGCCGCCTCTGGGAGAAATTGGCGTTCAGTTTGCCGGAATTTCCCTAGCTTTTTTCTGGCTTGGTTCGATACTTTCGAGCTGGTTGGCAACTGTACTGATGGGCGTCAAACCAAAGCAGTGAGTGCGAGGATCTCAAGTATGTTTTCTTTACCTGAAAATCCTTCTCGAAGGTATTCCCCATAGGTTTTTAGAGCGGTTAAAAGGTTAAAAATATTTGCTCAACACTTTTAAGCTCAACACTTTTAAGCTCAACACTTTTAAAATACCTCCCAATATTCCAGCGCTCGTTGCTTCCCCTCTGCTACAAACTACTTTCGACCATAACTGCGGGACCGACTGGCTGCGGAGGTAGGCTAGAGGGTTCTAAGGTAACAGCTAAGGTTGAGGTTGTAGCACCACAAGCACCGACGGGAATGGAAATCTGCTCTAAAACAGTTCCCCCCTGACTTGCCCCAAAATTTGCACAAGGTATCTTTTTCTCGTCAACAATTGCCCAAAGTCGATAAATTTGACTAGATGGGACAGCCGGAAGATTTTGAAAGGCGATTACCGCTTTTTGTTCGTCCAGATTAACGAGAATACTTCCAGACGCCGTATTTGCTTTTTCTGTACCTGTGAGCGTATATAAGCGGGTATTCCGCTGTTGTAGAACCTCAAGGGCATCTTTCTGAGCCTGCACTGTTTGAAGTTCTTGCCGCAGCCGAGACTGCGCTATCTTTAGATTTTGGCGCAGACGATAATTGTCAAAAGCCAAAGCTAGGGCTAACAGTGCTACCAAACTAGCAAAAAGTTTGCTCCAAGGAAAAGAAACCTGTTTTGGAGCGGGTTCGGGGTTAACTGTCGGATTGGCAGCTTCCAGAATCGTCGAACGCAGATGTGGGGGAGGTGTGACTTCAGGAAGGGCGTAGGGCAAGAGTTCAAGCGATGCCTGCAAACGACTCACTTCTTCAGCCAGGTGCGGATTTTTTTCGAGAATTTGCCTAAATTCCTCCGCTTCTTCAGCGCTAAGATCGCCGAGGACATAACCTGCCATTAATTCTTCTAAGTTTTCGGGATTTAAAGGTTCGGTCATGGTGCAACTATTTTAGAAAATCTTGTAACGTTTGCCTCAATTTCAGTAGTCCCTGACGAGCGCGAGTTTTGACCGTCCCTAAGGGGATATTTAGTTGAGCCGCAATTTCCGATTGACTGAGACCCTGGTAATAGGACATTTCTAAGATTTGACGCTGATTTTCTGAAAGTTGCGCCAAGGCGTCCCGAACTTGCTGCGATCGCTCTCCTAACGAAGCTTGCTCAAAAGGGCTTGTAGAGCTGATTTCAGTCGTCATTGTTTGACGCCAACGCTCTAGAAATTTGTGGGTGGTGCCACGAGAGCGAAGTTTGTCAATCGCCCGCGATCGCGTCATTACAGTTAAAAAGCTGCTAAGAGAACCACGAGCCGGATCGTAAGTATTAGTACGCCACAGATGCAGAAAAATCTCTTGAGTGAGGTCTTCTGCTTCTTGGGGATTTTGCAAAATTTTTAATGCTAACCCATAGACAAGAGCGCCATAGCGGTCGTAAAGAGTGCCCAGAGCAGAGGATTGACCAGCTTTAAGTGCTTGAAATAGCTCTGTATCCATCCGGGGCGTTGTATTTGTTGATTTGCCATCGAGAGAGTCAGGATGCATGCGTTCTGGAGAGTAGATCTAAGCCAATCACTCTTCAGAGTCAATTGCAGGACTTGATTGCTCTGCATCTCTCACAGGAGATAAATTCTCTTTTTCTTTAATACGATCTAAAAGATTAATTGGATTTATTTCAACAAAACCGCTGAACGCCTCCGTAATTCTACGAGTAGTGGAATCCAAAATCTCAGTAAAATCATAAGATTTGAAAATACTGTTAATTTGTCAATGAGGTTTCTACTTAATTATGTCGCCAAGCAAGCTTTGAGTTTTTGAGGAGCATCGAATGGAATGGTTCTGGACAATCGCTGGGGTGCTGACTGCGCTCTTGGATGCGATCGCATCCAAGCTTCCAAGAGATACCGCCTTGGTTTCTGGGCTTTTTTGAGTTGGTTCATCATGCCAGAAAACCAGGCAAAGCCTTACTAGCAGTTTTATTTACTTCAACCTCTTTTGGTATACATCTGGGGAATCCATCTTGAGCTAAAAGTACAAGGAATTCAGATGATTGCCCATTAATGTCACCAATCGTTGAGTAAAGGCAATGGAAAGAAACGATACTCCCTGGCTAGAGCAATCCGAGAAGCTGGTGAATATATGGGTTGAGACGGAGAAAATGTGGAAAAGCTGGTTCGATCTCATGAGGTCTGTTACAACTCCGGAAACACTCGTCAATGCTCGCGCAGAGGTCAAGGACGCCCAGCCGCTTTTGGACACTCAGGCGGTCTTTGTGCGTTTCCTGGAGAGATTGACCAGCTCCAGTAAGGACACAAATTTTTTGGTTGAATTGGGCAAGGATTGGCAACCCGTCTTCAACAATTACGCTGATTTGTGGCAAATCTACGAAAAGAATCTGCAAAACTTAGGTCAATTTTGGGCAGAACCACTGCGGCAACCACTAGAGATGGCGACTCAGGCGATGAGCGGCGATCATGCAAGGTCGCCGTCCACCAACCTCTACTGGGACTATCAACAGACCTTTGGCAACTTTCTTTTAAGCCCAAGCCTGGGATATACCCGTGAGTTCAACAACAAACTGCTGAAAAGCTTTGATGCCTGGACAAATTTCTATAAAGCAAGCTTTGACTATCAGTTAGTGCTGATCGATGTTTGGATGAGAGCCTTTGAGCAGCTGGTGCGATTGGCATCTTCCCAGGAAAAAGGCGAAACGCTTCAGAACTGGCGGCAGTTTCAGCAAGTTTGGAGTAAGGTATTTGACCAAGCATTCGCACAGACGTTCCGTTCAGAAAATGCCCTTCAGATCCAGGGTAAGTTCTTGAATGCAGCCATGACCTACAGGCTCCACCAGCAACAGCTAATGGAAGTGTTTCTGAAGATGAATGACTTGCCAACTCGCAGCGAAGTCGATGAGATGCACCACAGCATCTACGAACTGCGGAAGGAAATTAAAAGCCTGAAAAAAGCTTTAGCAGAATCCCAACGCCGCGAAGTGTCTTGAGGATGCAATGCACGAGTTTACCGAGCTAACCGAAAAACTGTTTAAGGGTGCCCATAACTTAAGTCACCTGCGCGAGGAGGACATTCAGATTGGGGTGACACCCAAGGAAGAGGTTTACCGCGAAGATAAGGTGGTGCTGTACCGCTTCACTCCCAAGGTGGAGCCTTCGCTGAACATCCCCATCCTGATTGTTTACGCTCTCGTTAACCGTCCCTACATCGTCGATTTACAAGAAGGGCGATCGCTTGTTGCCAATTTGCTCAAGCTTGGTATGGATGTTTATCTGATTGACTGGGGATATCCGAGTCGAGGCGATCGCTTTTTGACCCTTGACGACTACATCAATGGTTATATCAATAACTGTGTGGACGTAGTACGCGATCGCTACAATCTAGAGCAAATCAACCTGTTAGGAATTTGTCAGGGAGGCGCTTTCAGTCTCTGCTACAGTTCCATTTACCCAGAGAAGGTGAAAAACCTAATTACTATGGTCACTCCAGTGGATTTTCACACCCATGAGGGACTGCTCAATGTTTGGGGTGGAAGCACTCTGGGGTCACAAGCTCTGGATGTGGATTTAATGGTAGATACTCTGGGGAACATCCCTGGCGACTTCATGAACTTAGAGTTTTTGATGCTAAAGCCCTTTCAGTTAGGAATTCAGAAGTATATTGACTTTCTGGATACTATCGATGAGGACAAGTTGCTCAACTTTCTCCGCATGGAAAAGTGGATTTTTGATAGTCCTGACCAAGCTGGGGAAGCTTATCGACAGTTTATGAAGGATTTCTACCAGGGAAACAAACTCATCAAAGGCGAGATCGAGATTGGCAAGAAGCGAGTCAATCTGGAGAATATCCGCATCCCAATTTTGAACATTTACGCCGAGCAAGATCATCTAGTTCCTTCGACATCTTCCTTGGCTCTTGAGAAGTATATCGGGAGCGAAGACTATACCGTGCGCTCCTTCCCAGTCGGGCATATCGGGATGTATGTGAGCAGTAAGGTGCAGCGAGACCTTCCTCCCACGATTGTTGATTGGCTTAAGGCGCGAGTCTAGAACAGTTGGCATCTAGCAATTCTCTATTGGATGCAGTAAGGTTTAACCCCACCTCTGCCTTTCCCCGCGAACGGAGAGGGGTTCAATATTCTCCCCTCTCCGTTTACGGAGAGGGGATGGGGGTGAGGTTCCGAGTGTATATTGCACTAAGAGTGAGAACCGCTATATATAAGCTTTGCGGAGCGCTTTTCGGAAGGCTTTGCTAACGCTTTACAGCAGCTGGCGATCGCACGATCGCAACCCTCCACACCCCCACCTCTTAGGTCTGTGCCGCCTATACCGCAAGCGGTATAGGCGGCACAGAATTTTAATTCGCTAGCATATATGAGCCAGGTTTTCAGTTCCTGGTCAATTAACACCTCAAGACATTCGGACTAGGGTCTAAATACTTCTCCCGATGCCGTCAGTTGTTTCTTGCAACGGCTCAACCCTAGAACATTCCTAATACCCGATGTCCGAAGCCTCACCCAAGCCAGTCAATCAACTGCTAGCTGCTCTGCCAGATGCTGAGTACCAAGGCCTTGTTCCCAATCTAGAGCACGTCCCGCTCTCTTTTAAACAAGTCCTTTACGAGGTTGGTGAACCAATTAAATACGTCTATTTCCCCGATCGGGCAATCGTTTCTTCCCTCACCACGATGGCAGATGGCTCGATGGTCGAAGTTGCTTTAGTGGGAAATGACGGAGTGGTCGGTCTCCCCGCCGCTTTGGGAGATAACATCGCCACTACAATCGCAATGGTGCAGGTACCAGACTCTGCCATGAGGATGAAGGCAAGCGTGCTGAAAACCGAGTTTCAGCGGGGTGGTTCACTGCAAAGTCTGTTACTGCGCTACATGCAGGCGCTGCACGCCTTCGTTTCCCAAAATGCTGCCTGCAATCGCCTCCATTCTCTGGAGGGGAGACTGGCTCGTTGGCTGCTGCTCGTCTGTGACCGTGTAGAGTCAAAGGAGTTGCCCATGACTCATGAATTTATGAGCCAGATGCTGGGTGTACGACGTGCGGGTGTCACGGAGGTGGCTAACGCTCTTCAACAGGCAGAACTGATTCGCTACACTCGTGGCAAAGTTACCATCCTGAATCGGGAAGAATTGGAAGCGGTTTCGTGTGAGTGTTATCAAATCATCCAGGGCGAGTACGCTAGGTTGCTAGGCACTAAGAACGGTTGAGAGTTGTTGTTAGAGGAAGAAGCGATCGCTTCTCTCTAGCTGCTCTCGCAGCTCAATATTGATGAAAGTTGATGAAAGCCGTTGTCTGGCAACCTGTCTAGGCTAGATGAGCTTACTGGTGTTAGACACTGACACCGCCAGTACCGCTAACCCTACAGCTCCCAGTACAGCGATCGCATCCCACCTTGCGGTTAGATGAGTTTCCAGCCCAGTGGAGTAACTGTTCGCCCGTGAGTTCTTGGTGACATCTCCTGCACCAACCTGAGTACAGGTATGGTGTAGGCTTCGCAACCAATCCGGCTATTGCTTTCACTAAATCGTTCCCTTGCTCAAAAGATTTAGCTAATCAACATCAGTTCTGTTCGCTTTACGGGCGATCGGGTTGCTGTCAATATCATCCTCAGCGGAATCAACCAGTACGAATTGCAGTTCGCGCCGCACATCTTCCGTTAACTCAAGTTAACGCTATAGCAAATTATCGATTTCTAACTTTATCTTTAGGATGATTTATCCAAGGATTTATAGATAAGTTATAGAGAACCAAATGTGAGAATTATCACGTTTTATAAAAAATAGTTTCCCTCGCCTTTGTATTTTGAGTAACACATTAATTTAATATTTCACTTATTTGGAAGATAGGTTGATATGGCGATCGCTCTTACTCAGTGCATACCATTAGCTAGAGGATAAAAAATGAATCGCAGCTTAAGATGTCGAATAACACAGGGAATTTCATCAAGGAACGATGGGCTTATTACTAATAGACATGGATGGCACGCTCCGCGAACCACTCAGCGGACACCAATACTTCCAACATCCCAAAGATCAACGCATTATTGAAGGTGCTGATATTGCCATTCGCGCCCACAAAGATGATTGGATTATTGTTGGCATCACCAACCAAGGTGGAGTTGCCGCAGGTCATAAGTCTATGCAACGGTGCATCCAGGAACAGCAATACACGCTTGAGTTATTCCCTGAGTTGAGAGAAATTTACTTTTGCCCAGACTTTGAGGGTAAAAAATGTTTCCGCGTCACTCATCACAATGTTCATAACCACAGCCAAACCAAGTGGTCTGGACAGTACCGCAAACCGCAATCGGGTATGTTGCAGCTAGCAATGGTCAGACACAAACATACTCCGCAAAATTCGCTCTATGTAGGAGATCGCCCCGAAGACGAACAAGCTGCCCAACGAATAGGTGTACCCTTTCAATGGGCATGGGACTGGATCGCACAACATCAACAAGCGATCGCTCCCAACCTGACAGAAGCACGGTAACAAGAGAGGATAGTCATGGAACGAGAGATTACAGATAGCGACGGCATTACCTGGACGTGCATTCAAGCCTATTCTGGGCTTGACAACAACGCAGAAAACCGGGATGCGGCGCAGGTTAAAGGGCAGGAGGATACCTACTGGGTCGTTTGTACGCCCAGTGGTGGCGCGAAGTCGGTGCGGCTCAAACTTCAGGGTGAATGGGAAAAATCCTACTCTGACGAGATGTTGCTCGATGAAATTCAAGCACAGCAGGAGGTATGATCGCAGCAAAATTCGCTGTATGTAAGCGATCGCCCGAAAGATGAACAAGCTGCCCAACGAGTAGGTGTACCCTTTCAATGGGCATGGGACTGGACCTGTGCAACATCAAACTCTAGTCTTAAGTATTCTCTTGGCAGCATCGATACCTGATAAAGCAGCACCTTCCATAAAACCTTGCCACTCGTAAAAAGAGTTAGCGTGTTCGCCAGCAAAGTAAATATTTTTAAACGGTTTACCTTCATTACCTGCAATTGTTGTGAAATAACCGGGGTGATTGCAGGTGTAACTGCCCTGGAATAGGGGGTTAGAAGGCCAGTGTTCTAGATGCACTAAAAAATTATTGCCGTTGCGTGTGGCTGCCTTTAAAGTGCCAGGAAAAACGCGGTTAAGGTCGTTGAGAAAAGCCCCTGCTTCCTGCTGAACTTGATTAGGATTAATGTTTTTGCCTCGATTTCCACCAGAGTAGTCGGTCAGCACTGCTCTATTATTAGTTGAATTTTGTGGGTTTGTTTCCCAAGTGTTTTGATGATTTGATAAATCTGAATAGGATGAGCCGTCACTGCCAAGAGCAACCCAAGGGCGACTATTAAAGCCAACCATCATCTTAGCGTTGGTTCCATAGCGCAAATTATTAATCGCAAATAGTTTCTCGGCAGGCAGTTGAAGACCTTTTAAATCAACTTGGCGCAAAGTTGAGAAGGGAATCGCAAAGACAACTGCATCATATTTGGCAGATGAGGCATCATTAAATGTTAATTCTACTTTGCCTGCACTATCAAAGCGGACTCCTACTAACTGCTTGTTATAGTTAATTTGTCCTTGCAGTCGGCTACGCAGACCTTCAACAATTTGCTGGTTGCCGTTAATGACGTGATAGCGCTCATCGCTGAAGACACCAAAGGGTGTAAACTTCGATCGCTTGTCGGCGTGAATGAAAAAGAGAAAACTGAGGCTGCTTTGCTGGTCAATCTCTAAACCGTACTCGGCAATATAAGCAGCTTTGATAACACCTTTGATTAGGTTTCCGGCATTACGGCTATCTAGATAGTCTCGCAGACTGAGCAAGTCGAGCTTTTTGTCAGCATCAGTATAATTGTCGGCGGTGGGCTGTGCAGATAGCGATCGCAAGTCGGTACGCATAGCGGCAACAAAATTGCGGAATTCATCCACAACTGCTGACTCTGAATAGCGCTGACCGTTGAAATAGTAAAAAACTTCTCCTGGTTGTTTTGATAAATCTTCTGTCTTGAGGTTAAACTCCCGCACGTATCCCAGCATTGTCTTGTGCAAGTTGTCAATCAACTCGCCGCCTCTTTCCACAACCTGACCGGGAAAATTAACACTCCCAGCAAAATCGCCTCCCAGAGAATAACAGCGACCGCCACTTCTATTGCTTGCTTCAAATACGGTAGCGTTAATCCCGTTTTTCTTCAGTTCGTACCCGCAAGCAAGTCCGGCTAAACCAGCCCCCACAATTCCAACTTTTACATCTGCTTGTACAGGAGCTGCGAGGGTACGGTGAAGCAATCCTGAGCCTACTCCTATTGTCGCGCCGATCGCACTCAGCTTGCCCATATCAGTAAGAAATTCGCGCCGATTCGTGCGCCGTACCGCCATCAATGCCTCTAGAGATGCAATTCGCTCAATTCCCTCGTTGGTGGAGATATTTTGCTCTTGGCAATAGCGAGCAATGCGGATAGCACGTGCTAAGTTGTCGAAGAGTGGGGAACGACTCATGATAGCTTTTTCTCCTCACGCAGAGATTAATTAACGTCCTGTGCAACTTTATACTCAGAACCCTCGTTGTTATCGGGGGCTTTCTTAAAGTTACACGTTGCGCGATCGTCAGTTGAGTGATTCAAGGACGTAAAGCTATCTCTTGCATTGATACTGAAACGAGCGCAAAAAAAGTAGTCCCACAAGGACTACTTTTGCATTACAGAATCAGAGCCAAGGAGGGCAGATGAAATAATTTTCGGCCGTAAGCCTTAGAACACTGTCTCTACTTCGAGAAGGTATTCTGGTTATGCGCTAGGTTGAGCATTCGATGAACTTGGCATAGCGATTTCTGCTGACTTCACAAATCCGAAGTAGAAAGCGATCGCAGCAGTTAGAGCATTGAGCCAGATATTATTTCCAAAAAGTGGTGTAAGCCCAAACAGCGTATTTGCAAAGGGCAGCAATCCTAAAATAGCACCTGCTGCATAAAGGATAGCGAAGATGCGATTGAACACAATTGCTCCGCTTAAGCTAGTAAATGCCGCAATTCCCCAAACACCCACTAAAACGCCAATTGCATTATGAAAATAGTTGGTGGGGAATACTCCGAATATATAGCCAAAGCCGGGTTCGGAGGTAAAGGTCTCAGAAGGAGTAACAAAACCAGGCATAAATCCAGCTAAGCCAAGTGACAAGAAAAGGAGACCTAGGATTAGAGCAGCGTAACGAATTGAGGAAACTGAAGATGTTGATGTTTGCGATGTTGATGTTTGCATGGCAGTATTTTGGTTTTTTAAAATTTTTGGTGTGGGCTAAACAAGTGTTTTGCTGCTGTTGGAGAAATACAGACAGCTTCTAACTGACCATTCAACTTCTAGCGAACGAGGTGGAGTACATCCCGAAGAACGCTATAACCAGCCATATCCCAAAGAAGATAGGCAACAAAACCCAGCATTGCTAGGCGACCGTTCCATAGCTCTTGCTGTGGGTTCCAGCCAAAAATCCAGGCATTGCGATCGGAACCGTTATAAGCGGGAGCGACCGTAGGGGTTTTAGCAGTATTGATGGTTGAGTTCTTCATAGTGAATCGTTCTCAATGACGTTGTTTTGATTTCATGCTATCGAGTAGATTTGCTAGTATTGTCTACCGTTAGGATTGCATTCTACCTATATCTAAAGATTCGATTTGTAACGTTCAACTGTTAATATCGGCACAAGAAAAAGCATCCTTATTTACCGATAAAATTGGGAAGAAAAGCCCGAACTTTTATTCCGGATGATTGACTTCAGGATCGAGCGGAAGTTGAATTGGGTCAGTATCGGGTAGCGTTCCTTGAGCATCGCTACCAGGTACGTCGGGATTGTTGTGAAGATTAACGCGACCTTTTTCCGACTGCTCGCCATCTGCCGCATAAGAGCCTGCAATCGTTGCAGCTCCAGCAGTTTTGGCATCGCCTGTGGTCCTGGTTGTGGATGAGAAATTAGAAGCAATGGGATGAGCGATCGTTTCTCCCTCTGGGTTTGTGCTGACTCCTGCTGCAATGTTTGCATCTAAAACAGCACTTCCACCTGCATCGGAGAATGCAAAAACTTGAGCCTGTTGAGATGCGCCAACTTCTTGATTTGGCTCACGTGCTTGATTCGGCATGGATGCATTACTCTTTTCTAATTTCTCGGTGAATCTCTTAGAACAATTACTGTGGTATCAACCTCTCCCCTTCCACTAGCTTCACTCGCGATCGCCATCAGCCACAACTAGGGCGAAATACACAAGCCAGAAGCAGCATTTCAGAGAGAGCAACTAGCACTTCAGTTCGTTGTATAGAGCGGCGAAACTCAACAGACAAACCTTGAGTTGGGTTTCTTCCCTCAACCCAACCTACAAAGTTAGCTGAGATCGCATACGTGTTTGGTTTTGCGATCGCTAAATCTAGCTCTCAACCCAGAATCCTTGGAGCAGCGGGATAGAACCGAGCCGAGCAGTTCATTTTCATCAAAGACTTGCCTAATTTTCAGGAATCTTTAATCTTTTTAACGAGAATCAGTTCCTTGATTCGGAGCGCCTACCACCTTAGGAGAAGCTCCTGGAGCTTCAGGTTCCGCACCGGGACTGGTTTCAGAATCGGCTTGTTGACTCGTCATACGATATCTCTCATCAAGCGGAGTGTCCCCCTCTTCTGTGGTTGGTACAGTTGTTTCGCTTCCAGGATTATCTTGAGGGTCATATTTAACCTCATCTTGCCGATTGTCTTGAGGATTTTCTATTGTCATAAACTGCACCTTATAAATCGGGCTATTCTACTAGGATATTCTTTAGTTTCTTAAAGGTTTTCTATCTCCGGTTAGGACTGCCTCTATGACTAATTTAATAGGAGATATTACTGGGTAATTAGCCAAAAAGTATGATAAAGCACAATTAGAGTTCACATTTGCTATTGATTTGAGCGAGAAGCAAGACTTGCCATCAAGCAAATTGTGATTCTTCTAGGAAGGTGTGTAAAATAGCTGCTTTGATGAAAGTCGATCTAAAAGCTATCATTTGCAATGGACGGTTGTAGAGATTGTCATCGATCCTCAAGCGTTGCGATTACAACTGTTTACCCCATTTCGCCGACGTTGGGTACACCTACCCCTGTCCGATGTTCTTCGTATCGAACTGTTCGATGAGAGGTATGTGGTGCTATTGCGCTATCAACACGAGCGGTTGTGTATCATCCGTACCCGTTATCAAGACTATATGATTGGCTCCAGATTACGGCTCGTTGAACAGGAGTGGCTAGTCACACAATTGTCTGCATTACTGAAACAGATGTAGGGTTGCGATCTTGAGAAATAGCAATAAACTTGCGATCGCGTCTTCGATCACGTTGGCATCAATTGCTGAATCCGCTGTGGTTCCTCTCCCAGCCAATCTAGATGCTGGGCAGTGCTGTCGAAAATTGATGAGGTTTTGAATGGCTCAAACTCGCCGCGTGATGCCGCTTGTGCTGTTTTTGCTAAGAGCGATCGCACCTGCTCGTCATTCATTGGCTGGAATGTCCGCACCGCCTCAAACGCCTGATCGAGAATCTCCATGCTGTCAATTCCCGTAATCACAACCGATGTCGGCAGATTCAATGCATAGTGCAGACACTCAATTGGCGTTACCGTATTTGACCGTAACAGAATCCCGTTTGCCATGCTTTTCATCCCCAGAATGCCAATGTCCTGTTTAACCAGTTCTGGCACAACTAGCTTCGCAAAGCTTCGGTAGTGTGCATCCATCACATTCAGCGGCAACTGAGCCGCATCAAATTTAAACCCGTTACTGGCTGCAACTTCCAGCATATGCAGATGAATCTGGGGGTCTTTGTGCCCGGTGAAGCCAATATATCGGACTTTGCCAGCTTCCCTCGCCTCTATCAAAGCGGCATTTGCCCCTTCTGGGTCGAAAACTCGATGCGGGTCCTCGAAGCGAAGGATTTCGTGGTGTTGGACGAGATCGATGCAATCAACTTGCAGACGTTCCAGTGATTCGTCTAGCTGTCTTGCAGCTTCTTTCTTGGAGCGACCGTCAATTTTCGTCATCAGGAATACTTTGTCTCGGTAGCCATCGCGCAACGCTTTCCCCATGCGAATCTCGCTGACTCCGCCGTTGTAATCCCAACTGTTATCCATAAAAGTGATGCCACGATCGATCGCAGCGCGAACAATCCGGATACCCAGTTGCTCATCAACGTTCTTCAATCCGATGTGCCAGCCACCGAGTCCGATCGCAGAAACGCGCTCTCCTGTACTGCCGAGAGTTCGGTATAGCATTTCTGAGTTTGGCGTACTTTCTGACATGTGTTCTCCTTATCTGCCAGCTATTGCTTAAGTGCATATAGCTATGAGCAAATTCAAACGCAAGGAAAAGTTCGCAACATCTTGCTAGAGGCACACGAGAGCTGGATCTTGTAATAGCGGTGTTAGCCCTGTACGCTAAATGACTTATGGAATGAGACAACTCCACTGGGTATCCGTGCGCCGAATGAAATCGCTTGAAAGTATTCAGGTGGAACATCGGGTAGAACAAGATTTGGCTGGCTCTTGAAACCAAAACGGTTGTAGTATTTTGGTTCGCCAAGCAATACACATCCACCTGCACCAAGCTCCCGTAGAGTAGTCAACGCCTGCTTCATAAGCTGTGACCCGATTCCAATGCCTTGATGTTCCGGAGCGACAGAGATCGGACCGAGTCCATACCAATCCTGACTCCCATCGGAAATGGAAACCGGGGACACAGCAACATGACCAACGATTTGTCCATTCACCTCGGCAACGAGAGAAACTGTCAAGTTCCCTGAGTTACGCAAGGCATCAACAATAAACTGCTCAGTGTGGCTAGTATGGGGGGCATTGAGAAATGCGGCAGTTGTCAATGCTTTGATGTCCGCCACATCAGAAGTAACTTCTTTTCTGATTGTTAGATTCATTACGGAGGATTACTTGATTGATTGTGTTGCAAAATTCATAAGCGATCGCGGAAGCTAGCTGTTAGGGTTTGCATGGGTGCGTGGCATTCAGTTTCTAATCTCACTCTTAGGAGGGGCAGCCATGTCTTCTATCGAGGACAACAAAATAATTGCTCGGCGCTGGTTTGAACTCATCAACGAACACAAGATTGAGGATATCTGCGAGATGACTGCCCCGACTTGGAGGATGCATGGTGGTCCGCCAGAGCTTATCCCTGGACCGGACGGGGTTCGCGAACTCTTTCGGACAATGGGGCCTATCGAGCAGAAATGGACGATTGAAGACGTAATTGCTGAGGGTGACAAAGTTGCCGTGCGTGCGATCAACACCTGTGTCCAAGACAGTTTCCTTGGTATACCCGGTCGCGGTCAGCCTCAGACATTCATGGCTACGTTCATTCATTGGATTGCTGACGGCAAGATACTTGAAACTTGGCGAAACGCTGACGATCTCGGACGGATTCTTCAGCTTGGGGCACGGATTGAGCCGGGAACGTCTGAGCAGTAGCCTGAGCAGTAGCCGTGGAGGTAGACTTGATAGTTCAAAAGGTGCCTAGCGTATTTTTCAGTACTGCGATCGCGGGCGGTAGCCTGAAGGATGGCGGTTCAAAAGTTATTTGCCTGATTCAATATCTTCAGTGAATTGTAGATAGGGCGGTGATTTAATCGTGTCGATTTTTGGCAAACTTGGGCGATTTGTAAGCTTTTGGTTGGTCGCTACTCATACCCATCCAGGTTAATTATCTTCTCCTGACTTAGCGTTTCGTGGCTCATCACCGCCTGCCTAACTAGGCTAGCTCGCCTATTTGCTTGTTCGGATTTTTGCAAAAAGCGTTCCGCCATCTCACTATCGTTCGTTTCGCCCAGATGTTTAGCCATGTGGCTCATTAACATTTCGCTCTCCTCGATCCCGCGAAGTGTTTTCCAAAGTGAGGCTTCAATAGACTCCGTTACTTCTACAAGCAGAGAATTTAGGGAATAGGCATGTCCTGTATGGCAACGGAACCGGATAATGTTGCCTTCTTTCAGTTGCAGAAGCATCCCGTGGCACTCTGGACAGGTATAGGGAGAGAGCTTCCCAAGCTTCATGATGCCGCTCTCAAAAGCATTGTCTTCCCGCGCTACTTTGACTTCAATGTCCATCTGCTCAGACACCAGATGTCCTCCTTTCTTCTCGACGGCTTCGTTTGTCATCTCAATCAATAAAGCGCCCATTTCTGCGACGGGGACGCACCAATCAACCTCTACCGCTTTCATCGCTTGGATAGGCATGGAGGCGTGAAGTGCATCAAAAGGGTCTTGGACAATCGCTTTCCCGCCTTGCTCCTTCACTGCGTACAGCCCAGATGCCCCATCATCAAGCATTCCAGTAAGAACCACCCCGATCGCTTGATTTCCATAGCTCCGAGCGGCGGAGCGGAATAAGACGTCAATCGAGGGACGAAAGCGATTTTCTTTCGGTCCCTTCGTGACTCGGACATACCCCGATTCGACAAGCAGATGGTGATCGGGGGGAGCAACATAAACCCGTCCCGGTTTGATTGCCTCTTTGTCAATTGCATGGGCGACTGGCAGCGAGCAAACCCGATCCAGAATTTGGGGCAAAACACTTGGATACGCTGGGGCAATATGCCAAACAATAAAAATAGCACCCGGAAAATTGGAGGGGAGTTGAGCAAGGAGCTTTTTCAGGGCTTCCATCCCTCCCGCCGATGCTCCAATGACGACGATCTCAGGCTTTATCACTTATCTTCCTTGACTAAAAGCGATTACCTTGCGGAATTCATGATTTTTAGCGAGAGTAGAACGCATCTACTCACTCAAGTCCAGTCGTTTATGAATGGTAAAAATAGTAAGTGGTATCCTCTTGTGACTGCTAACAGCAAAAACTTATAGGCTGCTTGCGCTTGTTCGTTTCTTCCAGCTTATCGAAACTCGCCTTTGTCTAGCAGGGGAAAAATGGTCGCTAAGAGCAACTGTCTGATTGTTGGTCAATCTAGGCAAAATTCTCTTCTCAGGAGGAGAAGACAAAACTAAGCCTGTAATGCTCTTTCTATCAGCATTACAGGCTTAACAAATCGTATCCACTGCTGATTTAACGCCTTAAATCAGCGATCGCTCAACCACCATCTGATGAAATCTCCTCAATTCCGGTCAAAGTTTAGTGACGGGTTTAAGATTTGCCAGACCCCTATGAAATAGGGCATCCTGTACAATTATTTCTGGCAAAACATCCTTGAACATTTGCACCGTCTGCTGAATCCGCTCGAAATCTTCGGGATTGTCTAAGCGATCGCGTAGCGTCTCCGAAAGAGAATCGCGCACTTCTCGCTCACCAATCGCAACAACCAACTTATTTATCCCTTACCGATCATTCATGTAGGGGCATACTGCCATGCCCCTAAGCAAGGAATTGAGGGTGCTTCGCGCTTTCCTGGTATCGTTTACTGTGCGTCGTCTGCGGTGTTCTTGTCGCCCTGTCCCAGCAAGGCGCGAGTAGCGGCAATCACTTCAGGCGCTGCCAGCACTAGAGACGTTAACGAGCAAACCGTCGCCACCTGGCAGTACTCGCAAAAGGCTTTGTTCTCGCTCCACTCTTCACGAGCTAGCTCAAGATTAGTCACCACGTCAATCAGGATCTTGATACCCATTGCAATGGGTAAGAGCGGGTTGCGTCTAGCGCGATCGAGACCACCCGCAGCCGCCAACCAGGCGGTGATGGCGTAAGTAAGCACCATTATCGGGCCATCGGGTGAGTTAAATCGGCTGTAAGCATAGTTAGATGCGTCAACGCGGTCTGCATCGAAAAGCGTTTGTCCGGGAGGATCGGGTAGGTGGCTAATAATCCCGGTCTGATATAGGCTAACAAGCTGTCCCATCGAACCCCCTAGCATAGACAAGCCGATAATCGCTCGGCGACGGCTCATGTGAGGGTTTTGTCCTTTCCGCAGTTCCTGACTTAGTTGTTGTGGCTCCATGAAGCGCAATCCTCAATAACGTATGCGTTGACGGTCGCATCGGCTTGCACGGAGTTTTCAACCGACGAATAGAATACGCAGTCTGCATCCAATTCGGCAGCAATCGCGCCCAATGCTGCCGATGCTGATACTCGAATAAATTGCTTACCATTTTCACGAATCGGTTTGATGCCTACCTCTGACGCTGGAGGTAGTTATAAAATGTTACAATTCATATTTTTTTGTATTCAAGATTACAAATTGGCTTAATATTTAGATTCTTTTTTCTTCTCACGATTTTCCGTTGGTTTAAGTGAAACTCCCCTTAGGTAAGAGGTTAGCTAGTAAGCAAATAACTATTATTTAAAAGATTGGAAAATTTAAAAGCTTTTATAAGCATCTTTCCCCAAATGGAGGGTCGATTTTATGGTATCGTCTCAATCTCAAGCTAAACGCATTTTATTGGTAGATGATCTAGAGGATAATGTATCCCTCCTAGAGGAGATTTTGGCGGAAGAAGGGTATGAGATTGATAGCGCTAGAAATGGTAAGTCAGCGTTAGCCAAGATAGAAGCATCGCCACCGGATTTAGTGTTGATGGATGCCATGATGCCAGGAATGGATGGTTATGAAGTAACTCGGCGGATTCGGGAAAATCCGCAACTCCCTTTTATTCCGATTCTGATGATTACGGCAAGTGAGAGTGCTAATATCCCTCAAGGATTAGAGTTAGGAGCGAATGACTTCATTCGGAAGCCGATTGATTTTGAGGAGTTAATGGCAAGAATTAAAGCCTCTTTGCGATTGAAAAGTATCGTTAATCCTGCTCAATAATTTCAAGAATTATACAGTTAAAAGAAAAACCAGATAAAACCAAAATTCAAGAAATTGATTCTAGGGTTTTCACTTCTAGGGGCAAGATGACGGTGAAGGTGGAGCCAAGGCCAACCTGGGATACCAGCTCGATTTTGCCTTGCATTAGGTTTACCAGTTGGGCGACAATTGCCAAACCTAAGCCAGTGCTATCGGGCATGCGATCGCGAGTTCCAGCTTGAAAGAAAGGGTCAAAAACCCGCGCCTGGTCTTCAGGAGCAATGCCAATACCAGTGTCGCTCACTGCAATAGACCAGCGGTTATCAGATAACATCTGACACGTTAATTGGACACTTCCTGTCTCTGTGTAGCGAATTGCGTTGCTTAAAAGATTCGTGACAATTTGCTGCAATCGCAAGGCGTCTGTCAGCACTTTTTCAGGAGCGCGTGCAGCAGAACTATCGGCACTAGCCGAATCACAATTAACCACCATTTGTAGCTCTTTGGCTGCTGCCAAAGGCTCCAACATTTCAACTACATTGTTGATTAAAGAGCGTACATCTATTAGTTCTGGGTGCAGTTCTATCTTCCCTGCTGAATACCGGGAAATTTCCAGGGTATCGTTGATCAGGCGCAGTAAGTGCCTGCTATTGCGTAGCACGCGCTCAATGTGTTCCAGATTCGGGAAATTGTCTTGAACTTCAACATTCTTTCGTGAAGAGCGTAACATCAGCTCCGAGTAGCCAATAATCGAATTCAGAGGATTTTTCAGTTCGTGGGCTAGTTGAGAGAGATTATCCTGATTCGCTTTTACCAAGCGAGTGAGTTCTTGATTGGTTAACTCTACCTGACTTTGCACCTGCTGTAGTTCTTGCAATCGCTCCTCTACATAACTTTTGAAGCATTGGGCGATCGCTTCGTCGATGGTCGCGTCAATTGCATTGTAGGTTCGCATCACTTCCGGAACCGTACCCTCTAGTAAATCTGCCTCTAAAGTGGAAAAGATCGTCTGGCGCAGTAGACGATACTCTCGCGCAATTTCAGTGGTAGCGAAACCTTGTTCAGCCCGCAGAACACCATGATGCAAACTGTTCTGGACGATGGACTGAATATCGTTTTCTTGGGAGCGGGAAAGTACAGTTGCCATCGCTTTTAGCACATCAGGAATATGATTCCGGATCGCCGATCTGGGTAAATCGTCAGTGCTGGAAATCTGCCTATCCAAGCGGACTGCTTCAACCCAGTTTTTGGCGATCGCGTCTATTTTTCCAACAAGCAATTGGCTAAAATCCATGATGGCAAGAGGCGTGAGGAGGAATCGGTCAAAACCTTCTTGGCATCATTCTACATTGAGCGATCGCGCAGTTTACTTGTCGGGTAACTGGACTTTAGGAAATCTTTCTAAAGTTCAGCTTCGCCTTTTGTATTCAAAAGTACAAGCTTGCTTAACATTATGTCCTTTCTGTAGGTAGAGGATTAAATAAATTAGCAGGTTTATTTTGGTTTGTGGCTTGTTTACTAGATTGAAAGCTTTGATGATAAGAAGCGAATATAAAAATTTTTTCCAAAACTGTTTTATAGTAAAAAAAGCTCCCAAGAAATACCTTGGCGAGCTTTATTAATCCTTAGAGGATGTTTGTAAAGTAAATTGTTTTACAAACAAACTCTAAAAAACTGAAACCACTCGTATCTCAAAAACAACTCTAATAGTCACTCAGATTTTTGGCTCTGTGTACTCCGGATCGTATTAAAATATCCCTCCCACAATTGCTTCTGAGTTTCGATTGACAGACGAGCCAACAAAGCCTGAAATTGCAGAGAACTTGCCAGCACTTCTTCCTGAAATTTCAAAGTTTTCTCGAAATTCTCCCGGTAATTGGGTATATTGAAACCTTGCATAGTCGGCATGGTAGAAGTCCAGCTCTTGAGAATACCACTCTGCAACTCGCTTAACTGTCTGGTAAACTGCTCAAAATTATTCGCCCAATCTATTAGTGTTACTCCTGTTACTTTCTTATGGAATACCGATGGCTTGTCCACTATTTTAATCAAATAATAATTGGTGATTAGCTCTAATGGATGATTTATAAATAAACTAAATTTTTTAAGTTAATTGTAAATATAATTTACAAAAAAGCGTCTCTTGAATTTCGGCGTTACGGTCTTGGGAAAAATCCCTTTGTCGCAGAATAGGGGTTAATTTATCTGCGGGAAGCTATCACAATTGCTGGCTTGATTTCGACTTTATTGTAGATGGTGAAACCTTCCTGAAACTAATGAAAGTAGCCTCAAGAAATATCCCGCCTTAAGTTAGTAAAGTTACAAGACCTGACATTGTAAAAAATAATGAGGATGTATGCAAGAAGCCTATATTGTCTCGGCAGTACGGACACCGCTCGGTCGGTTCGGAGGTGCGTTAGCGGGTTTTTCCCCAGTAGAATTAGGTGCCCACGTCATGCAAGCAGCGTTGGATCGGGCAGAAGTTTCGGGGGAAGCTTTAGACCTATATATCTTTGGTAATGTACTCAGGGCGGGACACGGGCAGTCTTTGCCCCGTCAGGCAGCTTTCAAAACCGGGATTCCCCAGACGGTGAACGGGTATGCAGTGGATATGGTGTGTTCGTCGGGAATGATGAGCGTGATGAACGCCGCCACAGCTATCCGCTCTGGCGAAGCGGAAATCGTACTTGCTGGCGGCATGGAATCCATGTCCCAGGCAGGGTTTTTCCTATCGCATCGAGCTAGATGGGGGTATAAAACGCTACTGGGTGCGCCAGAGCAACTCAGGGATATTTTACTTGAGGACGGTCTTACCGATTCCACGACCACCGAAACGATGGGAGAGCAAGCTGAGCGGCTGGCGGAAGCTTACCAAGTGACGCGGCAGGATTTGGACGAAGTAGCGCTATATTCACAAGCTAGGGCAGCGATCGCAACCGAGAACGGCTGGTTCAACAAGGAGATCGCACCAATAAAAATAGAGGGCAAAAAAGGTTTGCAACTCGTGGACAAAGATGAGGGAATTCGCCCCGAAACCACCTTGCAGAGCCTTGCCAAGCTAAAACCTGCTTTTCGGGAAGATGGGGTGTTCACGGCTGGAAACAGCAGTCAGATATCCGATGGAGCCGCAGGTTTAGTTTTGGCAAGTAAAACGGCGGTGGAACGCTATAAACTCAAACCTATAGCTCGCATCCTTGGGGGAGCGTCGATAGGCGGAGAAACTTGGCGCTTCCCGGAAGTTCCGATTTTGGCAGTCAACAAGCTTTTAGACAAGCTCAAGATGAGAATCTACGACTTTGACTTGTTCGAGAACAACGAGGCTTTTGCTTTAAGCAGCGTGTTGTTCAACCGAAAGCTGGGCATTCCTTACGAGAAGCTGAATGTCTATGGAGGAGCGATCGCGCTGGGGCATCCCATCGGTGCGTCGGGGGCGCGAATTATCGTCACGCTGCTCAACGCCTTACAGGAGCGAAATGGACAGATGGGACTGGCATCGGTGTGTCATGGAACTGGTGGCGGAACTGCGATCGCAATTGAGCGGCTTTGATAATTGACGCTTCCAAGGCATTTTGAGGATGTTTGAATTATCTATGTGACGCTGAAATCTTGGAGATCCCCCCTAAACAAGAGGGGAAAATCTTCAAAGTCCTCCTTTTTAAGGAGGATTTAGGAGGATCTCTAACCCATAGCGTTTGAAAAAGCACTTTTCAAACATCCTCTTACAACGTAAAGCCGTAGAATTCTTGGATCTGTAATCCAACTCAGCTTTTCGTGGACTAAACCAAAACATCTAACCTGGGCTAGGTGGAAGAGAACTGGATTAACGACAAAATCAAGATATTCAATGTTTTTTTCGCTTGAAATAACCCATTTCCAGAACTAAGGTAATGGTGTTCGTTCGGGTTCTCAAAGCAAGGGGTGAACAACGCCTCTAAAAGCTCTGTGAGTAATATTTGGGTAACTTGTATTGAGCTACATTATCTCTGCGATGAAGCGGGTATCAATCAGATTATTTTCCTACAGGATAACAAAGCATGGTTACAACAATAGACGATACAAAGCGGATGGCGATTGGCGAAAGATTGGCAGACCTGAGAGCCTTTCAAAGTTTAATCATTTCTAACGATCAAAAACTCATTGATGCCTGCCCTTATGAAGATGTTCGCGAACGTCTCCAAAATATGCTTTCGGATGACCAGAAAAATCTGGGCATTATAGACACTGTAATCGTTCAATACGGCATTCAATCCGAACCTAGTGCTGCAACCAAGATATTTATTCCGCAGTTTGAGCAGATGATGTCCGGCGATGAGTTTACTTATTATCAGAAACTCATTCACCACGAACTGATGAAGCATGGTCAAGCCATGAGTGGAATCATGATCCACAAAGCCGCTCAGGTAGTAGGGGCGGATATTGAAGTGGCAATTGGGCCTCTCAATACTGTCAACTTCGAGGGTCGCGCTCACCAAGAACAGCTCAAGGGGATGCTCGAACAGGTGGGAGTCCGCGAAATGACGGGTCAAGACGCGCATCAGGGACTCTGGGCAAGGGTGCAAGATGCAGTTGCTGCCCTATCAGGTGTAGCTGGCAGTGTGGTTACGCAAAACACTGACAAGCAAGATATGAATATCCAGACCCTTATCCGGCTGGATCACGAGAAAGTGAATACAATTTTCACTGAAGTTGGAGCGACAAAAGATCCTCAAAAGCTCCAAGAGTATTTCGGGCAAATCTACAAAGATTTATTAGCACACGCTCAAGCAGAAGAAGAAGTCGTGTACCCGAAAGTACGCTCGTTCTACGGCGATGACAACACTCAAGAGCTTTACGACGAGCAAGCGCAAATGAAGCAGATGCTCGATGAGATTAAGGCGATTGACCCCACTAATGCCGACGAGTTCAGATCGAAAATTAAAGACTTGATGGATGTGGTTGGCGACCACATTCGCCAAGAGGAATTTACGATGTTCACGGCGATTGACAAAAATTGCAGCGCTGAGCAGAAAGAGCAAATGGCTACTGAATTTAAAGCTGCCAAGAGCAAGATTCAGCAAGAAATGTCAGCCTAATTGCAATAATTTACGGCTCTTATAGCAGTCCTAAATGATTCGTGAAGGCGAGATCCCCGACTTCTCAAAGAAGTCGGGGATCTGAACCGCTAGCTCACAACATTCATAAGCATTTGTTGGGTTTCACTGTGGCTCAACTACAGGCGAAGACACTGGAATCAGTAATAGAAATAGGGGTGAAAGTGGCTCATGGTGTCTTTGGGACTGGAAGATAAAGTCATCTTGGTAACGGGCGGTAGTAGAGGGATAGGAGCCGCTATCGTCAGTTTGCTGGAGGAGCTGGGAGCTAAAGTAGCTTACACCCACCGCAGTATTAGCTCTATTAATGGTCAGCATGGAGCGATCGCAATTCAAGCTGATGTAACCGACAAGGCAGCGATGGAAGCAGTAGCAGAACAGGTTGAACAGAAACTAGGGTCGATTTATGGGATTGTGGCGAATGCTGGGATTACCCAAGACAACTTTTTTCCCAAACTGACGACCCAAGACTGGGATACCGTAATTGACACTAACTTGAAAGGAGTTTACAACACCTTGATGCCCGTTATCCCCAAGATGTACGAGCGGAAAGAAGGCTCTGTGGTTTGCATTAGCTCGATTTCGGGTGAGCGGGGAAACATCGGTCAAACGAACTACGCCGCAACCAAGGCGGCTGTGATTGGTTTAACCAAGTCCCTCGCTTTAGAGGCGGCTCGTTATGGGGTACGAGTCAACGCTGTATCACCGGGATTTATTGAGACTGATATGGTTAAGTCGGTGCCAGATAAGGTGAAAGAGCGCATTGTGTCCGAGATTCCGCTTCGTCGCTTCGGTAAACCGGAGGAAGTTGCTTGGGCAGTTGCATTCCTGCTTTCACCGAGCGCAAGCAGCTACGTCACTGGCGAAGTTGTGAGAGTCAACGGCGCTCATCACACTTAAGGGCGATAGCGATCGCATTCGGTTGAATGCTCATTCAACACTAATAACTATTCATAATTTACATTGGAGCCAAGCGTGAAAACCAAAGTTAAAGAGCGGCGAATCAATGTAAGCGGTTTAAGTATTCGCTACTTTAAAGCAGGTGATGATGGTCTACCGTTAGTGCTGCTACATGGAGATAGTGCCAGCGCTCTTGATTGGTCTTGGGTGCTTCCCAAACTGGGAGCTACCTATCGTGTCTATGCACCGGACTTTCCCGGTTTCGGTGATAGTGCCAAACCATCTCTTGAGTATACGCCAGAGTTTCTTAAGCAGTTCTTGGTCGATTTTCTTGATGCGCTTGGAATTGAGCGGGCGGTGCTGGTTGGCAACTCCCTAGGCGGTCAAGTTGCATTACGCTTTGCCCTATCCCGTCCGGAACAAGTCGCAGCTTTGGTGCTGGTAGATAGTTCCGGGCTTGGTTACGCAGTTAGCCCGTTACTGTCCCAGTTAACTTTACCTGGGTATGGGGATGTAGCGATCATTGGGTGCCAAACGCCTCTTGGTGCTAAGATGCGGTCTTGGTTACGGGCGACACTGTTTTTCGCCCACCCCGCGCAGGCTCCCGCGGTGTGGATAGCAGAGCAAGAGCGAATGTCTCAGATGCCCGGTTTTCTTCAAGCTACTCTGACCTCGCTGCGCGCCCAGCTTAATGTATTTGGACAGCATCAAGTGTTTCTCGACTCTCTAGGGCAGCTACCGATGCCGACTCTTGTCGTCTGGGGGACTGAAGATTTGGTTCTTCCAAAAGAGCAAGCTCACGACGCGGTTAGCCGCCTAAAGCAAGGACACCTCGCCTTAATCCCCGACTGCGGTCACTTACCCCATGTCGAACGCCCAGAAATTTTCAGTGCTGAGTTGAGCCAGTTTCTCGCTGGAGTTGGTGCTTAGACAACTGTCAACCCTGCGGCTGATGTAGGCACGCTGGCTCTGGCTTATTTATTGGGTAGAAGTTGAACTCGTAGATTTCAATTAAATCAAGCATTTCTAGATTGACTTCACCTCCAGGGGTGAAGAATTTTTAATGAGAACTTTAAGGAGTAGCATTGATGCAACTGAAGCCAATCAATCAGCAGGTCGTTGCAGTCGTGGGAGCGAGCAGCGGCATCGGGCGGGAAACAGCCCTCCAGTTTGCCAAGAAAGGCGCAAAGGTCGTTGTTTCATCTCGCAGTGAATCGAAGCTAGCGTCCTTGGTGGAAGAGATTCAGGGCTTTGGTGGTGAGGCAACTGCTATCGTCGCTGATGTGACGGTATTCGAGCAGGTGAAAGCGATCGCAGACCGTACTGTAGAGGTGTACGGGCGACTCGATACCTGGGTGCATTGCCCCGCGATTGCCGTTTATGCCGCCTTCGATAAGACAAAACCAGAAGAGTTCAAGCGCGTCATTGATGTCGGGCTAATCGGGCAAGCATACGGTGCGATGGCGGCGATACCCCATCTCAAGCGTGAGGGGCGAGGGGCGCTGATCCATCTCTCTTCCGTCTTGGGCAGGCGCAGTCTCCCGCTTCAGAGTTCCTACTGCACGGCAAAGCACGGTATGGAGGGATTTATTGAATCCCTGCGCGTCGAACTGCAACATGAGAAAATCCCCATCAGCGTCACGAGTGTCAAACCCGCTGCCGTCAACACACCTCTGTACAACAATGCACTCACCCGGTTAGGTGTGAAGCCAGCTAGCCTCCCGCCTTTCTACGAACCGAGTTTAGTGGCTGACGCGGTTCTCTACGTTGCCGAACATCCCACTCGTGACTTCCTCGTTGGGGATGCGGCGAGAACGATAGATTTCCTGCAACGGCTTTCGCCTGGACTGGTAGATGCCATATTGCAGCGAGTTGCCTTCAAACTCCAGCGCACCGACGAGCCAAAATCAGACGATGCGCCAAACAATCTTTACGAGCCTGTCCCAACCCATGACCGGGTTAAGGGAGATTTTAGCAACTTAGCGATACCGAGCCTTACCGACTGGGTGGATAAAAATCCCGCTTTCAAGTGGGGCGCGATCGCAAGTGTTGTTGTACTCGGAGCGATCGCCCTGCGAACCCTGCCAACAGAAGTCACTCTCCCTCACTAGCTGCTGTTGAGCGTTCGGCATCTTCAGTCTCTTCCTGGTAGTCCGTTGCTTCTGCTTCTTCCGACAGTGGCGAAATAATTAGCGGGTTGCTTGCCGAATCGCCTAAATTAACATAGGCATCTGGAGCTGGCATCGATGGTGTATCTGGTGTATCAATGTTTCCAGTGATTTCTAGGTCTATTGGTTTGGTGTCGGGATCTGGGGTTGCCATAAACTGCTCTTAGTTAGGATTAATCTAGATTGATAATTTTTTTCTGGGAGTTCCCTGATTGCAAGGGTTTACTGGAATCTCACTGAAAATGCGATCGCGCTCCACACAATACTCAATGCTCCGGATAATCTTCCGCAGACATGGGGTCTAACTCCCATCGACCAGCGTCCCGTGACTCCAAAATATCGTTTGTCTGAAGAGATACGCCGTCGTCATAATCAAGCCCAACAGCAACTCCGAGTTCGTCAACAACATTCTGATCGGGAGTCGCAACAGTTCCCCCTACTGCTTCGTCACCAACCGCTTCCGCCTGATCCCAACGGGCATCGATATCTCCTCCGGTTAGTTCTGGGCCAGCCGATGTGTACTGCTCCATGCGATCGCGCATGGTTCGCCCACCAATTTCTAGTCCTGGCTCTTGGGCAACACCCGTTCCCAAGGATTCAGTAATTGCCTGGGGTAAATCTGAAATAATTGGTTCGCCAGTATCTTCTACGGGGATATCTGAAACTAGGTCAGTATCTTCAATGGGTATATCTGAAAGATTTCCTTGTTTGCGTGTATTGCCTTCGTTGTCTGCTTTCCTAGTTTTATCAGCCATAATGCTTTATGTGAATCCTGCGAATACCTATAAATGCAACATATCTAAAGATGAGACTAGCAAAATCCACAAATAGGATGAAAATTTATTATTCCTGCAAATAAAAAACTTTGTTCATCGTGAATTTAAAGCTCTATGTATCTACGGGCACTTCGTAGCTTAATGCTAAACCATGCTTTGGGTAGAAGTTGAGTGAAGGCATAGTAATTATTCTGCTTAGAAGCACATAAATTTGTCTGAATAGTTATCAGTAGATTGAGCAAGCGCTCGCGGCTTACAATATGCCCCTTTTAACTGATGAGGAATCAGGCAAGATCCTAATTTTTGATTTTTACAATATCCAGAGCGCTTTTAACTCTGCTTAAGTACAATGTTTGTTTCTCTATTGCTTAGTATGATGTAATTATTGAAAAGTTAATTTTGTAGATTCCAATTAGACCAAACGTTCTAGAAAAACTTTACCTTTAAGGTGAATTTTTTGGCATAAAAACTTTAAGGAGTAGCATTAATGCAACTAAAACCAATCAATCAGCAGGTTGTTGCCGTCGTTGGGGCGAGCAGCGGCATCGGGCGCGAGACAGCCCTTCAGTTCGCCAAGAAAGGGGCAAAGTTAGTTGTCTCAGCTCGTAGTGAGTCGAAGCTAGCATCCTTGATGGACGAGATTCGTAGCCTTGGTGGTGAAGCAACGGCTGTGGTAGCTGATGTGTCAGAATTCGAGCAGGTGAAGGCGATCGCAGATCGTACCGTAGAGGTATACGGGCGGCTCGATACCTGGGTACACCTCCCTGCCGTGGGCATCTTTGCCACATTCGACAACACCACACCAGAAGAGTTTAAGCGCGTTATTGATGTTAGCTTGATGGGGCAGGTATACGGTGCAATGGCGGCGCTACCCCATCTCAAGCGAGAGAGACAGGGGGCGCTAATCCACATCTCTTCAATGGAGGGCTTGCGAAGTCTCCCTTACCAAAGTGCATACTCCGCAGCAAAGCATGGGATCGAAGGATTCCTAGAAGCGATGCGCGTTGAGCTGCAACATGAGGGTATTCCCATCAGCGTGACGAGTGTGAAACCAGCGGTGATCAATACACCCTTCTGGAACAATGGTCTCACCAAGCTAGGCGTGAAGCCGTCAGGGATACCGCCCTACTATGACCCCAGGCTGGTCGCTGACGCGATCCTCTACGTCGCTGAACATCCAACTCGTGACTTCTTGGTTGGGGATGCTGCTAGAGCGCTAGATGCGCTACAGCGGCTATCGCCGGAACTGGTGGATTCTTTGTTGCTGCTCGTTGGCTTCCAAGCTCAACGCACCAACGAGCCGAAGTCCCCAAGCGATCGGAACAACCTTTATGAGCCTGTTCCCGGCGATACTAGAGTTGATGGAGATTTTAGCAATCTGGTGATACCGAGCGTTTCTGACTGGTTGGCTAAAAATCCTGCTCTCCAGTTGGGCGCGATCGCTAGTACCGTTGCCTTAGCTTTGCTCGCGACACAAGTTTTCAAAAACGAAGAGTGAATTGAGTGCTGTGTCGATCGTGTTTTAAATATCTGTAAGGGCATGAAACTACCATGCCCCTACTTCTCAAATCAACATTAACCAGTAATCGACTCTTTAACCATTCACGTCATTTAAGCGCGAGGTGATAAACCGATCCATCCATTTCGCTAAATAAGCTTGATTCGCTGCTTGCTCAGAGGGATCGGTGGTGTCAATGGGGTGGGGTGCAAGTCCCAAAATTGCAGCAGTCGTCACGCAAAACATCGACTTTTGGAAACTGATGCAAATTTGCACCCGCAAATCATCTTCTCCCCGAAGGCTGCGACGGTATAACTCGTATAAATATTCGGGTATAAAATGACGCATATCTTGCATCAGTTGCGTCGGTGGAATTCCAGCACCGCCAACCGGCAGTGGATCGGCATAGAGAGCGCCGTATTCAAATCTACTTTGATCGGGAGAAATTTGCTGAGCCTGGGCATTATAGGAAACCGTTCCTAAGAAAGGCGTCCCTCTAAAGAAAATCGTTTCCACATAGGGCACAGCGACATCAGGTAAAAAGGTTAACCCGGCTGATTTGGGAATGATGTCATAAACCTTGTCTTGAATTTTTACTGAGTAAGTAATTGGCGAAGCCGCCGCTGCGACCAAACCCGCCAGGATATGTTCTACCACATCAGGGATTGATTTGATTTCTCCTCGGTCATAGCGGTCAGATAAGGTGAGAAACATTTCGCTCATCACCTCCCAGAATTGACCGAGAGCGCTGTAATAAACTTGCTGACGGACTTGTTCGAGCAAAAACTCTGGAAACAGTTTGTCCAGACCTCTAATGGGCAAGTTTGTTTTAATTTTGGCTTCGATTGCGGTTCTCGCGTGCTGGTAAAACTCCGGTGAATCTAAGTAAGCATCCATACTACCGCCACCGTGCCATAGCATCACCTTCATCACGTACTCAGCGTACTCATAATTAATCCGGTCGTGCCACCAATGGCGCAGCAACTTCTTAAAAGTAATCTCGCCATTGAAGTATTTAAAGAAGGGAAACAGCACTAAGAATTGATGGTCGGCAATGTAGAGGAGATTTTTATAATAAGCATCCAGGACGATTCCATAGCTTTTGAGAATGCCGACAACTTCTAATACATTCTCTGGCGTATCCTCAAGTAAAGCTTTTCCAGATTGCAGCCGGTTAATATACGCGGCTAGAGGGTGATTTGAGAATTTTAAAGCGGTGCTTGGCATGAGACTTATTCGTAACCGTAAAATGTGTATGAAAAAATTAAAAGAGGAAATATTTTCAGAACTGCCTGCTGATTGACTCCCCCGACTCCTTCCCTAAGAGGGGAGAGGAGTCATTTTCCCGCTTCCCTGGTCGGGAAGAAGGTTGGGGTATTCGGTCTATTCGGTTTTGATATCCACCGATTTAGCAATCGGAGAAACTTCCGCGACCATACTCGATCGGTTGAGCATGGCTGTCATCGTGGATTCACTCCAACGCACCATCCAGTTAGGCTGTATTCCCAGGATGACAATCAGAACTGCTAAAAGCATCGCCGGGTAGCGATCGCTCCACTGGACGGGTGGCAAATTCATAGCTTTTTCAGACAGGCGTCCGAAAAAGGCGCGGTTAACCAAAAGCAAAAAGTACACGGCGGTTAAACCTGTTCCCACCAGACACAGGAGGGTTTGAACCGGAAACACGGGGAAACTGCCCCGGAATACCAAAAATTCTGAAATAAAACCTACCATGCCGGGAATCCCGGAACTTGCCATGACCCCGACTATCATCAAGCTACCAATTAGGGGCAAGCCGCGCTCTGGATTGAGCAAACCCTTGAGAGTTTCTATATCGCGGGTGCCTGTCTTGTTGTAAACGACACCTACCACCAGAAACAGGAGCGATGAAATTAAGCCGTGGGCAATCATTTGGAAGACGGCTCCCATCAGGCTTAGGGGGGTGGCGGCGGCGGCGGCTAATAGGATGTAACTCATGTGAGCAATGGAGCTATAAGCCACCATTTTTTTCATATCTTTTTGAGCGATCGCATTGAATGCACCATACAACGCGCTCACGACCGCCCAAGTCGCTAACCAAGGTGCTACAACCGCCCACGCTTCAGGGAACAAACCCAATCCAAACCGCAGTAACCCATAGGTTCCTAACTTCAACAACACACCAGCCAACAGGACGGAAACGGGCGTTGAGGCTTCTACGTGAGCATCCGGCAACCAGGTGTGGAAGGGAACTAAAGGAATTTTGATGCCAAAGCCTACCAAAATTCCTGCCAACAGCAGAAATTGTGTTCCCAAGGGTAGGGACAGGGCATACAATTTTTCAAATTCAAACGTTGAGGCACCACTGAGTAGCACTAACCCAAAGAAAGATGCCAAAATTAGAATTCCAGAGACTGCCGTATAAATAAGAAACTTTGTGGCTGCGTAGCCTCGCCGTTGTCCTCCCCAGATAGCAATCAACAGATACAGCGGAATCAGTTCTACCTCATAAAAGAGGAAAAACAACAGCAAATCCTGCGCTAAAAAGGCACCAGAGACAGCCCCATTCAACAATAAAATTAGAGCGTAATAGAACCGAGGTCTCTGAATAGAGTCATTCGTGCTGTAAAGCGCTATTCCTGTTAAAAGACTATTTAAAACGAGCAAAGGCAAAGACAAGCCATCCACACCGAGATGGTAGGTCAATCCTAAGGTGTCAATCCAAGGGATAAACTCAGAAAACTGTAACAGTCCCTCTGTATATTGAAACTGGCTCACTAGGAAAATAGACCAGATAAAGACACCACTAATAACAGCCAGAGCCACTTTCCGGGGGACTTGCGGGTTCATGGTTCCGGGCAGAAACCCGATTATCGCAGCGCCTATTACCGGCAACCAAATCAAAGCACTGAGCATACTAGGGAACGGGTAATTTTTAATGGGTAGTTGGTAGTTGGTCGTAAGGGTAAGAGGGAATGGATTGGGGATTCCATTACCCATTCCCTCTTACCAATTACCTAAGGACAACTCGGAACTCAAAACACTTAAAATGGGCCAGAGTATGAGAATGCTTAAAACGCTTAATCCTACGAGGATGGTGAGTAAATAAAACTGGGACTGACCTGTAGCGTTGTACTTTAAGCTTTGCCCGCTGAAAATTGTGGCAACGCCAACCAAGTTAACGAATCCATCTACTACATAGCGATCGATCCAAGCATTTAACCGCGAAAGTCGGTCAACTGCAAAAACCACACTCACGCGGTAAAGTCGGTCAATATAAAAGTCGTAGGCGAACAAGTCTTGCAGAAATCTGAAGGGAATCCGAACGGATCTAGACCAAGTTCTGGGTAGATAAATCACGCTTCCTAGAACTGTGCCAATTAAGCCGGAAAGCACCAGTAGCAGCAACGCTTGTTGGTTGAGATATTCCCAATCAGGCAGCAGTGACAAGCGCTGCATCATCACAGGGACGAGCAGTGTGACTACGATCAAAGACACCATCGGCACAGCCATCGGCCAAGGAACCTCTGGTGCCCTGCGAGTTTTTGCCTGGGGTTCGCCCAAGAAAACCAGACGAAACACGCGAGTTAAATTTACGGCAGTCAGGCAGTTAACTAAGAGCAAGACTGCTACCAGCCACGGTTGGTTTGTGAAAAAGTCATCAATCCCCAGGCGCAGCGCCCAAAAGCCTCCCAATGGTAAGAGTCCGACTAATCCAGCGCTGCCGACCAAAAAGGCAGTGGTGGTCGCTGGCATCCGCGACCAGAGACCGCCCATTTCGGTAAGGTTTTGGTTGTTGGTGGTGATGATGATGGAACCGATACTCATGAACAATAACGCTTTGGCGATCGCGTGGGCAAACAGCAACATCAGGGCAAAACCCGTCCATTGCAACCCGACGGCGATAAACACCAAACCCAAGTAAGCGCTGGTGGAATGGGATAAAGCTCGTTTAATATCAATTTGCGCGATCGCCACCAACGAAGCACCAATCGCCGTCATTGTGCCAATCGCCACCAAGGTCGCCGAAGCCACCGGGGAAAGGATTAAGATTGGCTGGAGTTTAATCAGCACATAAGCACCACAAGCCACCACGACCGAGTTTCGCAAGATTGAAGCCGGGTTAGGCCCTTCCATCGCCTCATCTAGCCAAAGATGCAGCGGGAATTGGGCACATTTTCCCACCGGCCCAGCAATCAATGCCAATCCTAATAACGTGGATGTTAATGGCGATAAGGTAGCCGTTTCCGCCCACTCATATAAATCGGGAAAATCCAAGGTTCCTGCTACAGTCGATAGCGCTACCACCCCCATCAATAGCAAGATGTCTCCCACCCGCTTGGTTAGGAAGGCATCTCGCGCGGCTGTCACCACTAGCGGCTGAGCATACCAGAACCCTACCAGTAAATAGGTGGAAAGGGTCAGCACTTCCAACAAGGCATAGGTGAGAAACAAAGAGTCGCTAATGGCTAAGCCACTCATCGCCCCTTCAAAAAATCCCATCAAGGCAAAGAAGCGAGCTAATGCCCAGTCTTTCTCCATATACCCCAAGGCAAACAGTTGCGCCAGGAGGCTTAAGCCCGTCACTAGCTCCATTGCCCCAACACTTACGGCTGAGATATCCAAAGCAACGGTCAGATCTAAATCTGCCACCTGTAGCCAATGGAATACAAGCTTTATCGGCTCTTGGTTCCAGGTACTTCTGAAGACAATCGTGCCGTGTACAAACGCCAAGATAGTCATCAACAGGTTAAAGTAAGCTGCTGGGCGTGGGCCTGTCCGACGAATAAATCCAGTTGACCACGGCAGGGTAAGAACTGCCCCCAGTAATCCATAGAAAGGCACCCACCAACTTGTCTGGGTGAGAAACTCTGTCATATTAGGAAAGCCCTTGCTATTTTCTTCATCAATCGACTTGCTCACCAAGAGGCACTCGGAAGTAGTTCCCAGGCAAACTATGGCGATCTTGTAAACGTCAGATTAATAGGTTTATTTTTTTTTCAGTATGACGTTTTTTTGCTGTAAATTAACACTTGAGAACTCCAAAAATTATTTATACTCATCTTGAACTCTCCTCATAGCTATTAAAAACATCGGTATGTTTACCTACTATACCTATGTTTATAAAGCAAATTTGAAAAATTTATACCTTGAAAAGCTTTAGCTTATTAGTGTCTAATTTTGACACGGACTAAGCCCTAGGAAAGTCTTCATTTTTTTTTGAAAATCCCCCCCAGTGCGGTTTACAGGAGATAATCCTGTAGACTATTCAAAAGTAATAAAGAAATTATAAAACATAAGGAAGCATTCCAGAAACGGATAAGCTTTTATTGAACAGAAACGCCATTTTGACGACCGTTAAGTTTTCTTAAACTCTTTAATATAAAAATATCATAATAGTTTATATTGTCAAGTAAGCCTCGCTTCTCTATGCTTAATGATGCGAGGCTAAGCGATAGTTCTTGAGATGAAAGAATGGGTGTCCTCGTCCAAATTTTACAAGAAGTACAAATTAAGGCGAGTGTAGGTCCCACTAGGTAGGAGATAATAAATGCCAATTGCGGTTGGAATGATTGAGACCAAGGGCTTTCCAGCGATTGTAGAAGCTGCGGATGCGATGGTTAAAGCGGCTCGAGTTACACTGGTAGGCTATGAAAAAATTGGCAGTGCCCGGGTAACGGTAATTGTTCGGGGGGATGTGTCTGAGGTGCAGGCGTCAGTATCCGCCGGAGTGGATGCAGCCAAGCGCGTGAATGGCGGAGAAGTTCTGTCCACTCACATCATTGCGCGTCCTCATGAGAACCTGGAGTATGTGCTACCGATTCGATACACGGAAGTTGTCGAACAGTTCCGGACGTAAGGAGGGTGAAGACGCCAGCAGCGCTCCGGTGGCGGTGTTCCCTTATATATTTTTAGGTCGCGTCTCAACTCGAAACCCCGAAAAGTCCAAATTTTCAAGTCAAAACACTTAAATTAAGCGAAGGAAGAACTGATGGCAATTGCAGTTGGAATGATTGAAACACTAGGCTTTCCTGCCGTTGTGGAAGCTGCGGATGCGATGGTAAAAGCTGCCCGCGTCACGCTAGTGGGTTATGAAAAAATTGGCAGCGGTCGCGTCACCGTGATCGTTCGGGGAGATGTCTCGGAAGTACAGGCTTCTGTATCGGCGGGCGTTGATTCCGTGAAGCGAGTGAATGGCGGTCAAGTACTGTCCACTCACATTATTGCGCGTCCCCACGAGAACCTGGAGTACGTTCTGCCCATTCGTTACACGGAAGCTGTTGAACAATTCCGGGAAAGTGTTAGTGGCATTCGTCCTTTCAATAGGCCGTAAGATTAGGTCATGGGTAAGGGGTAATGGGTCATCGGTAATGGGAAAAGACCTTTTTCCCAATTACCAATTACCTTGTTTCCTTTTTTCCCCAATTACCGATCATGCAAATTGCCAAAGTTCGTGGCACGGTTGTTAGCACCCATAAAGAGCCTGGCCTTCGAGGCGTCAAGCTATTGCTGTTGCAATTTATTGATGAAGAGGGGCAGATCCTACCCCAATACGAGGTAGCTGGCGATCAGGTAGGCGCTGGTATAGATGAGTGGGTTCTGGTTAGCCGTGGGAGTGCTGCCCGGATTGTAGATGGCAGCGAAAAGCGTCCTCTCGATGCGATGGTGGTGGCGATTATTGACACGGTCAGTGTAGACAATCGCCTCCTGTACAGCAAGAAAGAACAATATCGTTAGTTACTTTGTTCAGTTAGTGAGGTTTAGAGATATGGCAGCCCGCAGCTTTGCGGCTCCCCCGACCCCTTGGTCAAAAAGTTTGGCGGAACCGAAGATTGACGCAAGCGCTTACGTGCATTCTTTTTCCAACATTATTGGAGATGTGCGGATTGGCCCTCAGGTGTTAATTGCACCGGGAACTTCGATCCGAGCCGATGAAGGAGCGCCATTCTACATCGGCGAAGGCACGAATATCCAAGATGGTGTCGTGGTTCACGGTTTGGAACAAGGTCGAGTCGTTGGGGATGACAATCAGGAATACTCGGTGTGGGTCGGGAAGAATGCTTCCTTAACCCATATGTCTTTGATTCACGGCCCCGCTTATGTCGGGGATAATTGCTTTATTGGCTTCCGCTCTACGGTATTTAACGCTAGGGTGGGCAAAGGCTGCATTGTGATGATGCACGCCTTGATTCAGGATGTAGAGATTCCTCCAGGAAAGTATGTCCCTTCGGGAGCGGTGATTACCAATCAGCAGCAAGCTGACCGCCTATCGGATGTGCAAGCACAAGATACCGACTTTAGCCGTCATGTCGTTGGGATTAATGAGGCACTAAGAGCTGGCTATCTGTGTGCTGGAGATACTGCGTGTATTACACCTATTCGGGATGAGATGAGTCAACCCAACCAAGGTGGGCGCGATCGCCGTGCTGCTACATCAGTCTCGACGAGTGCCTCTTTTAGCGGCGACTTGGCACAACAAGTGCAAAGCCTGCTGAATCAAGGCTACAAGATTAGTACCGAATATGCGAACGAACGCCGCTTCCGCACCAGTTCCTGGACGAGTGGGAAAGCAATCGAAGCTCGGTCAGCGTCAGAAGCGATCGCAGCGTTAGAAGCAATCGTAGCCGAACACCCAGGTGAATACGTGCGCTTGATTGGCATTGACTCCAAAGCCAAGCGACGGGTGCTAGAGCAAATTATCCAACGTCCCGACGGGCAGGCACCCACACAAGCCAAAGCAACTAAAACTGCTAACACTAAATCTAATAACGGTAGCACCCAATCACCGGCTAACACACCTAGCTTCCAGGGTGGGGACTTGGCACAACAAGTGCAAAGCTTGCTGAATCAAGGCTACAAGATTAGTACCGAATATGCGAACGAACGCCGCTTCCGCACCAGTTCTTGGACGAGTGGAAAACCAATCGAAGCTCGGTCGGCATCAGAAGCGATCGCAGCGTTAGAAGCGATCGTAGCCGAACACCCAGGTGAATACGTGCGCTTGATTGGCATCGATTCCAAAGCCAAGCGACGGGTGCTAGAGCAAATTATCCAACGTCCCGACGGGCAGGCACCCACACAAGCCAAAGCAACTAAAACTGCTAACACTAAATCTAATAACGGTAGCGCCCAATCACCGGCTAACACCGCTAGCGCACAGCTCGGCGGCGACTTGGCACAACAAGTGCAAAGCCTGCTGAATCAAGGCTACAAGATTAGTACCGAATATGCGAACGAACGCCGCTTCCGCACCAGTTCCTGGACGAGTGGGAAAGCAATCGAAGCTCGGTCAGCGTCAGAAGCGATCGCAGCGTTAGAAGCGATCGTAGCCGAACACCCAGGTGAATACGTGCGCTTGATTGGCATTGACTCCAAAGCCAAGCGACGGGTGCTAGAGCAAATTATCCAACGTCCCGACGGCGCACCCACGCCCAAGAGTGCTAAAACTGCCCCAGCCAATAGTTCAACAGCTAAGAGTTCAACAGCCAGCGCTCCGCAGATTGAAAACAGTTCTCTGTTAAATTCAGAAGCGATTGAGCAGGTGCGAAATATATTGGCTCAAGGCTACAAGATTGGCACGGAACACGCCGATGAGCGCCGCTTCCGCACCAGTTCTTGGCACACTTGCTCTCCGATTGAAACAAATCGGGAAGTAGAAGCGATCGCTGCTTTGGAAGCTTGCATGGCTAGCCACGCCGGAGAGTACGTACGCTTCTTTGGAATTGACCCCAAAGCCAAGCGTCGCGTCAACAAACCGTTGCTGATTCAACAGCCAGCGAAGAGCGGTAGCCGCTAGAACAAGGATGAAGAATGTAAGGATGAAGAATGAAAAATTTCATTCTTCATCCTTTAGCAGGGATGAAGGGTAAAAAAGAAAAATTCAATTCTTGTTCCTTCAGCCAAAAGTTATTTCGCCACTCCTTACTTTCTAGCCCCATGCACTTGCCGCTACTGCCGCCACTTGGCAACTCTCAAGTTTATGTGAAAGGGGATGTAAGCATTGAAGACGGTGCTGCGATCGCTCCGGGAGCGATCCTGCAAGCAGCTCCAGACAGTAAAATTATCATTGCTGCGGGTGTCTGCATCGGCATGGGAACTATTCTTCATGCCTACGAAGGCACCATAGAAGTGGAAACAGGGGCAGTATTGGGAGCTGGCGTCCTTGTCGTCGGCAAAAGCAAGATTGGTGCGAATGCCTGCATCGGTTCCACGACGACGGTTTTTAACAGTAACGTGGAGTCTTGGCAAGTCGTGCCACCGGGTTCTCTGTTCGGAGATAACACTCGTCAAATTGCCGATACTCCAA
The DNA here is from genome assembly GCF_039961855.1 of Trichocoleus sp. Lan. Classification (NCBI taxonomy): domain Bacteria; kingdom Bacillati; phylum Cyanobacteriota; class Cyanophyceae; order Leptolyngbyales; family Trichocoleusaceae; genus Trichocoleus; species Trichocoleus sp. Lan. The sequence continues at coordinate 139,035 of NZ_JAMPKA010000004.1, read as the reverse complement.
CTGCTGACACCCCAACTGCCGACACCCCAACTGCCGCTTCCAGCGAGGCTGTTTTAGATCCGCAAGTCAACCAAGAGGACGTCCCCGCAGCATCCACTGGCGAGGAAACTCAAAATGGGCAAGCGATCGCTTCTACTCTCTCCACATCCAGCAGCGAAGACACCCCGAACGAGCTAACGCCGTCATCTCCAACCGCTGGGACTCCAGTCTATGGACAAGCGAACCTCAATCGGCTGCTGACGACTTTGTTTCCTCACTATAAATCCGCCAACCACCCCCCCAAAGACACTCAAAGTTCATAGTTTTGACTTTTGGCAGTTATCAGCACTAGCAATTATCAACTAATCTGTGACTGTGGGCATACTAAAGTTAGGCGCAAGAATAGTTTCTCTGGGAGGTCATCGGTGGAGGTACAACAGCCAGGACTGGCTCGATTTGAGCGGCAAAGTCAATCCAAAAGCTTTAAAGACACTGCTTTGGGCATGGTTTCGACTCAGAGTTTCCCTGCCATCATCGGCTGTGCCGATATGATGCTGAAGTCCGCTGGGGTAACGCTCATCGGGTTTGAGAAAATTGGTAGTGGTTACTGTACCGCGATTGTCCGAGGTGGCATTGCCGATGTCCGTTTAGCCGTCGAAGCGGGTGCCCAGACTGCCGAACAGTTTGGTCAGTATATTTCCTCTTCGGTGATTCCTCGCCCCCTGCCAAATTTGGAAGTCATTTTTCCGCTTGGGAAACACTTATCCCAACTTACCGATAACAACGGTTACAGCCGTCTCAGCAATCAAGCGGTTGGTTTATTGGAAACGCGGGGCTTTCCGGCGATGGTTGGAGCTTGTGACGCCATGCTCAAAGCAGCAGAAGTGTATCTGTCTTCCTACGAAACGATTGGCGGTGGTTTATGTACCGCGATTATTCGGGGTTCCGTGGCAGATGTCGCCGTGGCTGTCGAAGCGGGGATGCAAGAAGCCGAGAGGATTGGGGAATTTAATTCTTTAATGGTGATTCCTCGACCGTTGGACGACCTGGAGCAATGCCTGCCTGCGGCGGCTTGTTGGATAGAGGAGAAACCCCAACCCCTGAAATTGCCAGTCGCTATCAAGGAACAGGAAAAACAGCTGGTGGAATTGCCAGATTTAGCCAAGTTACCAATTCAGGTTCAAGAATAATTTAAATCTTAGATTGTGAATGTAGCACTCAGTAGAGAGGCTGAAAATTTCAGCCATAGGGAAAGCGTTGCACATTTATGACTCTGATGTTTGGGGGAAATCAGCCTGCAAAACACAGGATGAAAATGAATGATAACTTCCCAAACCAAGCATCAAGTAAATGTACAACGCCTTTAGGAAGGAAGACTGTTACTTTGTTCAGTGATTCAATCATAACCTTGAATCTTCATGGATAAAAGGTATTATTTGCGATAGGTACAATAGAGTTTTATCTATAACTGGCAGGAGAAGGGCGTTTGAAGCAGGCAACGCTACACCAGTTGAAGGTTTTTGAGGTGGTTGCTCGCCACGGGAGCTTTACCCGTGCGGCAGAAGAACTATTTCTCACCCAGCCTACTGTCTCTATGCAGGTGAAGCAACTCACCAAGGCTGTTGGGACACCGCTGTTTGAGCAGGTGGGCAAGCGCCTTTATCTTACAGACGCCGGACGCGAACTGATGGTAACGTGCCGGGAAGTCTTCGAGCGATTAGCTCAATTTGAGATGACTCTGGCTGAAATGAAAGGGCTGAAACAGGGAAATTTGCGGCTGAGTGTGATTACAACCACGAAGTATTTTATCCCGCGTTTATTAGGGCCATTTTGCCAGCGTTATCCGGGAATTGATATCGCCCTCCAGGTGACGAATCACGAGCGGATTCTGAGCCGTATGAGCGAGAATCTAGACGATTTGTATATTCTGAGCCAAATACCAGATCATCTGGATATCCGCTGCCACCCGTTTCTAGAAAACCCGTTGGTGGTGTTGGCACCTATCAATCATCCACTGGCTCAGCAAAAAAATATCCCTCTCTCTAGTCTGACGGGTGAGCCGTTTATTATGCGCGAGGCAGGATCGGGGACGCGCTCATCGGTGCAAAATTTATTCGAGCGGCATGAGGTTGCGGTGAAAGTCCGGTTGGAGTTGGGGAGTAATGAAGCGATCAAGCAAGCGATCGCAGGTGGCTTAGGGATCTCTGTCTTATCTCGCCACACCCTAGGGCTGGATGGTGTCAGCAGCGAACTCACTATCCTCGATGTGGAGGGCTTTCCCATCAGCCGTCATTGGTATATCGCTTATCCGGCTGGCAAACAACTCTCCGTTGTCGCTCGCACGTTTTTTGATTATCTCTTGGAAGAAGCGAAGCGAATTGCGGGTGAGACACCGGCAAGTAGTAATTAGATTTTTCTGGGAAGCATTTGCCGTGGAGACTTAGCTGGAATTAAGCCGGGGATAGGTGTATAGAGACACGAAATGCTGAAGTAATGGCGCAGCTTCAGTTGTAGGCGACCCAGTTGAGCCTACCCAACTTGCTCAGGTAAAGGATGAAACTATGTCGCAGATGGAAGAAGTTCGACAGCTAATTCTAAATTCCCTAGATGAAACAGAACTCTATCTGAGTGACAGCCAGCTCGCGTCCCTGCCAGCAGAGATTGGGCAACTGCATTCCTTAACAGAACTCTCTGTGAGCGGCAGCCAGCTCGCATCCCTGCCACCAGAGATCGGACAACTGCATTCCTTGACATATCTCCAACTGGACTACAACCAGCTCGCATCCCTGCCACCAGAGATCGGACAACTGCATTCCTTGATAGAACTCTATCTGGACTACAACCAGCTCGCGTCCCTGCCACCAGAGATCGGACAACTGCACTCCTTGACAGAACTCTATCTGGACAGAAACCAGCTCGCATCCCTGCCAGCAGAAATTGGGCAACTGCATTCCTTGACATATCTCGATTTGAAGTACAACCAGCTCACATCCCTACCAGCAGAAATTGGGCAACTGCATTCCTTGATATATCTCGAGTTGAAGTACAACCAGCTCACATCCCTGCCAGCAGAAATTGGGCAATTGCATTCTTTGACAAAACTCAATCTGAGTGGCAACCAGCTCACATCCCTGCCAGCAGAAATTTGGCAACTGCATTCCTTGACAGAACTCTATCTGAGCTATAACCAACTCACATCCCTGCCAGCAGAAATTTGGCAATTGCATTCTTTGACAGAACTCTATCTGAGAAGAAACCAGCTTGCATCCCTACCGGCAGAGATTGGGCAATTGCATTCTTTGACAGAACTCTATCTGGACAGAAACCAACTTGCATCCCTGCCAGCAGAAATTGGGCAATTGCATTCCTTGACCTCTCTTGACCTGAGCGGCAACCAGTTCGCATCCCTGCCAGCAGAAATTGGGCAACTGCATTCTTTGACAAGACTCAATCTCGAAGGCAACCAGCTCGCATCCCTGCCAGCAGAAATTGGGCAATTGCATTCCTTGACCTCTCTTGACCTGAGCGGCAACCAGCTCGCATCCCTGCCAGCAGAAATTGGGCAACTGCATTCCTTAACAGAACTCAGGCTGTGGAGAAACCAGCTCGCATCCCTGCCAGCAGAAATTGGGCAACTGCATTCTTTGACAAGACTCGATCTCGAAGGCAACCAGCTCGCATCCCTGCCAGCAGAAATTGTGCAACTGCATTCCTTGACCTCTCTTAACCTGAGCGGCAACCAGTTCGCATCCCTGCCAGCAGAAATTGGGCAACTGCATTCTTTGACAAGACTCTCTATGAGCTTCAACCAGTTCGCATCCCTGCCACTAGAAATTGTGCAACTGCATTCCTTGACAGATCTCTGGCTGAGTGGCAATTCCCTTCAAGATTTATCGCTGTTAGCCAACCATCCCAATCCAGAACTGACGGTTTATTGTTTTGATGTTGAGCTTCCTCGCCGCTACTGGACGCACCTGAACCAGTGGCAAGCCGAATGGCTGCTGACTGAACCCAATGCGGAAGTCCGGCGAGTGTTGATTCAGCAGATTGGCTGCGATCGCATTTGTAAGGAGTTGGCGGCGCAAGCGATGGATACCTGGCGCGAATACACCCTACTCAAAATTGATGCAAACGTTGATGTGGAACCCATCCATCTGCTGAAAATGACCTGTCCCAGTACGAACCACCTTCACGTCCTGCGCGTTCCACCCACCCTCACCTCTGCTAGAGAGGCGATTCGCTAGGTAAACTGGGACGTTGACCCAGAAGCGTTTGCCGTCGAAACCTAAATCGACTCTTACATGGGAAATATGCACTTGAACGTGAAATTAACAGCTATCTCGTCCAAGCCAACCAATTAGAAAACAACTTCTTCACAAACGGCGTTAGACGAGTGCGGTTATAAGCATCTGCTGCCTTGCGAATCGCTTCGGCTTGCGTGGGATAGGGGTGAATAACCGTAGCAAGCGTTTTCAAGCCAACATTTCCTACCATCGCTAAGGTGACTTCGCTAATCATGTCACCTGCGTGTCTCGCCACAATGGTTGCACCTAAAATTTTATCGGTGCCTTTCTTGACGTGAATTTTGGCAAATCCTTCTTCTTCGCCGTCTGCAACTGCTCGATCCACCTCACTCAATGGAATGAAGTAAGTATCCACCTCCATTCCTTTTTCCAACGCATCTTTCTCGTACATCCCCACATGGGCAATTTCTGGAGCAGTGTAGGTACACCAAGGCATTGTCAGCGTACTAAGTTTTTTGCGCCCAAAAAACAAACTATTCTGAATCACAATCCGGGCAGCAGCATCAGCAGCATGGGTGAATCTCCATTCCATACAGATATCACCAGCAGCATAAATGCGAGGGTTTGTTGTCTGAAGCTTGTCATTGACAATTACCCCTTTTTTGGTGTCATATTGTACGCCTACCGTCTCAAGATTTAAGCCTTCAACATTAGGCGCTCTCCCAACTCCAGTCAGGATTTCATCAACTGTTACTGAAGCTTCTTTTCCATTCGCTTCGTAATAAATAACTTTTCCAGCGCTGCTTGTTTCAACTCGCTTAATTTTGGACTGCAATATTAACTTAATCCCCTCCTGAATAAACGCCTGTTGCACAATTTCGACTGCATCAGCATCCTCTTTGTCAAGAATATGGGCATTTTTATGTAACAGCACCACTTCTGAACCAAGCCGCTGGAACGCCTGAGCCAGTTCGCAGCCGATAGGACCACCGCCAATTACTGCTAGTCGTTTTGGTCGTTCTGTGAGGGAAAATACGGTTTCGTAAGTGAGATAACCTGCCTCTTGTAACCCTTCAATCGGGAGATTAGCTGCACGCGCACCTGTAGCAATAACTGCTTTTTTAAAACGTAATTTCTTTCCCGCGACTTCGATAGTGTCAGAACTAGAAAACCGAGCATCTCCCAAAAATACATCGATACCCAACTTTTGAAATCTTTCCGCAGAATCGTGATGACTAATCCCGGCACGAATTCGCCGCAGCCGCTCCATTACGGCAGAAAAATCAACTTCTGTCCCTTCAGGAACGCGAACACCAAATCGCTCTGCATCCCGAATATCTGCAACAACACGAGAAGAGCGAATCATGCATTTCGAGGGAACGCAACCCACATTGAGGCAATCCCCACCCATCAAATGCCTTTCAATTAACGCGACTTTAGCGCCTAAACCGGCTGCACCTGCGGCTGTCACCAGTCCCGCAGTACCCGCTCCAATTACAACCAAATTGTAACGAGGTGCAGGTTCGGGATTCACCCAATCAGGCGGATGTACGTGAGCCACCAAAGTTTGGTTATAGACATCCATTGGTGACACAGTAACCCGTTCAACTCCTAGCTGTGGCATTATAATTCCTCCTGATTAACGCTTTCTTCTAATGCTTTTCGAGCGATGCGCGTAACATAAATCGTCACAGCAACAGTGGCAATAAATCCAACGATGCGAACTACCCATTGGACTGTTTCAGTTTCGGGATTTTTGGGCTGTACTGCTCCAATTGTGGCAATACTACCAGCTAAAGAACCGATATAAACATACATAATCGTTCCTGGAATCATGCCAATAGAAGCTAAAAAATAATCTTTCAGGGAAACTTGGGTGATTCCAAAAGAGTAGTTTAAAAGGTTGAAGGGAAAGATAGGTGAAAGCCGAGTTAAAAGAACAATTTTGAATCCTTCCTTGGCAACAGCTTGGTCAATGACTTTAAACTTAGGATTGTTTTCTATTTGCTTGGAAACCCACCCACGAGCCAAATAACGCCCCACTAAGAATGCAGCAGCGGCTCCGAAAGTGGCTCCGATGAAGACGTAAATTGAACCTAAAATTACACCAAAAACCACACCCGCTCCCAAGGTGAGGATGGAGCCAGGAATGAACAGTACCGTGGCTAGGATGTAGATAACCATAAAAGTCACGGGTGCCCAAAATCCCAAGCTGTCAATCCACTCTAAAGCGCTTTTCAACTGTTCCTGGACATTAAAATATTTAGCTGCAAAGATGAGAGCAGCGATAAGAGCAGCAACTAGAAAAAACCCAAAAATCCGTTTTATCTTTGAACTGGAGGGGCTTTGTACTGATTCATTCTCCATAACCTACCTCACTAACACAGATATGGAAGCTGACACTTAAAGATTAAGCTAATTTTTACAATCAAATTTGGCTAACAAATGATTTTTACCTGAGAATTGATAATGATTTTATTAAAAAAATGTTAGATTTTTCTAAAAATAAGCTTAAAGTGTCCCGCAAAAAACTACTTCTTTAGAAAGGTGTGAAAAATAAAAAGTAGAACTAAACAAAAGCTAGAATGGATGAAAGCTGAGATGTGAGAGGAAGTATATGAGACTATAAAATACTAGCTTCACCCAGATGCGATCGCTTGCGTTGGCGATTTAGTTATACCATTTCCATTTTGATGTACTACATGAAGCTCCTCCTAACCACCCAAGAGAATAAACGGAGAACAGATGTGTAGTATCAGCACCTTGAATTGGAATTGACTGTACGTAAAAAATCTAAGATCTTAACCGGAGACCTAAGGACATGGATGAGGAAATCATTAAACAACTGAATATGGAAGTTGAAGCGATGAGCTTCAACGAGTTAAACGAACTTGGCAATAGAGCAGTTAGTTTAGGGCTGATTTTGGGTCACGGTTATCGAAGTAACCAGTACGAAATCCTTCGCAAAAATGAGGTAGTCATGCTACCACCCAAAGAAGCAACCGCTTATCTAAAAAAATTGATTGGAGAAGTTGGGGGCTAAATGCTAATAGGTAATGGGAGTAAAATTGGGGATAGGAAAAGTGCATCTACCATTTACTTCCTAGTAACAGCTATCAATGACCCGAAATTAGCAATTATCAGTTTTTTATAAATTTGCAGACATGACAAATCAGCATGTATTTATTTTCGAGGGAGAACGCGCCGGAAATTATGATAAAGAAATTCTTTTCTGGGTGCCTGGATATGAGCTGATACACGATTTGTTGCAGGCGGTGCTTCAAGTGCGCCTCCCGGAAGAGTCCTCACTGTTAATTTCTGGTTCGGGTTCGGGTAAAGAACTTGAGATTCTGGGTAAGGCAAATTCTTCATGGCGGCTGCTGGGAGTAGATCCGTCTCCGGAGATGATGAATATTGCTAGCGATCGCATCCAGAAAGCGGGACTCCAAGAGCGCGTCAGCCTTCATCAAGGCATTGTGTCTGACTTACCTGAAGATATTTTGTATGACGCCGCCACGTTGATTCTAGTCATGCATTTTTTCCCCGATGACGGAACCAAGCTAGCAATGCTTCGCAGTATCGCTCAACGGCTCAAGCCAGGTGCTACTTTTGTGCTCGTGGATTCATACGGGGAGTCGAATTCGGGTCAAGTTGAACGAAAGTTTGAAATCCTGAAGAATTACGTTCTCAAAAAAGGTATTCCTCCAGAACAGGTACAGCAGAGGCTGGAAAATATTCCTAAAAACATCCACTTGGTGCCGGAAGAGCGGATCGTTGCGCTGCTTGAAGAGGCTGGTTTTGGGATGGTGGAACGCTTTTATAGTGCCTTACTCGTCGGTGGTTGGATTGCGAAACGTGGGGAATAAATAGCGCGTTGTATTAGTTCATTAGATGAAGGATAAAAGGGACAAATTCCCTAATTAGTGACAATCTCAAACTCTAGCTGATGACTTTCCTGAAAGTTATGGGTGAAATGATCGACTACATTTGTATCACTGAGTTCAAGATTGTAGAAATCTACAAATTCCTCATCAAAATATGGTCCAGCGTGCCAAGTTCCAACTTCTAACTTGATAAAGCAATTGCCTGAAATGTGGAAAGCTTTAATATCTTCTAATGTCGGTTGGTCAGTATTATGATTTGGAGGCGCAACCGCAATCAACCAGTCTTTCCCTTCCAGCGAACCTAGACATTGAGTGCATTGGACGTGGCGCGTAATTTGGTGAAACTTGCGACCTTTGTGTTGCAGCCGCATAATGTAAAACCGGGGAACTCCATTTTGCAGGTTTAACTGCGCTTCTTCAGAATCATAAAGTTTGCCGTCAACACTTGCAGAGATGACTTGACCATAACGCCGAAAATTTTCTGGTGTTATCAATTCTGCGTGTAATTGCTGCACTATTTTTGATGTATTCATATCAAACTTGTTTGTATTTTCATCATTTTAATGGTCATTTTCATCCGAAAAAACCTAGGAAAGCAAATTACCCACAAACTGGAAGTTTGGGGCTATACAAACCAATTCCGCCTACGCAGACTTAATTTAGCCTGCGGAGGCAGGCTTTGTTTGTGTAGCTTTGTTTGTGTAGCCGCGATTTCAATTGCCAGGTATTTTGCTTACTCAGTTTTGGGTTTGTATGGAATAATTGAAGCTTGCTTCTCCCCATCACTTGGTCTTGTATACCACCAAGCCCAAGCAATTAAGACTGCTTGGAAGGGAAGTCTTATTGCTTGGAACCAAGGTGAGTTTGGAATAGGATTGAGGTCGATACTATTCACTGCCATATTGATATTTGCAGGGAAAACAAAGATAAAAAGAGTAAGCAATCCCCAAGCAGCCGCATGACTTACGGGAGGGACTAATAATCCAATCCCACCCAGGATTTCAAAAAAGCCGCTGATATAAACCAGTTCCAGAGGGTAAGGAAGTTGCGACGGCACGAGTTTAACAAATGGTGCTGGGATGGCAAAGTGCGCTATGCCGACGCCGATGATACACACACACAGAATCACTCGCAACAGTTCTTTGTTCTTTTTGATGTATTCCATCTCACCCTATACAGACTAACGATTAGAATTTGCTGACAAATTTTGTCGCTTCTTCAGTTTATTCAGTTTGATGTTACTTTGTTTTCAGCCAACAGTTGGAAAAATAGACTGGCGTTAGCATAGCGATCGCATCCCGGAATCGCGCAAAATTAAGACTATCTATCTGAGGGCGATCGCATGATGGAATATAGTCGGCGCAAATTTCTCCTGTATGGTTCAGCTACCTTGGGTACCAGTCTATTGCTGAAGGCTTGCAATAGCAGTCCTACCCCGACAGAAACAGCAGCTAGTGGGGATACTTCTGCTAAAACGGGTAAGGATTTCAAAGTTGCTATCGTTTTGCCAGGGATTATCACAGATAAAGCTTGGAACCAGGCTGGCTATGAAGGCGTGACAACTGCTAAAGAAAAGCTGGGAGTTGAAATTGCTCACGTTGAGAAGGTGGAACAAGCGGATCAGGCAGAAGCTTTGTCAGACTTTGCGCGTCGTGGCTACAACTTAGTGTATGCCCACGGGGGACAATTTGATGCAGCAATTGAGCAGGTAGCAGCGCAATTTCCGAAGACGTTCTTTGTCGGTGTCAATGGTACGGTGAAAGGCGATAACATGGCGTCTTTGCGAATCGATCACTTGCAAACCAGTTATCTGTGCGGCATCATAGGTGCCTTGATGACAAAATCAAATAAAATGGCTTATCTAGCGGCTCAATCTTTTCAAGCAACTGATGAAGAATTGCGGGGATTAGAGTTAGGTGCAAAATCTGTTAAGCCAGATATTAAAATAGCTGCCAGTTACATAGGCGATTGGAATGATGCAGCTAAGGCAAAGGAAGCGACGCAAGCGCTGATTTCTTCTGGCGTTGATGTGGTTTATCAGTGGCTGGATAATGCTTCTCCTGCGGTGCTGCAAACTGCCGCTGAGAAGGGAGCTTTTGCTTTCGGCAATACAACAGATCAGCTGGATGTTGCGCCAAAGGCGGTATTAACCAGTGCGGTGAAGCGAATTGACTTAGCGATCGCATACTTAGCCGATCTTGCTGTGAAAGGCAATCTAAAAGGTGAGATTTATACAATTGGTTTGGAAAATCCTGAGATTCTCTATCTTGGTAAATTTGGGGCAATGGTGCCAAAAAATGTAGAGGAAAAAGCACTTAATACGAAGCAGGCAATATTAGCTAAGAAAGTTACATTTGAGGCGTGTAAAGAGGGAGGAAAAGATACTCGGTGTGTGAAGCAAGCTTAATTCAGTTGATATCTCTTCGCCTATCACCCGCCGGGGAATTAATTCCCCGGCGGTATATTGGCTAAGCCAATTACCAAAAAATATTAAAAATGACCTATTTACGTCTTGAAGGTATTACCAAACGGTTTGGCACCTTTATCGCTAATAACAACATAAACTTGAGCGTTAGTTGCGGATCAATTTATGCTCTGCTAGGCGAGAACGGAGCTGGTAAAACTACTTTAATGAATATCCTTTGCGGACTTTATCAGCCAGATTCCGGTCAAATATACTTGCAAGATAATCCAATACAAATTGCTTCAGCAAGTGACGCGATCGCGCATGGAATTGGCATGATTCACCAGCACTTTATGTTGGTGCCGCAATTGTCAGTAACCGAAAATATTATTCTTGGAACCAGCTTCGATTTGCGGCTAAATATAAAAGAGAAAGCGCAGGCGATCGCGCAACTCGCTCAGTCTTATAGTTTAGATGTAAATCCATTCGCAAAAGTGGGGGATTTACCTGTAGGAGTTCAGCAACGGGTAGAGATTCTCAAAGCACTTTACCGCAACGCCAAGTTGCTGATATTAGATGAACCAACAGCGGTGCTGACGCCGCCAGAAGTAAAGATATTAGCGGCTATCTTGCGCCAACTTGCTAAAGAGGGACATACGATTATTTTTATCAGCCACAAGCTAGAAGAGGTGATGAATCTCTGCGATACTATCACCGTGTTGCGGCGGGGTGCGGTGGTAACGACAACTAAAACCGCAGATACGAATACTCAAGAATTAGCACGATTGATGGTAGGGAGAGAAGTCTTATTTCATCTAAATAAATCTGCTCATTCTTCTGGTGAAGTACTGCTAGAAGTACAAAAGTTGCAGGTTCAGGATGAGCGGAATTTGCCAGTTGTGAAAGATATATCCTTTCAACTCCACGCAGGCGAAATACTGGGAGTTGCGGGGGTTGATGGCAATGGACAGCGAGAGTTAGCAGATGCGATCGCGGGTTTGCGTGCTATTACTTCGGGTAGAATAATGAACCGCATTAGGGAAGCCATGCGCGTTAGCGCTTTAGACGCCAAGAACACAAGGGAAAGAGGAGAAGAAAGAATTACAGCTTATATTCCAGAGGATAGGCAGAAAATGGGTTTGATAATGGGATTTAGTATTGCCAGAAATCTCATTCTCAAAGTTTTTAAATTTCTGCCATTTTGCCGCCGTTGGTTCCTCCAGTATGAGGTAATTAATCATCATGCGGTTGAGGCAATGCAAAACTTTGATATTCGCGCTGAAAATCCATCGATTAAAGTTAGCCAATTGTCCGGCGGCAATCAACAAAAAGTGGTGTTAGCACGAGAACTTTCTGGCAATCCAGCTTTGATTGTGGCAATGCAACCGACACGCGGTTTAGATGTCGGTGCGACTGAATACGTGCAGCAACGCTTATTAGCTGAACGAGAACGAGGTGCGGCAATTTTGTATATTTCTACCGAATTAGAAGAGATTATGGCAATGAGCGATCGCATTGCCGTCATGTATGAAGGACAATTCGTGGATATCTTAGATGCTGCCACTGCCACAGTGGAACAAGTTGGTTATTTAATGACTGGTGGTATTTCGGCGGGTGTTGAAGGGTAGCGACCGCTGCTAAGTTCAACTGTTGCCTGACGGCTGAAATCGTAGCTACACAAATAAAGACCGCCTGCGCGATCTAAAATACAAAAATTATTCTCAGCCTGCGTAGGCAGGCTGAGTTTGTATAGCCCCAGACTTCAGTCTGTGGGAGTCTTGGCGAAGTCCCACAGTTATGACAACAAATCGGATTCAACCTGTACTTCTGCCAATATTATCGCCGCTTGTCGCGATCGCATCCGCCCTCATCGTTGGTGCTATCCTCATCTTGCTGGCAAAGGCGAACCCCATCACCGCCTACGGCATTCTATTTAAAGAATCCCTTGCAGATTACTACGGCATTGGCAATACGATCGCCAAAACCGCACCCTTATTATTAGCGAGTTTGGGGGTGCTGGTGCCTTTGAAGGCGGGTTTGTTCAATATTGGCGCTGAAGGGCAAATTTACATGGGGGGACTCGGTAGCGCCTTGGTGGGGCTATCTCTGCAAGGATTACCCGCATTAATTCACGTACCGCTGGCGCTGTTGGGGGGATTTTTATTAGGGGGAATTTGGGGATTCATTCCGGGTTATCTGAAAGCAGTGCGCGGTGTAAATGAAGTGATTACCACGCTGCTACTCAATTATGTGGCGCTGAACTTTGTCGGATATCTAGTGAATAATCCCTTGAAGGCACCAGGTGCGCCGAGTGCCTTTTCTCCTTTAATCGCAGAATCCGCCCGATTACCGATTATTTTGCCGCAAACTCAAGCTCATGCGGGGATTTTTATCGGATTACTCGCTACAGGATTGTTGTGGGTATTGCTGACGCGATCGCCTTTAGGATACCAAATCGAAGCTGTCGGACAAAATCCCACAGCCGCTCGTTACGCGGGGATGTCGGTAGAACGCACCATCATCGCTGTGATGGCATTCGCTGGAGGATTAGCGGGATTAGCGGGTGCAGGCGAAGTCATGGGCTTGAAATATCGACTATTCGACCGTTTTTCACCCGGCTATGGATTTGACGCGATCGCGATCGCTCTCCTCAGTCGTGGTAATCTCGCCGGTATCGTCCTCACTTCCGTATTCTTCGGTATCCTCCGCAGCGGCGCAAACGTCATGCAACGCAGCGCCAACGTCCCAGTCACCGTCGTTTACGCCATCCAGGGTTTAACCGTTTTATTCATTGCGATTAGTTTTGCAGTTGAACGTCAAATTAAGCTAAAGAGTTAATTTTTAATTATCTGTAAACTGGCAGCGTGAAGTGAAAAATACTCCCCTTATCGAGATTTGAGTCTACCCAAATCTGCCCATAATGCGCCCGAATAATCCGCTGGCATAAGCCAAGACCAATCCCATACCCGTCTCTTTCTTGATCTCGCTCTAGGCGATAGCGATCTTCAAAGATGCGCTCTTGATTCTCCGCAGGGATACCAAAACCCGTGTCGCCAACGCTCACCTGAATTTTCTGAGTCGTGCGGTGCAGCATTGCAACTTGAATCCTGCCACCTTCCGGCGTGTACTTAATCGCGTTATCCAGAAGGTTGACTATCACTTGGCGCACCCGTTCTTCATCCGCATAGACATAGGGCAAATCCTGGGGAATATCGGTTTCCAAACATTGAGATTTCCCCTGACACCGAGCTTTCAGTGAATTAATGACCTCATGACAAAGCGCCCCCAAGTCCAACTTATGCGGTTGAATATGCAATTGGGCACTCGTACCCCTGGCGGCTTGCAGAATATCTGCGATCATCCGATCCATCACGCGGATTTGGGTACGAGCCTGCTTGCTTAACTGCTCGGTCAGTGCTGGTGTTAGCTTGGCGTGTCTGTTGCTATTGTTTGAATTTAAGCTTAATTCCAAGGTTTCCATTGCTAGAGAGGCGGCTGTGAGGGGACTCCGCAGGTCGTGAGCTAACATAGCGAGTACCCGGTCTTTGAACTGTAGCTGCTCTAGCAGTTCTTCTTTTTCTTTCTTGAGGCGAAAAATTTCGTCAGACAGTTGAATCAGTTCTGCGGAATGAGCAACAGACCGAATCGCTGAGGTTTCTGCGGTGGTCGGTGAATCTGTCTCCCGGTCCTGTGCTAAAGTCTCCTGATATTCTTCGGCACACAGCTGCCAGCGAGGCCAACAATTCTTCAATTGAGCGATCAAATTACTCCCAGCTAGCGTCTGTCGGGGTTCCGGATGAATCTTGATCAAAGCTGGGGTTGCCACCAGTTTAAAGTGTTCGGCTAAATACGGCTGCTCTCCGACCTCGACCATCTGAAGTTCAAAAGGAACCTCGGTCTTTAAGCTCTCCAGATACGTTTGGATTTGCTGGATCTGTTTACGCGAACTCGGACGCTCATCGACAAACAGCAGTAGCTGTAGCGATGCTTCAGAATGGGTAGGTTTTTCAAGAGCTGCCTTTATGTAATCTGGTTTCAGCACTGGGAACCAACCGATGACACTTTAATTCTTAGGGGTATTGACTGAGAGTGGACGAGAAGCGAAGCTCCGCTTTCAATTTAATATCTATTTAACATTTATAAACGATTGTGAGTGATGTTGTTGAAATTACACAAGCAGCCAGCGTTACGGATGGTGATGGGTGCAGCGATCGCATTTTTTTTGTTTGCTCTCTTTTTCACCCTGCATCGGCACTTCACCTTTTATTCCTCCTACGATCAAGGCATCTTTAACCAAGTCTTCTGGAACGGCATTCACGGTCGCTTCTTTCAGAGTTCTCTTTCTTCGCAGCTTTCTACCAACGTCGTCCACAATGGCGAAGTCCCAGAAGTTTTTTATCACCGCTTAGGGCAACACTTCACCCCAGCCCTTTTGCTGTGGCTACCCTTGTATGCCCTGTTTCCTTCACCCGCAACGCTCACTGTTTTGCAAGTTACGCTCGTAACCGCTGCCGGTTTGGTTCTATACGTCCTTGCTCGACAGCATCTGGAACCGGGGATTTCTGCCCTAATAACTATCAGCTTTTACGGCGCTAACGCCGTTCTTGGCCCTACCTTAGCTAATTTCCACGATATTTGCCAAATTCCCCTCTTTACCTTTGGATTGCTCCTGGCAATGGAAAAGCGCTGGTGGTGGCTATTTTGGGTGCTGGCGGTTTTGATTCTGGCGGTTCGGGAAGATTCGGGTGTGAGTCTGTTTAGTATCGGGTTTTACATGATCCTGAGCAAACGCTATCCCAAGGCGGGTCTTGCGGTCTGTACTCTCAGTTTTGCTTACATGATTGTCCTCACCAATCTGATCATGCCGCTGTTCTCCGAGGATATTTCTCAGCGGTTTATGATGGAGCGGTTTGGGCAATATGCGGATGGCGAAGAAGCTTCTACCCTGGAAATTATCTGGGGAATGGTAAGTAACCCTTGGCGGCTTATCGTCGAGCTGTTTTCACCCTTCTTTGGCACGATTAAGTATTTATTAGGTCAATGGTTGCCCTTGGCTTTTGTGCCAGCAATTTCTCCTGCTTCTTGGATGGTAGCGGGATTTCCCCTCTTGAAACTTTTATTAGGGAAGGGACAGTCGGTTCTCGCCATTAATATTCGCTATGCGATGACAATCGTGCCGGGGCTATTTTACGGGGCGATTCTCTGGTGGGCAGGGCAAAGCGACTTTAGAATTTGGATAAGAGATTTTAAAGGGGGGCGAAAAGCTCAGACATCAGAGAGGGATGAGGCTGAGAGGGATGAGGCTGAGGTTGCAGATAATTATCCCAAATCGGTTTCGCCGTCGTTTCGGCGTTTTTGGATCGTCTGTCTCTGCCTTTCAATATTTTTTACGTTCACTTCAAACCCTAATCGGACTTTTTACTTCCTGATCCCAGAGTCGATTCAGCCTTTGGTTTATATTCCCGTGACGCGGCAGTGGGAACACGTCAGCCAAGTTCGCCCTTTATTGGCTCAGATTCCGCCTGACGCTAGTGTAGCGACTACCACCTATCTTGTACCCCATCTTTCGGGTCGCCGCGAAATCATCCGCTTTCCTTCTTTGCAACTCCGCAATGATGCTGGTGAAGTGGTCAATGTAGATTACATTATTGCTGATTTGTGGCAAGCACAGCAGTATCAAGCTGCTTTCAACGAAGAACGGGGATTATTGCAACAGAGTGTTCCCGCGATCGATCGGCTATCTGGTAGTGGGGAGTATGGCATCATTGACTTCAAAGATGGCGTTATCTTAATGCAAAAAGGAGTTGTCTCGAACGAGCAAGCGATCGCGGCTTGGCAGGCATTTCGCCAACAGATTTCTCTAACTTAAATTCGTCTTTTGTCCCATCTAGCGGCAGACTATGCGATCGCACGTACCGAGCAATTCCATATCAACCCGGCAACATCCGCATTCCCACGGAAGTCAGAGATGTTCCCAAATGGCAATATAGATGGCAAATAATGCCTTCTTTTTCACTATTAAACCAATGGGTAAGAGCATCGTTCTGGGGTGCTTAATTAATCTGAGAATTATTGTGGAAAAACCGGATAGGCAATTGAAGTGTCTTTTAGAGTTTATTTAGGGACAAACTTTGTTATTGAAATGCCTATTCGCAGTACATCAAGAGCTAGCGGTAGCCTGAAAGCGATTGAGGTATAGAGCCAGAAAAGGAATAAATTCTTGGCTTCACATTTCATAATTTATTCTTTTCTTACTTCTTATTGTATTAACTGTTTATCCCTCAAATAAAAGCAACAATAGAAATAGATTGAGTGTTTATCTTTGCTCAGGGTTAAAAGATTATTTAAATCTATCACACCCTCATTGTCCCAACTAGGAGACTATAATTTTTAGAACTATGTCGATCTGTAGCGATTTGTAACTGAATTGAGGGGATTGGGGGAAATGAAGATTCTAGTCCTGACTTGGGAATTTCCGCCGCGCATTGTCGGAGGAATTGCCCGCCATGTAGGGGAGTTATATCCAGAACTGATTAAACTAGGGCATGAAGTCCACTTGCTAACAGTAGAGTTTGGTCACGCGCCGCTGTACGAGGTGGTAGATGGCGTCCACGTGCATCGGGTGCCAGTGGGCTACGGTTATGATTTCTTTCACTGGGTCGTGAATTTGAACCAGAGCATGGGGATTCACGGCGGGAAGCTGATGATGGAAGATGGCCCGTTCGATTTGATCCATGCCCACGATTGGTTGGTGGGAGATGCCGCGATCGCTCTCAAGCACAATTTTAAAGTGCCGCTGATTACTACGATTCACGCCACAGAATTTGGTCGTTACAACGGCATCTACAACGACGACCACCGCTACATTAGCGGCAAAGAAAAACTTCTCGCCTATAACTCTTGGCGGATTATTGTTTGTACCAACTATATGCGCCAAGAAGGAGAACGAGCGCTAGAAACTCCTTGGGATAAAATGGATGTCATATACAACGGCATCCGACCGGAAAAAAAACCACGCTGGCACGAGTTTGATGCGTTGAACTTCCGTCGTCAGTTTGCCGACGATCGGGAGAAAATTGTTTACTATGTGGGTCGAATGTCCCACGAAAAGGGCGTTTCCGTGTTGTTGAATGCTGCCCCGAAAGTCCTTTGGGAAATGGGGGGCAATGTCAAATTTGTGATTATTGGCGGCGGCAATACTGACCCCTTGAAGCAGCAAGCTTGGAATTTAGGCATTTGGGACGACTGCTATTTCACCGGCTTTATGTCAGATGCTGACCTAGATAAATTCCAAACCGTTGCTGACTGCGCCGTATTTCCCAGCCTCTACGAACCTTTTGGCATTGTTGCCCTAGAAAGCTTTGCCGCCCGCGTGCCCGTTGTGGTATCAGACACGGGGGGTTTACCGGAAGTCGTGCAACACACGAAGACTGGGGTTGTTACCCAGACGAACAACTGGGATTCTCTCGCCTGGGGCATTTTAGAAGTGCTAAAAAATCCAGGTTACGCCCAGTGGCTAGTTGACAACGCTTATGAAGATTTAGAGCGTCGGTTCAGCTGGTCGAAGATAGCGAAACAAACTGAAGCAGTTTATCAAAGAGTAGTGCAAGAGCGATCGCACACTCACTGGGCTTAATCATCATTGGACTTAATCAAAAGTTGAAGGTTTGTTCTTCGTTCCCAAACTTAGCCAGAGAACCAGAATTTGGATACTCTGGATCGCAACTATCGCTAAAATTCAACAATTCCAGCCATCCAAAGCTGACCGGCTTGATTTGCCTGCCAGACTTTCCCGCTGGTTCCATCCAGGCAAATCAGCCAACCTTCATCGTAAACTCAGGTATCGATACAGACAGATGGCGTAACCGAGATTGACTGGCACGCTACTTCTTTGGCTAGTGTGTCCGCCAGCAACCATCGTTTTGCCAGACGTTCCCAAGAACAACATAAACTCAGGTTGTTCCGATAGCGGTAGGGGAATGTCGCCAATGGCAGGAATCCCGATTCGGCAATCAATCCTTCAGAAGCAGCTGACGTCGGTGAGCGTGCAACAGCTGAAACTCCCGCCCCGTCACTTGCTCCAACATCAAGACGATATGCTCCGGTTTTAGTACAGTTCCATCATTTTGACAACTGCCCAAATAGCGCAGAACAACGCCTTCTGCCGCTTTTTCTTGGCAAGCTAATGGGATATTACCCTTCGCTCCGCTGGCGCTTCTTTGAGGCTCATTAACCTCCAATTCAAACAAGCGATCGCGCAGATTTATCTGTTTCTTCTTCCCAGACTTCGTCGTTTGCTCAATTAAAATGCTCTCAGTGGCTTTAATCGCCTCTACCCAGCTTTGCCACTCCTCTGGTGACGCAGACTCAACCGCTGCCACCGCAATCAAATACTCGGCTTTTTCCAACAACTGAGTCGCGGAAGGAGCCTTCAAATCAACATCTGCCACCCGATAAACCGGGATATCAGACGGCAACTGGGCAGCTAACTTCTCCTGGAATGTCGCCACATCCATCGCCTGGGTTAGCTCAAAGTCCACAATTTCACCTTCACTGGTTGATCCCAATGACAGCGCACTCGCTGGAGAAATGCGGGGACTGGGATGAAACCCGCCCGTAAAAGCAACTGGCAATGCCGCCCGACGCACAGCACGGTCAAACAGGCGCACCAAATCTAGATGACTCACCAGCGCCATATCGCCCAGCTTACCCAACCAAACCCGCAACCGCTGCACCCTATCTGTATTCGGCGTGAAGTGTCCGGCAAATTCTGGAATCGGCAGCGGCTTGATAACAATATTGTGCCCAAAGTCAGACCCGCAAATGCCACAGTGAGAACAGCCTTCAAACGAGCAATCCGGCACTATCGCAGCTTCTAAAGCCCGTTTCAGGTCAGCGATTAGCCAGTTCTTATCAATTCCCGTATCGATATGATCCCAAGGCAACGGCGCATCGAATTGGGGATTGGGAATTGCGGATTGGGAATCGTCAATGGGTAGCGGTTGATTCCGATTCTCCACCCAGTTCCATTCGCCATTTTCAACAAGGCGGTATTTCCAGGTTAAGCCTGATTCTGCGATCGCTTCTCCCCAAGCCGCAAAAGCCCGCTCCACACTATCAAACCAGGCATCCATCCCCGCACCCAGTTCCCAAGCACGACGCAGCACCGATGCCAGACGCCTATCGCCCCGTCCAATAAAATCTTCCATCGCCGAAAGTCTCACATCGGTGAAGTTTACCTTCACCCCCCTCATCCCGCGAAACTCGTCGCGGAGAAGTTTCTGCTTCTGTTGAAACTCAGTTGTAGACACAGAGTGCCACTGGAAAGGCGTGTGAGGCTTCGGTGTAAAGTTGGAAATCGTCAGGTTGAAATGCAGACGCTTTCTACCTTCAGTCCGACATTCTTGGTGTAGCCAACGGATTGTTTCGGCAATACCGATCACATCGACATCCGTCTCTCCAGGCAGACCAATCATAAAATACAGCTTAATTTTTTCCCAACCCTGCTCGTAGGCGGTTTTCACCCCCCGTAGCAATTCTGCGTTCGTCAACCCCTTGTTGATAATGTCCCTCATCCGCTGGGTTCCAGCTTCCGGCGCGAAAGTCAGCCCACTTTGCCGCGTCCCGCCAAGAATATTCGCGATATCTTCATCAAAGCGGTCTACCCGTTGACTGGGTAAAGAGAGGGAAATATTTTCATCTTTGAGACGATTTTTGATTTCCATCCCTACCGCCGGTAGAGATAGATAATCCGAACAACTTAAGGAGAGTAGGGAAAACTCGTTATATCCCGTCGCCCGCATTCCCTTTTCAATTGCCTCTACGACTTCCTGCGGTTCCACATCCCGCGCCGGACGAGTCAGCATTCCTGGCTGGCAGAAGCGGCAACCGCGAGTACATCCGCGCCGCACTTCAATCGTCAGTCGGTCGTGGACTGTCTCCACATAAGGCACTAGCCCGATGGAATAAGCTGGCAGGGGGGCGGCAACTCGCCGTAAAATCCGCTGGGGTACATCCGGGCGATTGGGATGGACTGAGCCATCTTCTGCCATGTCGTAAAACTGCGGCACATATACGCCTGGTACTTGTGCCAAATTCAGCAATAGTTGTTTTCGACTGAGTTGAGCTTTTTTGGCTTTTTCCACTACCCAGCCAATCTCTGGTAGCACTTCCTCGCCATCTCCCAGAGCCAAGAAGTCAAAAAAGTCTGCGTAGGGTTCGGGATTCGAGGTTGCGGTCTGCCCCCCAGCAAAAATTAGAGGATAATTCCAGGGAAATTCTTCATTTTCCCTTGCGTCTGTGCTGGTGAGCCTCTCCCGCCACGTCAGGGGAATCCCTGCCAAATCCAGCATTTCCAGGATGTTGGTGGCTCCTAGCTCGTAGCTGAGACTAAAGCCCAAAATGTCAAAATCTGTAAGACTTCGCCGCGACTCCACGGCAAATAGGGGCGTCTGTGTTTCTCGGAGTTTCGCCGCTAAATCTGGGGCTGGTAAATATGCGCGATCGCACAGCTGCCCCAATTGAGCATTCAATATGTTGTAGAGAATAATATGCCCAAGATTCGATGCACCCACTTCATAGATTTCTGGGTAGGTCAGAACCCACCGTACTGCCGCCGCTTCCCAAGGTTTGTGGACGGCTCCTAGCTCGTTTCCCAAATAACGAGCTGGTTTCTGTATCTCTGCTGTAAGTAGTTTCTCAACTGCGATCGCCACTGCAAAACGCTCCCTGCTTCCAGTGCCTCAGATTCAACCCTAGCACCAATTCAGGATTAGCACTCAGCAACAGCGCTCAACCTCTCAGTTTTTCCTTTAGAAGTATTTCCTTGTTCCTATACTCCAATGTTTGCTTCCAAGGCGGCAGGACTTTCTAAAATTTCAAAGACTCCGTCAAGTTGAGCCAGTTCAAAAATCATCCGAATGGAGGGCGACACTGAAGAGAGGCTAAACCGCCGTCCTAGACTGTGTGCTAAACGGTGAGCCGAAACAAACGCCATCAAGCCAGCACTATCGAGGAACTCTACTTGCGCCATATCAACTAGCACAATGGATTGATCGGGTGAAGAAACAGCTGCTGTCAGTTGACCTTGGAACTCAACCGCATTCGATGCATTGATATGACCTTGGGGGCGAATAACTGCAACGTTGGGGCGAACTAGCGTATTTTGCATGACAATATCCTGTTTCAACTCTAAACAAAAATTTGTGTAATAGCTTCGACAATAAACGGTAAATATGATATTGCCTACCCCCTTTTAGGTAATTTGCTAAATCTTCATTAGTTACCTCCTTTTATATAAAGTTTTCAATAAGATTGCCTGAGAACGTGTTCTCTAATACGGAC
Source organism: Trichocoleus sp. Lan (assembly GCF_039961855.1). Classification (NCBI taxonomy): domain Bacteria; kingdom Bacillati; phylum Cyanobacteriota; class Cyanophyceae; order Leptolyngbyales; family Trichocoleusaceae; genus Trichocoleus; species Trichocoleus sp. Lan. The sequence goes on along the minus strand of NZ_JAMPKA010000004.1, from coordinate 117,181 downwards.
TTTCTAGAAGTTCTATATTAAGAAAATTCTTCTATCCATCTTTTACAATCGCTGCATCTAACCAAAGACAGATGTATTCTTTGTATAATCCTATGCGAAGCGCATTTCTGCAAGGCAGGGGCTTAGGTCTTCAAACAGACATCTGCGGCTATTCTTCACACGATTAAAACTCATCAACGATAATATTATTGCTATAAAGCATCAACTCCGAAGCTTCATGGAGTTGTCGGAAATTATTTAAAAAATCAGCGGCAATTGGGGCGAAACTCACAGTGATTTAGATCACTTTACAGTCTAGTTTTAGATCACTGGTTCATCTATATATTCAAACGATAATTTTTAAATGCGGAGTTCTATCGGTTTTTATGAGAACTACATACGCGATTCGTCAACTGGTAGAAAAAGCTCTCTATATTAAGAAATTAACTCCAGATATAGAGAACGAAATAAATTATGAATTGACCAGAATGGGTCACATTTCTGACGTTGATTATGAGGCACTGGAATTACTCATGTCAGAGATGGATGCCGGTCGAATTCAACTGGTACCAAGTGCATGAAAGACATTAAAAATTTAAGGCAGATTTAGTCGATGGCACGAGACAATACTTGTGCCGTTGGAATCTTTGTAAACCAATCTCTCATCCGTTTGACTCACCTGGCGGTCAACTGTCTAATTGTTTGCACTTGCTCTTTTTTTCAGTTGTTAAATCGTCGTGCAGTTTGCCAAACGTTTAGAAAAGACCCCGTCCTACCTATTTGCCAAGATTAATCGCAAGCAGCATGAAACGGTCGCCAAAGGGTGGACATCATCAACAGTGGAGTTGGCGCTCCAGACCGCCCGACGCCAGCACATATTGTCCAGGCGATGCATGAGGCGATTGACGAGCCTTCGACTCTTAACTATCCCCCCGATTGGGAACTAAAGAATACCGCAAAACTGCTGCGGATTGGATGGAACGCCGCTTTGGTGTCGCTGGCTTAAACATAGAATTTCAAAGTTTATCTAAGTCTTACAATATGACCGCCGGGCGGGTTGGTTTTGTTGTGGGGAATCCTAGCGAAATTAAGGGACTGGGACGCGTTAAAACCAATGTAGATTCTGGCATCTTTAAGGCAATTTAACGAGTAGCGATCGCTGCCTATGAAACCTCACAAGAAGAACGCCAAGCGGTGATGTCAGTTTACCAAAACCGTCGTAATATCATCGTCGAAGGATTGCAATCTTTAGGATGGCCTATTGAGCCTCCCAAAGCAACCTTCTATATTTGGGTACCCGTTCCCAGAGGTTATACTTCAACGGAATTTGTCACCCTGTTACTGGAGAAATGCGGTCCGATCGTGCCCCCTGGAAACGGGTCTGGTGCTGCTGGGGAAAGCTTTTTTCGGATTGCTCTCACCGTGGCAGATGAACGGATGCACGAAGCGATTCAACGCATCAGAGATGCTGAAATTCGCTACGAAGCCTGAAAATCACTCTGATTGGCTTGCCAAACTTGGCGGACAAACCAACTGAGTTGCCGATGGGCCTCAGAGGCGTCTGCTGTCGCATCTGGGGCGTCCAGTTGCATTAACAGGGGAATCACCTCGGTATCCAGTGCTGGTCGAAACAACGTTACAGGCCATACTAAATCGGCACCCTGACGCAAATCGTACAGCGTTGGTAACACGTTGGCATTATCGTCTGAAACGATAGTAAGCATCAAAGGACGCACCCAGCATATCTGCCGTGAATCGACAACTTGTATCACGTCAGCGTACAGACGAGTATTTTCATGGTCTAAACAAACAATCTGACAAGGCTGAAAGTTAGGGGCGGAACCGCTTGAGGCTTGCTTCACAATCAAGAATGGCTAGTGCGAGTTGCTTCTTTATTGTACGAAGTTGGTTGGGTGGTCTCAGAAGCACCGGCGATTATAAATCGCGGCTATACAAACGAAACCCGCCGTCGCGGGTTAAGAGGGCGATCGCTTTGACTTTAGTTCGGTTGATTTACCTCTGAAGGTGATGAGAAAGCCGAACCGTTATACAAGCAAGCATTGGAAATGCGAAAACGCCTGTATGGAGAGAAGCACCCTGATGTAGCTAAAACCCTCAACCACCTAGCTTAGCTCTGCGAATTTCAAGAGCGATATGATAAGGCTGACACCTTTTTCAACCAAGCTTTAGAGATTTTTGAGGGATGCTTAGGAACAGAGCATTCAAAAACTATTAAGGTGCGTGAAAAGCTGGAACGTTGCCACGCCCAAGCAGATGAGCGATCGCTTCAAAATTCAATAGAAACAACTGAGGATTAAATCAGCTGTTATGGAAGAACTATTAGACCTGAAAGAATTACTGCTAAAGGGTGACATCCAAGGATCGTTAGCGATTGTAGAAGAAGCCTACTTGAATGCTATTGATGAGGCTTCCCTAGAGGTAGAAGAAGGACGTTATGAGCCAGAAGAATTAGAACAACTCATTAATAAAAAAGAGATTCTAAATCGTGCCTTGGCTTTAATCTTACCGCCAGCGTAAAGTCGTCTGGAAGTCAGAATGATACTAAAAATTTTATAAAAAAGATTGAGTGCGGTCGCACTCTTCCCTATTCCCTCTTTTCTTTGCGTCCTTTGCGTCCTTTGCGTCTTTGCGGTTCGTAAATCGAATTAGAAAATTCTAAGCCTGCCGCAGGGCATCGATAATTTGGATGTTCGCTTTGGGAAAGGGAAACTGATCGATTTCGTCCAGTGTCACCCAGCGGATTTCATCGGATTCGATCGGTTGGGGAATGCCTGTGAGGTGGCAACAGTGATGGACGTTGAGGGTGACGCGGAAGTGGGTATAGGTGTGGTCAATGGTGATGAGATGTTTGCCCACTTCAATTTCAATGCCCAATTCCTCCTGAATTTCTCTTTTAATGCATTCCTCGACGGTTTCACCAGGCTCTAATTTGCCGCCAGGGAATTCCCAAAGACCGCCCAGAAGACCGTTCTGGGGTCTGCGATCGATGAGAATTTCTTTCTGCTCGTTCCAGATAACGGCAACGCCGATGTTTTTGTGGGGGATGGGGGAAGAGGTTTCGCGCATGGGTAAAGTTGACTGAATATTCAAATTGTATGCGCGACAGTGGGACATCCAGGGACATCTGTTGCAGGCTGGGTTGTGGGGAGTGCAGATAGTGGCTCCCAAATCCATCAGCGCCTGATTAAAATCTCTGGGCTGTTCGGGGTCGAGGAGGCTCTCTGAGAGCTGCCAGAGCGGTTTTGTTGCTTTTGTTGGTGGCACTGGCAATGCTACCAGCCGCGCTAAAACCCGCTTGACGTTGCCATCTAGAATCGCCACGGGTTGATTGAAGGCGGCGCTGAGGATGCCCCCGGCGGTGGTGCGTCCAATCCCGGATAAAGCTAAAACGTCTGATAGGTGGGTAGGAAAAATTCCGTTGTGACGTTGGATAATTTCCTGAGAGGCTTTGTGCAGATTACGGGCACGGGCGTAGTAACCGAGTCCCTGCCAAACTTTGAGGACTTGCTGCAAGTCAGCAGCGGCGAGGGTTTCAATTGTGGGAAATTGGGCTAACCATCGCTGGTAGTAAGGAATAACTGTTTTTACCTGGGTCTGCTGGAGCATGATTTCCGATACCCAGATGGCGTAGGGGTCGGCGTGGTGACGCCAGGGGAGGTCTCGACCGTTTTGGGAGTACCAGGCTAGAAGCGATCGCCTAAACTCCAAAATAGCAGAACTCGGCAGACTGACTTCCCAGTCTGCCGAGCCGCTTTGTTGCTGCAATTGCAGTACAATCATCGGAACTGGCGCTGATGCCGCTCAACTTGCCTATTCAACATCAGATACATTGACTTCAGTAGCACCTGTCAAGGCATTTTCAAAGGTCATTCTTTGTTCGGCGTTCCGCAAGAAATAGCCGCTAATCATCGCCGAAGCCAGCATACGCCCTAAGTTTTCACGATTGGTGGTGATCGTTACACCAAAATGTTCTGGTGGTAGGTGCCCCAACAGCCCAACAATATTGCGTTCCATCACCTGAAATACTTCCTGAGACGCGGGTTTGGAAAGCTGAGTAATCGTCTCTGGACTCATGGATTGGACGTATTGCCAAAGCAAGTTGCCGCCTTCCGACTCACCTTCAAAGAACTCTGAGACTCGATTTGACGGGTTGTTCACTTTGTTTCTCCGTACTTTCTAGAGGCAGCTACTCTCAAATCCTTGTACCAGGGTAGATCGCTGCTCAATACTTGTTCTATCGATCGACTCGGAAACTAGCTCCGAGAGTTGTAAATCCTTCTAATACCCTTAATTTAGCAGGCTCCTTCCGGGGTCACAGTGGGCAGAACCGAACTTTAAACGGCGGATTCTTTTACCTTTATTAAGTGCTGAGAAAGTTCATACTCAAAACTTAAAACTGGCTACTCAGTCCTCAGTCCTCAGTCCTAGCTCCTCAGCCCTAGCTCCTAATCCCTAACTCCTCAGTCCTCAGCCCTCAGTCCTCAGTCCTAACTCCTCAGTCCTAACTCCTCAATTAGCTAGCCGCAATATATTCCCGCATATCGGCTTTGCGCTTGCGAAGCTTAGAGAGGGCTTCCCGTTCGATTTGCCGTACTCGTTCCCGACTGATGTTGAGAAGTTCGCCAATTTTTGCCAACGTCATGGCTTGTCCATCGGCTAAACCAAACCGCAGCGCTAATACCTCGCGTTGTTGAGGCGTTAAGTCTGACATTAGTTTTTCTAAGTCAACTTGGAGGGAAGATTGAGTTGCGAAGTCTTCTGGGGAAGGGCCGGTGTCTTCCAGTAGTTCTACCAGTTCTGTATCCTGATTATCTCCGACACGCAGATCCAAAGAAAGGGGCTGACGCGCCCGCTCTAGGTACTCCCGAACTTGCTTGGGGGTCAATTCTAGTTCGGCGGCGAGTTCGCCGACTGTAGCAGCTCGTCCCAGGTTTTGAGCAAGTTGGCGCTGAGCTTTCTTAATTTTGTTGAGTTTTTCGGTGATGTGAATGGGGAGGCGAATGGTGCGTCCTTTTTCTGCGATCGCGCGAGTAATCGCCTGCCGAATCCACCAATAAGCATAAGTGGAAAATCGGTAGCCTTTGGTGGGATCAAATTTTTCGACGCCCCGTTGCATTCCCATTGTGCCTTCCTGGATCAAGTCCAAGAGGTCTACGTTACGTTTGATGTACTTTTTGGCAACCGAGACGACGAGCCGCAAGTTGGCTTCGACCATCTTGCGCTTGGCGATTTCACCCACTGCGATCGCCTGCTGTAATTCTTTCTCTGACAACCCAGTTGAAGAAGCCCACGCCTCATCGGTTGGCTCGTGTCCTAACTGCAACAAGAGTGAATTTTTTACTTCCTGCAAGGTGGCTAAGCGCTGTACTTGTTTTCCATAAAGGATTTCCTGCTCGTGAGTAAGCAGGGGAACGCGCCCAATTTCTCGCAAGTAAGCACGGACGGTATCTGTAGAGGTCTGAGCAGTTTTCATAGCGCTGAGTCTTGAATCAGAGCGATAATTTAAAGCGATCGCAATTGTAAACTATTGTAACCTTTCTGAAAGATGCTGTGTCTATCCCAAGAGGGGGGTTCCCGTGCCGTTTCCTTCAACATCAGCTAGTAAAAGGGTACCCACGAATCCATCGGATAATTGCATCTTGAGAAACAAAATGAGAAAAATCTTGCAGATGCTTACTGACACTCAGCGACATTGATAGGTGGGGGTAGGACGATGCTCGCGGCACCTTGGTCTCCAGGAAAAAGTATTACGAAGCGTTAGCAACTCCAATTGAGCAATTGCTCTCATCAGTGAGGGACGCGATCGCGGTATTACATTATTGCACCAGGTCTGAGAGCGAAAAGCCGAAAAATAGGGATTTTCTTAAGCAAAAGGATGACTTTCTGGGCGCAAAGTGCCAGAAAACCTGGTAATCGCAGTTTGAGGAGAATCCGGTCTGTCTATTCCGCTTGGAAAACTTGGGAGAAACGACTGAGATTGATTTTGCAGAGTATATTAAATTGGCAGCTTGCTCAAGAGGCTGCGATCGCCATCGCCTTATACCATTTTGGATTTTAGATTATAGAAGACGAGCTAGCGATAGCGAAGCGCTGACTTGTCAGTTCGCGTCTGAAGCCAGCAGCCACTTCCAACAATTGATTGGCGGCGGCCTTTAGGTAAAATCGTATCCGGCTTGCTCTTTGCTCATTATTCCCTAAACCGATGACTCAAACCGTCTGGATTGCAAGACACGCCAACCGCCTCGACTTCGTGAACCCCGACTGGTTTTTAACCGCCGAACGTCCCTACGATCCACCTCTGTCTGAGGACGGCGTGGAACAAGCCAAACAACTCGCGCAGCGCCTGAAGGGAGAAAAGATTGCCCATATTTTTGCCTCGCCCTTCCTGCGAACGGTACAAACGGCGCACCAAGTTGCACAAGTGCTGAATTTACCCATCAAACTTGAGTCTGGCTTAAGCGAATGGTTAAATCCTCACTGGATGCCAGCGATGCCTGAAAGATTGTCAATGGAAGCATTGCACGAGCAATTTCCCCAAATTGACCTCAGTTACACTTCTCGCGTAATCGCGAATTATCCCGAAACTGGGGAAGAAGTAATGGAACGCTCTGGGGAAGTCGCAAGACGCCTTGCATCTGAGTTTTCCGAAGATATCTTATTGGTGGGTCACGGTGCATCAGTGCTGGGTGCAACTCTCGGTATCCGGGGGGGTACAGCCGAAACTGAAGTAAACGCCGCGCTGTGTTGTTTGGTTAAGCTGGTGCGCGATGGTGAAGAATGGGTGATGGAACTCAATGGAGATGTTTCTCACTTGAGTCAAACTGAAAAAGTCATCCGGTTTAATTAAGGTCATGGGATTGTTATTAGCAGGGGATATCGGGGGTACTAAGACGATTCTGCGCTTGGTAGAAGCGTCTGATTCTGGGGAATTATTGCAAACTCTGTATGAGGAGATTTTCCCCAGTGGCAATTTTCCCGATTTGGTGCCAATGGTGCGGCAGTTTTTGACGGCAGCGGCTGGACAACTCGGCGAGACACCGAAACCGGAAAAAGCTTGTTTTGCGATCGCGGGTCCTGTTGTCAACAACACCTCTATCCTGACCAATCTATCTTGGTCGCTTGATAGCAAACGGCTGGAGCAACAATTGGGAATCGCTGCGGTTGGTTTAATCAACGATTTCGCTGCCGTTGGCTATGGTGTCTTGGGTTTAACTGGATCAGACTTGTACACTTTGCAAGCTGGCAAGCATCAGGAAGACGCCCCGATTGGCGTGATTGGTGCGGGTACCGGCTTAGGACAAGGGTTTTTAATCCGCTTAGCATCCAACGCCCATAAAGTGTTCCCCTCGGAAGGCGGACACGCTGACTTTGCACCTCGCTCGGAGTTAGAATTTCAGCTGTTGAAATATCTGCTCGATAAGCACAATATTCAGCGAATTTCAGTCGAGCGAGTGGTTTCCGGTCTAGGCATCGTCTCAATTTACCAGTTCCTAAGAGATCGGAAAATTGCTGAGGAATCGTCAGAAATTGGGCAGATGATTAGAAACTGGGAACAAGAGATCGGGCAGAAAGACAAGACGATCGATCCCGCGGCGATTATTGGTAAAGCTGCTTTGGAAAAGAGCGATCGCTTGTGCGAACAAACGATGCAAATCTTCGTGGAAGCTTACGGTGCCGAAGCCGGGAATCTTGCCATCAAACTATTACCTTATGGCGGTCTTTACGTTGCTGGTGGCATCGCCGCCAAAATTCTGCCGTTGATTCAAGAAGGCAGTTTCCTCCATGCCTTTCTGAACAAAGGTCGCGTGAGTCCGTTACTCGAAAGAATGCCGGTGCATATTGTGCTAAATCCGCGAGTGGGACTGATTGGAGCCGCCGTCTGTGCTGCTAGATTGTAGCCAGTGTCAATAATGGGAAACGCTTTCGGATTGCCAAGAGGGGATACTTTGGCGTCTTGACAAATTTGCTGTACCGAAAGCGTTTAAATTACTTAAAAATCAAATCTAGCCGCTGCTGGGCGTTTTTGAGTGCTTCCTGGGGCGAGCTTTTGCCCAGCAAGACAGATTCCAGCGCTCTGCCGACATTTTCGGAAACCCGATTATAACCCGTGAAGATAGGACGCGATCGCCCAACCTTTGCTTGCTCTAAAAACACTTTCACTGCCGGTTGTTCCGCGACAAAGGCTTGATATTTGGCACTTTGCCGCGCCTTCAGATTTACGGGTAGGTAGCCGGTACCGAGTGCCCATTCGGTCTGAAATTCCTCTCCCGCAACATATTCAGCAAACGTCCATGCCGCTTTTTCTCGGTCTGGGGTTGTTTTTAAAATAAACAGATTCTCGCCCCCCGTCGCCGTAGCTTGTTCTTTTTGTGCTGGGATGGGGAAAACGCCAAAATCAACGCCAGTGGCTTTCAGTTGCCCCAGCGTCCAAGGGCCAGTCAGTTGCATTGCGACCTTTCCGGCAAGGAAGTTATCGGTTTCATAGCCTCGTTCTGGTAGAGACAGAATGGTTGAGCCGTCTTCAATTAAATTGCGCCAGAATTGAAGGGCAGCGATCGCGCCTTGATTGTTGGCTAAAGCGATCGCAGAAGCTTCTTGCCCTTGAGCATTTCCCAACTCACCGCCGCCACTCCACATAAATGGCAACCAAAGGAATACTGCAAATTCTCCCTTTCCTAAGGGCAAAAACATCCCGTGTTGGTCGATGCGCTTGTCGCTATTTGTATCGCGGGTTAAAGTACGAGCAACTTGCCGCAATTCGTCCCAAGTTTTGGGCAACTCGGTGATTCCCGCTGCCTTAAACAAACTGGGACGATAAAAAACTCCGACATTATTCGTCCCAAACGGCACCGACCAAGTATGACCCGCGTACTGCATTGATTCAAACAACGCGGGGTCAATTTCGTCGCGGACGGGGGATTGCGCCAGCCAATTTTCCATAGGCGCGATCGCATCCAATTCTACTAACTGACCCGTCAGCGTTGCGTTAAACCACAACAGATCCGGCGGCGCATTTCCCACTACCGCTGCCAAAATCTTCGGTAACTGCTGATCCGCTTGTCCCACATAAAGGGATTCCACCTGAATCTTCGGATGCGCCTGATTGAACTTGTCCACCAGCGACTGCAACACATCCCGATTCGGCGGCGGATTCACCCCTTGCCACAACGTCAGTCGGATGACATCCGCGGCTTCCGAACGCCCCGACTGTAGCTGACATCCTGCCAATCCTAACAGAACAATGCTTAATAGCAACCCCCGGCTCAAAAAACTCCACAGGTTTTGGAAAAAATTACTAGACCCGTTAAATCCAACTGACATAATTGAATGCCCAATTTTGAACCGAAACAGCTTTAAAATACTCACCATCAGCGACTAAAAGCCATCTTTTTGCTTAAAAACAATTGGTTTTTGCAAATATTTTTTACACTTATAATTTTCTTGCATAAGCTAAAACATCTGCTTTATTAACTTAAAGTAAAGCTTCAGCTATTGGCTACGCAGGGTATAGAAACAAGATTAAGAGGATGTCTGAGAAGTGTCAAAAGTTGATTTTATCCTCCCAGTCCCCCTTAAAAAGAAGGGATAAGTTTCTCAAAGGCCCCCAATTTATCGGGAGATTTAGGGGGATCTCTACCGTTTAAGCATCTCGATTATGACTTTTCAGACATCCTCCTAAGCGGATAGGCTTGGTATGAAGTACGGTTGATTTTTGTTTATCCTATGTTTGGACGATCGTATAAATAATTTCAGTCTATGGCTGGACATAGTAAGTGGGCAAATATTAAGCGTCAGAAGGCGAGAGTGGATGCAGTGAAGGGCAAAACCTTCACCCAGCTAGCTCGCGCGATTATTGTGGCAGCTCGCAGTGGTATACCAGACCCAGCAGGTAATTTTCAACTCCGCACGGCGATTGATAAGGCGAAGGCGGCTGGGATTCCGAATGAGAATATTGAACGAGCGATCGCAAAAGGTGCGGGGACTTGGGGAGCGGATGGCGCTCAGCTAGAAGAAATTCGCTACGAAGGTTATGGTTCCGGCGGCGTGGCGATTTTGGTGGAAGCGCTCACCGATAATCGCAATCGTACTGCCGCTGATTTGAGAGCGGCTTTTAGCAAAAATGGCGGTAATCTCGGTGAAACCGGCTGCGTCTCGTGGATGTTTGAGCAGAAAGGTGTCTGTATCCTGCAAGGAGTGGTTGACGAAGAGGAGCTATTGGAGTCGTCCCTGGAAGGGGGTGCTGAGTCCTACGAACTGACACAGGAGGAGGATACGGAGGGAGCCGACGTGTTTACCTCTGTGGCAAATTTGGAGAACCTAGAGCGAACCTTAAAGGAGAAAGGCTTTAAAGTCACCGAGGTGGAACTGCGCTGGATTCCTAACAATACGGTGGAAGTTGGCGATTCACAGCAGGCGCGATCGCTCCTCAAATTGATTGACACCCTAGAAGGACTCGATGATGTGCAAAACGTTACCGCTAACTTCGAGATGGCGGATGAGCTGATGTCTCTGAGTTTAGTGAATGGCTAATTGATGGGAATTCTGTTTTCCCTGCCTTAAGAGCGATCGCGTGTCTCTACATCCGTCTTCAGGCGCGATCGCTATCTCTGTCTTAAGCGAGGTTAATCTCCGGTCGCCAGCTTATTAAATCTTAATATTGAGGCAAAACGAACTTGTTTCAGCGGCTCAGTTCCCTGAGCTGTCATTAAAGCAAAACAATCGGAGATTCATAAATGACATTTACTACCAACGACACCAGCAAACAAGCCTTACAAAAGTTTCAGGGCTTTGATGTAGATACTCAGCTTGCCATCCTGTGGTTCGGCTACCTCGACATCAAAGACCAACTGACACCAGCAAATGCCACTTCTGCCCAAGAAGAAGCTGCCGCCTTATACCATGCAATCCTGGCAATGCCCAAGGAAGAACAGCTACAGGCGCAACGCGACATCGCTTCACGAGCCGATACTGATATTAGCCGTGCCTATAAAGCTGTAAGTTCTAGCTCTAAGCTGGATGTGTGGCTCCGGTTAGCACAAGGCATGGACAAAGGTGAAATCATTACGGTGCCTTCTGACTATCAACTGCCCGAAGAAACCAACGATTTTGTTGCTCAAATCAAACAACTGGACTTTGAAGAGCGGATTAATTTCACCCGCAGTGCTGTAATCGAAATGGGTGCTAAGTAGTCTGAAGTTGTGCCCTTTGAGAGTATGAAATCAGTCTTAAACATTGCACCGATTTTCAAAACACCTCTTCTAGAGACCGCTAATAAGAAAGAGGAAGCTTCTTCATCTGCCTAACCTTTAGCAAGCTTCCTCATTATGCATCCCCCATTAATTGCTTTGCAATTAGTGGGGTAATTTTTTATTCTACCAAACTGCATCCAGAGCATCGGTGTGTTGTCCTCTCCCTAACCCAATACTTGTTGGCGTCCAAAAACCGAATCCCCAGCCACCAAGGGCAAGGAAAGAGGCTGGGGATTCGGTTGTTTACTAGACATCGCGCTTCTCAACTTGATTGCTCCATCTGTTCGCGTCACAATAGTAAATATTCTTATTGTTTTGACTAATTTTGTTAACAATGGCGCTGGAACAGACCGTTCAAACAATTTCGTCGCCGCAGACATCGGCAGCCCAGCAAGGCTTTGACTACGACTTAGCGATTGTGGGCGGTGGAATTATTGGGGCAACTCTCGCTTGTGCCTTAAAAGATTCTGGGCTGCGGGTAGCGTTAATTGAGCGATCGCCCCAGTCTGCTGCTGTTGCCATCGGACGCGCTTATGCCATCTCCCTCATGTCGGGGCGCATTTTCGAGGGTATGGGGGTTTGGGATAAAATACTGCCTCAAATCAATGCATTTCAACAAATTCGCTTATCTGACGCCGATTATCCTGGCATCGTGCAATTTTCTCCCCAAGATTTAGGGACAGAAAGGCTAGGGTATGGGGCGGAACATCGGGTGCTGCTGACGGCTTTGCAGGATAGCTTGAGAGATTGCCCGAATGTGTCTTGGTTGTGTCCGGCGGAAGTGGTAAGTGCAGACTATCAAGCTGACGCGGTAGAGATCGAAATTGCTGTCACAGGGGAAGTTCCCCACTCAAAAATTCAACCTTCCCAAACCTCGGAGATCCCCCCCAATCCCCCCTTAAAAAGTGGGGGCGATGAGGGGAAGCAAACATCCAAAATCAGAACGCGCTTGCTGGTAGCAGCAGATGGGGCGCGATCGCCCATCCGCGAAGCCGCTGGTATCCGCACCCAAGGATGGCATTACTGGCAATCCTGTGTGGTGGCAACGATTAAACCAGAAAAACCCCACCAGAATATCGCCTACGAACGCTTTTGGCCGAGTGGCCCGATGGGGGTTCTACCGCTACCGGGGAACCGCTGCCAAGTTGTTTGGACTGCCCCGCATACAGAAGCGAAAGCTTTGAAGGAAATTGACGAAAAAGAGTTTTTGGCGGAACTGGAACGACGCACTGCTGGACTGTTGGGGCGTCTAGAACTAGAAGGCGATCGCTATGTTTTCCCGGTGCAATTGATGCAAAGCGATCGCTACACGCTTCCCCGACTCGCCCTGATTGGCGATGCTGCCCATTGTTGCCATCCGGTAGCGGGACAAGGCATGAATTTGGGGATTCGGGATGCAGCAGCGATCGCTCAAGTTTTAAAATCTGCCCATAATTTAGGGGAAGATATCGGGGATATACAGGTACTTAAACGTTACGAACACTGGCGTAAACAAGAAAACCTGACCATTTTAGGTTTTACCGATTTCCTCGATCGGATGTTTTCTAATAATTGGTTGCCAGTCGTGGCAATTCGCCGCTTAGGTTTATGGATGCTGCGGCGAATTCGTCCCGTTAAGACCTTTGCTTTGCAGCTAATGACAGGGCTTAGAGGGCGTCATCCGGAACTGGCTTCTCGGTAAAAATGACCTCTGGTTGAAAAGGACGTACCTCGGCTTGATTGCCATTCGAGATTCCAGTGGTCAAATTCTTTGCTGCTTGAATGATATCGGACGGCATCATAATCACTGTCGTCGTATTATTTTCTGCCCCAATTTCTGTCAGCATTTGTAGACGTCGCAGCTCCAATACAGCGGGGTTCTTCATAATCATTTGCGAAGCTTCTGCTAGCTTAATTGAAGCTTCCTGTTCCGCCGCCGCTTTAATGAGCCTGGCTCGTTTTTCTCGAATAGCTTCCGCTTCTTTTGCCATTGCCCGTTGCATCGCTAGGGGAATTTCCACGTCTTTCATTTCCACCCGTTCAATCACAATCCCCCAAGGTTCTGTGATTTCATCGACTATTTCTTGGACTTTGGTGTTAATCTTATCGCGGCTTTGTAAGACATCATCCAGGATATTTTGACCTACCACATTCCGTAAAGTCGTCAAAGCGATTTGGTAAACCGCCATATTGTAATCTTCAACCCGATTGATCGCCTTTGACGGGTCAAGAATTCGGTAATAAAGAACAGCATTCACTTTAATCGTCACGCTGTCCGCCGTAACAGTTTCTTGGGGTTCAATATTCACCGTTTTGGTACGGACATCGATCTGCATTTTTTGATCGATCCAGGGAATAATCCAATACATCCCCGGCCCCATAACGCCCTTTGTTCGACCCAGTCGAAAGATGACGCCGCGTTCGTATTCTCGATCTAGTTTAAGTCCAGAAGCTGCTAGAACGAAAAAGAAAACTAAAAGTGTGCCTAGAGTGGTGCCCATATTTGGCAAAAGGAAATCGTTACTAAGCCCATTCTAGACTCGCTGACAGAGTTATAGCAGGATACTGATTACCAGCCGGATCTGGCAAACCAAAGCAGCAGTATGGATGCCACGCACAAAGTAATAAATTGCAAAACAATTATTTGAACTAACCACCGAATTGTTAAGATAATTTTCATAGCCTTCCCCTCACTTATAACTGGCTGAAAAATCGCGGATGTCTTCAATATTAGCGATTGATTAATGGAGATTTGTGATGAAAGGATTGCCCAAATGTGACAACGTTTGTCCAGGTTTGTGATGAGTGTCACTTCCGCCTCGTCTTAGACGCTGAATTTGGCTGTGTCGAAAACTGGAATAACCAAAAACAGAATCATTGTGGCATACCGTTTCATGCGAACAGCCCTTCCGTACACTATCGCTGAATCATAACAATACTCTTTTTTAACACGATGCTGGAGGTTTCCCCTAACCCCCCAATCATCCCGGATTTATGAGGAATTTTAAGTATAATAAAGCCCGATGAACCGGATTCATCTTGCCTGATGGCAGCCAAAGTATTACCAATTCGTCAACTTTCTTAGTATAGATTGCGAGTTTTTCGAGAGAATTCCATACTTTTTTAAGGAATAGACTCACTGTACAGACTTATGCAATCAACACTCGCGATTAGAAAGCCTCCAGTCCGCCGCCACCGCTGGTTTGAGAGATTGATGGCAATCATTGCCACGATCAACTTTGTTTTAGTGTTGTTTGACCTCAGTTATATACCCTGGCGTGATTTCTACCTTCGGGAAATTCCCAGTCTGATTCAGGTGTACGATCCAATTAAAGGAATTGAACCGCATCGAGAAACACAGGCTTATCTCAATCGGGTGAACGAACTGGAACAGCAAGTGATGCAGACTGGGCTAGAGTCAGCAGAGGTAGAAAGCTTGCTACAGGACTTGCGTAGCCGCAGTAATGAAATGATTGAGGATAATCCATTTGCGCTGGCGAAGAAAAGCGGTGCTTTAGAAAAAATTAAGAATCAAGTGCGCGATCGCGTGGGGAAAGAATCTGCCCATCAAGCCTTTAATGAATTTTGGAGTCAAGCTTATCTTTCCCAAGCCGGTTGGCAGCAAGAACTCAACTTCTTTAATACAGAAACTCGCCCTTTGATTCAGACTAACTACTATCGCAGTTTGGGAATCAATGGAAAATTTTTTGATGAATTTTGGTTGCTTGACTTACCGTTTACAATTTTATTCGCTCTAGAATTTTTGGTTCGCACTTTCTATATCAGACGCCAATATCCTAACTTTAGCTGGCTACAGGGAATGCTGCGGCGATGGTATGACCTGTTTTTGCTGCTACCCTTGTGGCGGTGGCTGCGAGTCATTCCGGTAATGGTTCGCCTCTATCAATCTGAATTACTAAATTTTGAGCCTGTACGGCAGCAAATTAACCATGATTTTGTAGCTAACTTCGCTGAAGAATTGACTGAAATTATGGGGATACAGGTAATTAACCAAATGCAAGGAGCGATTCAACGCGGCGATCTCGCACGCAGGCTGTTTCATCCGGGGAATAGCCGCCCCTATATTAATATCAATAACACTAATGAGGTGCAAGCGATCGCAACCCGCCTGATTAACCTCAGTGTCCATAATGTTCTCCCCAAAATTCAGCCTGATTTAGAAGCTTTAGTACATCACAGTCTAGAAAGTAGTCTCAATCAATTTCCGGTTTTTCAGCAATTCCAAAATATTCCGGGTTTGAGCCGTTTACCTAGCCAGATTAGTGAAAATCTCGCTAAAAATTTATCTCAAACTGCTTACAGCAACGCCCTGAAAGCAGTTGAAGATCCAGTCGGGACAGAATTAACGACTCGGTTAATTGATAACTTTGGAAAAGCTTTAGAGGTGGAATTACAGAAAAAAGACAACTTTAAGGAAATCGAATCTTTACTGGTAGATATGTTAGAAGAAATCAAAATTAACTACGTTAAAGGCATTGCCGAAGCCGGAATGGATAAAATCTTAGATGAAGTGGAACAATTGCACCAAATTGTTCGGCGATAGATTAAGAATTTACCAGTTTTTTTCAAACTTAGCCTGGAATGAGCTAGGGATACGGTATTGCCGTGTCCCGGAGAGTGGCATCTACGCAACTCAGATGTTGCTATATTTCTTATCTTCTCTCCGGAAAACGAGGGAATAGAGAGAGAAGGGAAGGGAGAAATCCTATTTCCGATGCTTAAAGAGAGGATAGAACCCCTTCTATGTAAATTTTTACAATTGAAATGCTCCCAAATAGTAGAACTTTGGCTGTCTTTGCTGTTACTCGAAAAAATATGCGCTAACACTATCTATATCCACCCGTGAAGTGCATCGCTTAAGCTTAATCTTCCAGTCATCTCAAAATTAGCGAGGCCGCTATGAAATCAATCGTGAGTAGTGTTAGCTTGTTGCTAGCAGGACTACACCTGGTAGGAATTAGCACAGAACGGGTACAGGCACAAGCAATCATTCCAGCACCCAATACTACTGCCACCGTATCTGGTGCGGAAGGGAAGATTCTTCTGGCACAAGCTGCTACCCCCACCAAATTAGACAATGCTTTCGACCGAGAAAATTTAACGGAGATAGTGCCCCAAATTGAGCAAACGTGGGAAAAACAATATGAAGATTACTTTCGGCTCAATTTCTCCGACGAGTCAATTACAGCAAAGGATGTCGCCGATACTCTAGGCAAAATCGCGGTTCAAACGGGTCAAAAGCCTGCTCTAATTTATGTAGTGCCTAGAGCAAAACAACTAGAACTGGTGTTGATTACTCCGGGGAATCAACCGATTCACAAGCGCATCCCGGAAGCGAAGAGTGAAATCCTGCTCAAAGAAGCGGCAAAATTTAGAGAAAATATCGTAGATCCCAGACATCTGAATAGTACCCGCTATCTGCCAGCAGCGCAGCAGTTATATCAGTGGATTATTGCGCCACTGGAGGCAGATTTAAAAACAAATAAGATAGACACGCTAATCTTTTGTGTGGGTGCTGGTCTGCGGACTATACCGCTGGCAGCTTTCCATGATGGGCAAAAGTTTCTGGTGGAAAAGTATAATATTGGGCGTATTCCTGCCTTCAAACTGACGGATACCCTCTATGTCTCTCTGAAGAATTCGCAAGTTCTGGCGATGGGTGCGTCCAAATTCAAGGAGCAAACTCCCTTGCCTGCGGTGCCAGTAGAGTTATCTGCGATCGCGCAAAAGCTATGGCAGGGTAAATTCTTCTTAAACCAACAATTCACCCTGGCGAATCTGCAATCGCAACGCGCCTCAGAACCTTATAAAATTATTCACTTGGCGACTCATGCTTTCTTCGAGCCGGGAGACCCGAGCAACTCCTACGTTCAGTTATGGGACGCGAAACTAACATTGGATAAGATGCGGCAATTACGGTGGAACTCTCCACCCGTGGAACTGTTAGTCCTGAGTGCTTGTAGAACTGCTCTCGGCGATAAACAAGCAGAATTAGGCTTTGCGGGGTTAGCCGTTAACTCTGGAGCGAAGTCTGCTGTCGCCAGTTTGTGGTCTGTCAGCGATGAAGGAACCTTAGCGCTGATGACAGAGTTTTATCGGCAACTGAAAACTGCGCCGATTAAAGCAGAGGCACTCAGGCAAGCTCAGATAGGGATGTTGCAAGGGAAGGTACGTCTGCAAGATGGTCAGTTGCACAGTTCCAGAGGGGAGATATCCCTGCCGCCAGAACTGGCAGGAATTCAGAACGTGAATCTATCGCACCCCTACTATTGGGCTGCCTTTACCTTAGTCGGCAGCCCCTGGTAATTTTTAATTGAATTAAAGAGGTCGATAGACGCGATAGTTGATTTCGGGGAAGATGTTGTCAATTTCCCCCACTTTTTCTAACCAACCGCTGTCGATTTTGCCATCTTTGATCTCGTCGTAGAGTTTGTGGAAGCGCATCAAGTGCGATCGCGTTCTTCTCACCGCATAAGGCACCATCGTTCCGGTTCGCATAATAAACGCCCAGTCAGAAGATTGTGCCAGCAGCACTTCCCGCGCCGCTTGATTGAGCGCTTTCCACTCCAGCTCATCCGCTGGTTCCCGCCGCGCCAGCTCGATCATCCGCTCTGCTGCCTTATGCAAGTGCGGGTAAATCCATGCGTTCGTTTCATTCAGCCAATACTCGTGGAAGCCTTTATAACCCCAACTCGACTGAGAAGGACGGCAGACTTGCTGCGTAGGATTCTCTTGTAAATAATCAGCCAAATGCGTCATCCGATACGTGCCTTGGTCATACCAAGACTTGCGGAACAGATAATCGATAAACCAAGGACCTTCGTACCACCAGTGACCAAACAATTCCGCATCGTAAGGCGAAACGATGATTGGCGGACGCTGCATAATGTGGTGCAAATGCTCAACTTGCCGCTCTCGGTTATAGGTAAAGTTAGCAGCGTGTTCAGCAGCCTTTTCCCGCGCCCAATAAGGGTCATAAAGTTGCTTATCGCCCAACCCTAAACCGCGCCCAGTAATTTTGTGATATTTGATGCCCGTATTCTTTCGCTGACCGTTGGGCATGATGTAGGGCTTGATGTATTCGTATTCCGCTTCCCAGCCCAAATCTTTGTAAAATTCCCGATATTCCGCCGCACCGGGATAGCCTACTTCCGAAGACCACACCTGTTGCGAAGACTCGTGATCTCGACCAAAGGCAGCAACTCCGGTTTCTGTAAAGATAGGCGCATAAGAGCCAAAGCGGGGACGGGGACGGGCGTAGAGAATACCATGTCCATCCGTCAGGAAGTAGCGCAATCCCGCATCAGCGAGCATCCGCTCTAACCCTTCATAATAGGCGCATTCCGGCAACCAAATCCCTTTAGGAGGACGCCCAAAGTTTTGCTCGTAGTGTTCTACTGCGACCTGAATTTGTGCCCAGACTGCCTGAGGATACATCTTCATCAGCGGCAGGTAGCCGTGCGTTGCGCCGCAGGTGATGATCTCCAGGTTATTACTATCTAAAAATTGCTTAAACGCCGTTACCAAGTCGCCGTCATAGCGTTCCCAGGTTTGACGAATCTCGCTAAATTCATGAACGTAATGTTCGGCAAGATAGCGAATATGACCGTTATTCGCATTATGCTCAACTTCTAGTTCAACGAGTTCTTCCAGTTTCGCTAAGTGGTCATCGTAGCGCTCTTGCAGTAGCGGATCGCGCAGCATCGACACCAAAGGCGGTGTCATGCTCATGGTGATCTTGAAGTCAATGCCGTCCCGCTTTAAGCCTTCAAATACGTGCAGCAGAGGAATGTAGGTTTCGGTGATGGCTTCAAACAGCCACTCTTCTTCCAGAACGTAGTCACTTTCAGGATGCCGCACGAAGGGCAGGTGGGCATGGAGAACAAGAGCAAGATAGCCGATGGGCATAGTAATTCTGGGGTCTTAGATGGACATGAAATTGAAGCAGGCTGGGCAAAATTGAATTTATTTTAAGATTTTACGGCGAAAGCGAGTCAGCATTCGGCGGGTATCCCCAATAAGTTCCGGTGGTGGTTCGCCTATCCTGGTAATTGACGATCGATTTGCCTGCTCTGTTTTGAAATCAGCGTAAAGTTCAACCTGTGCTAAAAAAAGTAACTTTGACACTTAGCCTGTTAACCGGCGCTCTTTGCGTTGGTGGCTCTTTTCAATCTACGTTCGCCACTCCCCTTATTGTTGCCCAAGAAGCACCTGTCCAAACACCCGCCCCAGAACCAAAAGTCGCTCCATCCGCACCAGCTTCAGAAGCCTCCCCGGCAGCCTCCCCAGCACCGACCACTCAACCAGCGTCGTCTGAGGTAAAGCTGACTTTAGAAGATTTGCCTGCTGGGTTTCAGGAACTCCCACCGGATGTAGCCGTTGAGATTGCCTCCAAATTGGATGTTCTCAGACAACAACTAACGCAAGCGAACATGAAGCCGGAGAACTTCTTTGCTTTCGTTAATCCGGAGAACTACCAAATCGTTTTGGGCTTCACTGGAAATATGCCAAATCAGCCCGAACAAGCTAATTTTGATGCGGGTCTGCAAGAAATGCAGAACCCTCAGAAGCAACAACAGATGTTGAGCCTACTGCGGGAGAGACTCAAAGCATACCAGGGACTAGAAGTTGTAGAATACAAACCCCTGCCGGAACTGAATAACTTGGGGAATGCTTCTAGTGGGATGACGCTGGCTCTGAAGATACAACAGCAACCTGTGCGGATGGATATCGCTGCTTTTCGCCGAAATTCGACAGGAGCGTTAACAGCGGTGATGTACGTCAATGGGAAAAAGCCTGCGGTGCAGGTAGGAGATGTGGTTCGCAAGCTAGATAGCCGGATTTTGCAGGTGTCTCCTGCTGCCAATCTGCCTCGCGCCCGCTAAAGATCGATAGAAGGCGATCGCGCTGAGCTTTCTCTCTTCTGCCATAGAGGGGGATTGAAGGCGATCGCGTTGCCCAACCAGATTTAAATCCCTTTCGGGGACTTAAATCTGGTTGAAAGTTCGCGGTTTTTCTTTCCCCCGATACAGGCGGAATCGAATTTGAGTGAGATATGCTCGCAGATAAACCCACCGGGCAATAGGAATTAAACGATGGATGACAAGCCGGGAATCGTGTCTGAAGAGACAGAAGCAAACTCCTCAACTTCTGTCTCAAAAACAGACCATGCGGAATCTTTAACGCAATCCACGGATGTCAAGAAGCCATCGTTCTTCGATTCAGTTGCGACTGCTGGGCAAGCAGTGGCGAAAACAGTAGCCGGAGTCGGCATGGCAGTTGGTAACACTGCCTTCCAGACAGGTAAAGCTGTAGCGACAACGACGACTGGGGTAGCTCAAGCGGCGGGGAAACAAGCGCAAAAATTGATCGAACAAACCACACAAGGCGCAGGGCGTGCAGTGACTTTTGTGGGCGACAACTCATTTTTGCGGCACGTCACGAGGGCGTTACCCACGAATTGGTTGCTGGGGATTATCAATCAAGTTGATGTGGTAAAAGCTGAAGCTGATGTTCAAAAGCTACAGCAAAAGTATCCCGACGAAAAACCGAATCAGATTGCTCATCGTCTGATGATGGAGAAAGCGGTTTATGGAGGCGGGATGGGACTGGCGACTAGCTTGTTGCCGGGAGCAGCATTGGCGTTGCTGACGGTTGATTTGGCAGCAACGACGCTATTGCAGTCAGAGATGGTTTATCAGATCGCCGCGGCTTATGGATTAGATTTGAAAGATCCCGCGCGTAAGGGTGAAGTGCTGGGAATCTTTGGTTTGTCTTTGGGCGGTTCTCGTGCAATTAAGGCGGGTTTGGGTTTGTTAAAAGCGACGCCAGTGGCGGGTGCTGCAATCGGTGCTAGCGCGAATGCGACGATGATCTATGCGCTGGGGTATGCGGCTTGTCGCTTTTATGAGGTACAGTTGCATTCTGAGGCATCGACGGAAAAGCTGGTAGAGTCTCAGGCAGCAAGCGAGAAGTATTTAGAAACTGCGATCGCGCAACAAGCGATTATGGATCGGATTCTGGTTCATATCATCGTGGCGAGTCATCCAGGCAAATCTTGGGAAGATATCTTACCGTCGTTACAAGCTGCCAAACTTAGCCCTGCTTCTCTAGAAGCGATCGCCAATAACATCAATCAACAACAGCCTTTAGATACGCTTCTAGATCAACTCAATCGGGACTATGCGTTGCCGCTGTTAGCTCAGTGCCATACAATCTCCCAACTAGATAGCGCAGTGACACCAGCAGAATCCCAAGTCATTGAAAAAATTACCCAAAAATTTGATGTTGACGTAGAAGCAATTAAAAAAATTGCCAGTTCGATACAAGGCTGACAGACTCTACTAACGCTTGTGCGCGATCGCTCTCATCGCCCCAGTCTGCTTCAAAAAGCGAAGATTGGGGAACGAATCTCGTGCGTTTTTGTCTGTTGAGTGTTAGTCAGGCTTTTGATCTGGGAATCCTAGGAAGGAGACGATACTAAATTTCTCTCCTGCGATCGCTGCTAGCCATGACGAAACAGTGGAATTTTCGAGAACAAACCAGCGCCGGGGAAGAAGCACGCACTAGCGTTGCAGCTTTGATGAACAACAAGGCGTGCAACCAGGGGTACGACTTCTCTGCTCGGACTGGATTCTGTAGCGCTACGTCAGCATCAATAAGTTTAAGTTTGATTGCCTCATCTCTTGCATCTGAAAAACTCACCCCTCAGCTTCTTTCCCTTGTAATCAAAGCAGAGAATTACTTCTCTTTCCTGGCAGGATAAACATTGCAGGAAACGCTTCCTGGTACAAGAGATGAGATTTAGGAACTCCAAGTAACTAAATAGGCAGGTAAAAATAAATTTAAAAAATTAATTCTCAACTCAACTTAAGAAGTGTTCGGTTGTTTGAATTTCTTGATGATTAGGTTTGTATACTTACTGATATTTTTTTTGGTTATGACTGAACAAATCTCTCAAATAGCGGCGATGTTTGAACTTGGAGAATCAGAAAGTATTCTTGATAAACTCCCTCCAGAAGCAAAAAAATGGGCGGAAAGCTTGCCTTGGAGCCAGCGCCGTTATGTGCTGTCATTGTGTCATCTAATGTGTGCGGCTACTCCAGAAATGCAAGCCGAATTTCTGGATGATTATACGGCTACTGGCTTAGTTGCCAAAAGACTTCAAGACAAAAATACTCAGCAACGAGTCCAAGACTATTTAACACAATTTCACCTTAAGTTAGACTTAAATGAATCAGTTTTAAGAATTTATATTAGACAGTTTTATATTCATTCAGCTCAAGATGTAAGTAGGCAGCCCGAATTGTACTTAGAATCAGCTCTGCGGCTGGTTCTAAGTTCAGAAGAACGCAACAACGTATTTAACTACATCTTGGGGTTTGAACTAATTAAAATGATGTTTAAAATGAGCTGGTTGCAGCATGAAAGACTCTACCAGCTACAAATTAATCAAGAAGAGTTTTTAAATACTTATATAAAACCAATTCAACATGCTCATCGAATTAATGCAATCGTCGTTCCTAGTCCTAATAATCGGTTTTTTGACAAACGTAATTATTTTGTACAAAAACCTGTAATTACGGAGAGGAAGTTAATACAGCTAGTTATCGCTACTTTTAATACGGATTTAGTTACTCATTTTGGTTTTACAATTATTCGACATCTCAACTCTTTAGTTTTTGACTATGAATATATCTTTGAGGATGAACAAGAAGGTGTATTTAAATAATCCTAATTTGCTTTGGGCTTAAAACTTTATTAGGTTGATCGCGTTAGCCAAGCACAGGGTATGCAATGCTATAGCCTGGGATGACTGAAACCTCCCTACTCCATAAAGTTGCAAAGGTAGAGGAGGCTTGCAAGTACGTTATTTTTGAGCGCAAAAAAAGACAGGCAAAATGCCTGTCTCATAATGATTCAGTACAACGCCAAACTTAGAAATTCATCTCAGCAGCTTGCACTCTTTCAACTTGCTTCTTCTTCAAGACTAGCAAGACTTGACACAACATGATTGCAGCAATAAATGCCATCAACCACTTGATCCGGGTGGGGCTTTGCAAAACGATTTCGGCGTCCATTTGACCAAATCCACCGACGTTCGGATTGGAGGTCAGCGCTTCGCCAGCTTTGACTTCCTGCCCTTCGGAGACAACTAGCTCTGGACCGGCGGGAATTGTATCAACAACTGCATTGCCTTCTGCTGGTTGAATGGTGACTTCAGAGCCACCTTCTTCAGCTTGGGTAATGGAAGTGATGCGACCCGCTACGGAAGCGCTATAGACGGAATTGTTGCTCTTTTCACCTGTGGGGTAAACCTGACCGCGACCCCGGTTGCCACCCACGTGAATCGCGTATTTACCGAAGAAAACTTTCTTATCGGTCTGTGGATTGGGAGACAGAACGGGGAAGATAATTTCCTGATATTGATCGCCTGGAATGGGACCAACAATGACAATATTTTCTTTGTCTTCGCTGTAGGGTTGGTAGTAGAGTTCCCCAATTTTTTCCTTCATTTCTTCAGGAATTCTATCTTCGGGGGCAATTTTGAAGCCTTCTGGCAACATTAACACAGCACCCACGTTCAAGGGACCTTTGCTACCATCCGCTTGCACTTGCTGCGTGTTGGTGTCGTAAGGAACTTTTACGACAGCTTCAAAGACGGTGTCTGGCAGAACCGATTGAGGGACTTCTATTTGTGTGGGTTTGGCACCGAGGTGACAGTTGGCACACACAATCCGCCCCGTTGGTTCGCGAGGGGTTTCAGGATAGGTTTGCTGTGCCCAGAAGGGATAGGCACTGGCTGATTGGGGAAGGGCTAGATCGCTGGCGAGGAATATTGACACGGTGGCGATCGCAACCAGGACGGTTTTGCAAATCGCCTGTTTGCCTATTTTGGATATCGCCGATAAAGAAACTTTTCTCATCTCTCAAGAAGGGATTCTGGGTCGAATTTCAAACAATATCTATCAGTTCTTTGTCCTTAGGTTTCGTTCTTAGTTTTTTGTCCTTTTCATCCTTCGTTTTTGGTCGGTTACAAATAACCGATGACCCATGACGACTAACTGATGACT
The DNA here is from genome assembly GCF_039961855.1 of Trichocoleus sp. Lan. Lineage (NCBI taxonomy): Bacteria > Bacillati > Cyanobacteriota > Cyanophyceae > Leptolyngbyales > Trichocoleusaceae > Trichocoleus > Trichocoleus sp. Lan. Next base: position 92,859 of record NZ_JAMPKA010000004.1, on the reverse strand, counting down.
GATAACTAAGCACCGATGACTAATGACCTTATGTCCACCAAGGATTTTCGCCGGTACGGAAGTCGGTTTCCGTCCAAGGCGTTAATGTAACCTTGTCCTCCGCCACGGTAGCGTGAACCAGTGCCAGAGACAGCGGTGCTGGTCCCCGTACCACCTTGCCGGTGCTGTCATACTGGGAACCGTGGCAGGGACACATAAACTTGTTCTCACCAGAATTCCAAGGAACAACGCAACCCAAGTGGGTGCAGACGGCGTTTAAGCCGTAATTGTCAATGGTTTTCTCCTCGGTCACGACAATGTAGGTGGGGTCGCCTCTGAAGCCTTGAACCAAGGTGCGATCGCCTGGATTATGATTAGCTAAAAAATCACTCACAATGACATCGTTGCCGATGGCATCTTTGGCAGTTAGACCACCACCCGTTCCACCACTCGAAGGGGGGACAAAATACTTAATAACGGGATACAGTGCCCCCAGAGCTGTTCCTGTAATGGTCCCAAAAGTGAGCAAATTCATAAATTGACGACGCCCCATATCGGGAACGTCTGACGAGCTAGAAAGTTGAGCCATGAGTAACGTCTGAGTGTATAGCTATGTGAACAACCCTGGGCTAAGTCCCAGATTTTGTTAAAACTTGCCCAATAAATATATACCAAGCAAGTCGCAAGCCTGTTCGCCACAAACCCTTTTGTAGAAAGGTTTACAGCCTTGCTAAGGGTATTATTACATTCTTTTGCACCGTATCATTAATTTAAGAAGCGCTCCATTTATGACGAAATGTAAAGAAAAGTAATTGCGATAAAACTATGACAGGACAAGACCTTCGCCAACTCCTGATCGACAAGTGGGGACGCTCATACGATATCCAGATCAGGCGGACTCAGGGCAAAATTTTCCTCCAGGTAATGTGGAAATACTTAGAACAGGCGTCTTTTCCGCTGTCGGAGGCAGACTACATAGCGCACTTGGAGACTGTCGCCGAGTATCTTCATGGTTGGGGTGGAGCTGACCAAGTACAACATTATATTGAACAAACGCGCGATCGCCCTCGACTCGGTAAAGCAGTCAGCATCCCCCTAGACCTGGGCGAGCGAGCCTCGGAGTGGATGCTCGAACAGTTTTAGGAGCCGTGCGTGCGATTCTCACTCAATAGAACGACAGCTTCCTGTTGGCACTATTGTCGCATTCACTGCATACCTAAACTATCTTTTGATTCGCAATAGCGACACCTGTTGTCAAGTGCTTTGTCAATTATTTTTTAAAAGATTTTGATGTATGAGGGTTTTTGGGTTGGGAAGCTCCTACTTCTCAAATCAACGTTGACGAACTCATTGCAGAATGGGTAAATTTCTGAATGGAAATTTACCGCAGCACCACAATTATCCAAGGGCAAGGTGTAAGACGAACCCTCTTGCAAGCTCGCTTCAGCCAAGATAAGGGAAAGCCAAGGGGTTCAATTCGCCCTCGGCTTTGTAAAGTATTTTCGTCGGAAAATGTTTCTGAAGACAAGATTGAAAATGTTCAGCTCAGCAATTTCACCCTTGAGGTTCGTCGAGTGCAGCTATTCAGGGCGATTCCCAATACAGCAGCACTCCAGAGAGCCGAAGATGAGGCAGTTCAAAAATTAACTCGTCCAGGTTGCATCGTATTTTGCCGATCTCAGCGCCCTACGAGCTTAACTAAGCCAATCCCGCTGTAGTAGAGTCCCAAGACGGCACCCGCGAGGAGGCTTTGGGTGAGGGGGTCGGTGGAAGGCGTCAGGATGGCACCCAAAATTGCTGCTCCCAGGATCACAAACCGCCAGCCAGATAGCATTTGCCCAGAAGAGACAATTCCCAAAAAGCCGAGTAGCAGCTGAACGATCGGAATTTGAAATGCCAATCCGGTGCTAAACATCAGCAGCAACACGAATTCAAAATATCGGTCAATTGACCACAGCTGCTCGACGACATCTGCCCCGTAACTGATGAAGAAATTCAGAGCGGCTGGAATTAATGCTACATAGGCAAATGCCAGTCCCCCCACAAACAAGACACCCGACCCTAAAACAACGGGTCCTACTAAGCGGCGTTCGCGGCGAGTGAGTCCTGGGAGAACAAACAGGATGAGCTGGTACAGGATAAAGGGGCTGGCTACGAGCAAGCCACTGTAACCGGCAACTTTAATGGAGACAAAGAAGTATTCTCCGGGTGCCAGCTGGAGGAACTTGACGCCCTGCGCCGGTACTTCCAGCAGCTGGACAATTGGCTTGACAAACAGGAAGCAGCCAATAACACCTAAGGCAACTGCAATCAGCGCATAGAAAATCCGCCGCCGCAACTCCTCCAGATGGTCGAATAGAGACATCTCGATCTCAGCGGGCAGCTCATCAAGGTATTCATCTTCTAGATTGCGGTTCGCTGATTCCGGCTCCACGCCTGGATTTAGCTGGGATGCGGTATCGACTTCTGAAGGAAGCGTCATCGGTCAAGTTTGATTTGAAGATTTCTTGACTATTGTATCCGGGTCATCCGTACCGTGCGATCGCGCATGGCTCACCGACCCTTAAAAATTGAACAAAGCACAGAAATGGAAATCAACGCCACTCTTAAAAGCTGGTAATGAGGAATCGGTCATCGAAAATGGGTTTTTACCAATTTCCAATTCCCAATTCCCGATTCCCTAAAGAGCGATCTTTAATCGCGCCTAAGTGTAAATTCCAATTTTTAATTTTTGAATGCGGTTGGCTGACCTTCGGAGTATTTTGCTACCTGCTGGGAGATTTTCGGATTGTACAGGCGTAAGTAATTCCAGTAGTTGCCAAACACATTTTTGACATAACCCTGCGTTTCATCAAAGGGAATGGCTTCGACGAATTCATCTGGATCGCTGACTTTTTTGCCTTGGAGCCACTTTGACAGATTACCAGAACCGGCATTGTAACTTGCGATCGCTAACATGGAGTTATTTTTGTAGCGATCGTGAATTTCATCCAGATACCAGGTGCCTAATTTAACGTTGTCGTTAGGATTTTCCAGGCTATATTTCTTGAGGCCAATGTTTTCGGCAACCCATTTACTGGTTTCCGGCATCACCTGCATTAAGCCAACCGCACCGGCAGTGGAACGGATTTTTGGCTCAAAGCGGGATTCCTGTCGGATGACAGAGATCACGAGCAAGGGATTGAGTTGACGTTGTTGAGACCAGTTTTCAATCGCTTCGACATAAAGCGTCGGATACAAAGCCTGCCAGTAAGCAATTTGTTGTGTTAGAGCTTTGTACTGTGCTTGCTCCTCCGGGTTCTCACGGTCTTCTAAGCTGGAGATTTTAGCAATTCCTTGCAAGTGGTCTCCCATATTGAGCCGAAGCAAACCATCGGTAAATTGTTCTGCCACCGTTGGGTTGACCCGGTTTTCAAACTCCGCTTGCCAGAGCCTCCAGGCATCTTTGCCTTGACCCATTTGGTAAAGTTCTTGTAAAGCAGCAGAACCCACGGGCAATGACGGTCGCTTGGCAGGCCATTCTACTTTCGGATCTCGCTGACGCACGCTGTTAAAGTCTCCCACATCCCAGCCCAGCATGACGGCAGACCGCCAAGCATAGTAAGACTGGGGATACTTCGCCACGACGTTCTCAAAAGCTGCTTTCGCCTCCTGCTTGCGTCCCAGCTTGTTTGACCATTTACCCACCCAAAAAGCCGCCCGACGAGCTAATTCGCTATCAGGATTCTGAGTGGCGATCGGCTTGGCGATTTGCAGCGCCTCTTGGTAATTTCCACCCCGCGCCTTCGATTGAGCTAATTTCCACCGATATTCTGCCGCGGCATCGGTATTGCCATACTTGGTGAGTAATGATTGACGCGCTTCGGCTGCGGACTCAGAACTTTTAAGACTATCGAGAATTTTCGCTTCTAATAGGATGGCTTCGCCAGCTCGGTCGGGGAATTGACTGATAACTTGGTCGAGATAAGGAACCGCCTCGATAGCGGGACCGATTTTGGCGATCTGGATGAGCGCGGTTGCACTTTCGTTCGCATTGGGGAAGTCTTGCACCACCTCTTTATAAGCGCGGAGGGCTTTAACTTTCTTCTCGGCGAGATCGAGTCCCCTAGCGACCCGGTAGGCGTTGTGGGGGGTGCGGGGGGCTTTGGCATAAGCGGTACTGGCTTGACCGTATTTCCGGTTTCCCCAGTAGCCTAAAGCGATCGCTTCCCATACTTCTGGCTTGAGTTGCTCTGCTGGCAAACCTATCAACTTATCTAGCACTGAAGTAATTCCTGGAGTGTCAAAGGCATACTTTGCCAGCGACACCATCAATTTTGCTTGGTTGGGATTGTCTTTGAGTAAGGCGTGGGCGATTTCCAGACTACGGGGATGACTGGGAAATTTCTCAACGGCTTCTTCCCAATATTTCGGTTCCGTCTTCCCCAACACATATAAAGCTTCGACTGACACGGGATCTTGAGAATGGTGTTTTAACAAACCTTCCCAAGCTGCCTTGGCTTTTCGGGTGTTGCCAATCAGTTCGTAAGCTTGCGCTCTCCGAAGAGCAATGTGTCCGTCTAGGACGCGATATTCAAACTCTAATCCTTTTAACCATTCCAGTGCTTTTTCTCCCTGTTTGGAGGCAATCAGATCGCTTGCTAGGAGATAACGGGCGCGGCTGCGGTCGAGGGATCTTGGCCCTGTGGCGATCGCTTCTAGTTGTGATGCCCGCTTTTGTGGGGGTAGCGAGATTAAAGACACAATCGCAGAGTTGTCGATCTGATTTCCCGACATCAAGAAACTGCCGTACCCATGCATCGGCACCCAGCCAACTACTTTTTCCAGCCAGACGCCATACTTAGTTGGCAAAAAGGTTGCTCCCAAAAGGATTGCGCTTAGTCCCACACCCGCAGCGATCGCGACTTTGTTTCTCCGTCTAGATTGATAGGGGCGAGAAAAACTAAACTGTGACTTTCTCCGAGCAAAAATCGAGCGTGACTTCCTCATGTAACCTCCTGGCGGCGGACATTGCTCTCTCCATCTGGCATTTCAGTAACGTCGATTTCGTTATTTGCTTTTTCCAGATGGAAGACCAAACTGGTCGTATTATTGACAAGCCATCCTTCTAATAACTGGCGGCTCGTTGACTCTTTATCGCTAATAGGTAAAAATCCTTTAGAGAAAAAAGAATGGAAGGAAAGCGTGACTGACACGCCGCGTTTGCACTTGAGGGAGATCCCCTGGCATTTGGATGATTTAAGGAAGCGATGGAATTGACCAGCATTCTAAATTTGAGCGATGAGAAGATCGCGAGTATTTTGCAGCCCCTGATTTGAGAGCCTAATTTTAAAGTTGGTAGCCGTGCCATCATACGCTTGGGTTCCGGTAGCCTGATTCGCGGTCATCATGCTTATGGAACTAAACAATAAACGTTGAAATTAGACAGCTCTTACAAAGCAGCCGCTGCTGGTGCCCGATTAATGAATGAAGCACAAGCGCAAAACTCTTTGAATTCGCTGGTTATTGGGTGATACAAGCTCCCGCGCTGACTGCTTCACTCAGCAGCCATTGACATGGAACTCTATCTAAACCAGGATAATCGATTTAAGCGAACAGCCGAAGATTAGTGATCCCCGTCAGTGGGCGCGAGGAAATTTTAGGCAGCAAGCGATCGCTTCTATGAGAACAGCGGTGTTCAAAATTGATTAACACAAATTATTGAAAAATTTATATTATCCCCTCACATCTGGGAGAAAATCCCCCAGTAGAGAGTAGACACGCGGATGTTTCAGCAATAACTGGATAGCCGCAGATATTACCTGCTAGAAGCTGCCCAGAAATGCTTAAAAATTCTTCAAGTTTTCAGGATACATGAAACTTCTTGCAAAAATAAAAATGACAAAGCCTGACGAGAGCAGGCTTAATAAAGTTGTGTTTCTACACGATTTAAAAGATTTTTGCAAGAAGTCTTTGGTTAATTCTTGAGTGCAGTTGGCTGACCATCCGAATATTTGGCGACCAACTGGGCAACCTGTGGATTGTACAATCTCAGGTAGTTCCAGTAGTTTCCAAAAACCTGCCTGACGTAGCCTTTGGTTTCCTCAAAGGGAATTTCTTCAACAAATTCATCAGGATCGATAGATGGCCCTTTTTCTTTTAGCCATTTCGATACATTACCGGGACCTGCATTGTAACTGGCAACCGCTAACAAGGAGTTATTGTTATATTCCTTGTGGGTAAAATCTAAAAACCAGGTGCCCAACTTTACGTTATCGTTGGGATTTTCGGTGTTAAATTGCTTGACGCCAATTTTATCCGCCACCCATTTGCCGGTTCCGGGCATGACCTGCATTAAGCCAACTGCACCCGCAACCGAACGAATTTTTGGCTCAAATCGGGACTCTTGCCGAATCAGGGCGGTGACAAGCAGGGGATTGAGCTGGCGCTGTTGCGACCAGTTTTCGATAATTTCCAAGAACGGGAACGGATACAAGGTGTGCCAGTAAACTGGTTGTTTGCGGATTGCTTTGTATTCAGCTTGCTCTTCGGGTGTTTCTCGGTCTTCTAGAGTCGAGACCAGGTTCATTCCTTTCAGGTGGTTGCCCAATCCCACCTGCATGATGCCGTTAGTAAATTGTTCGGCAACGGTTGGCTGCATCCGGTTCTGAAATTCTGCCTGCCAGAGCGTCCAAGCATCCCATTTTTGACCGAGCTGGTACAATTCCTTCAACGTTTCAGACCCGGCAGGTAGGATGGGATGCTCGTCAGGTCGCACCACCTGCGGGGACAATTGACGGACGGTGGTAAAGTCTCCAACGTCCCAGCCCAACAAGACGGCAGATCGCCATGCATAGTAAGACTGGGGGTATTTCGCTAGGACGTGTTCGTAAGCGGCTTTTGCATCCTGCTGACGCCCTAGTTTGGCGGCCCATTTACCCACCCAAAAGCCAGCTCTGGGAGCCAAAATATGATCGGGGTTTTGGTTGGCGATTGGCTGCGCCCATTGCCAAGCCCCTAAGAAATCCCCTAGCGTCGCCTTGGCTTGGGCGACTTTCCAGCGGTATTCTGCGGCGACATCGGAACTGCCATATTTAGTCAGGAGCAATTGACGAGCTTCCGCAGCTGATTTGTCGCTGTTGAGACGATCGAGGATTTCGGCTTTGGCGAGGAGTGCCTCACCGGCTTCGTCGGGAAATTTGCGGATAACGATGTCGAGATAGGCGATCGCTTCCGGTGGCTGGGATGATAAAGAAGCCAGCCGCCTCAAAGCGAGTCCGGTTTCTTTGGCATCGGGAAATTGCTGAATCATCTGTTGATAAGCAATTTTCGCTTCGGTTCGTTTCTCGCCGAGATGGAGTCCGCGCCCAATGCGGTAGGCGTGGAGGGAGGTGCGGGGGGCTTTGGCGTAGGCTTGTCCGGCTTTGCGGTACTGACCGTTTTCCCAATAGCTATAAGCGATCGCTTGCCAATCTTCTGGCTTGAGTAGCCCTGTACCTTGCTGTTTGAGCGCCGCTTCATGAGAAGTCACCAGCCGATCCAGAATCGGGAGAATGCCGGGGTCGCTTGGAGCATTTTTGGCTAAATGTAAGAGTAATCTGGGTTGATTGGGATTCTTACTCAGGGAAGAACGCACAATTTCCAGGGTGCGCGGATGGCTTTTGAACTGAGCGATCGCTTGTTCTCTGTACTTAGGATTCGTTTGCCCCAGCACAAACAACGCTTCTGCGGCGACGGGATTATCGGGATAACTTTCGAGTAAATTCTGCCAAGCTGCGGTAGCTTTTGCTTTGTCCCCGGCAAGTTGGTAAGCTTGGGCGCGTTTCAGGGCGATGTAAGGGGCAAGAACCGGATAGTCTGCCTCCAATCCTTCCAAAGACGCGATCGCTTTTTTAGGCTGCTGTTGTTGGAGCGAATCGTTCGCCAACAGATAGCGGGCGCGATTGCGTTCTGGGGATGGGGTGCCATTGGCGATCGCTTCTAATTGTGCGACCCGCTGTGCTGCCGGTAGCGACGCCAATGGCAAAACAGAATTCTTGGATTGGCTCCCCGGATTCAAAAGGGTTTTATCGGGGGACTGACCGTTCGGGGTTAATTTCTCCAGCCAACTGGTTAATTGCGGGACTGACAGCGTTGCTCCAGCGACTAGCGCTAGTAGTCCGGCTCCAACACTTAGCAAAATTTTATTTTTCTGTGCAAGCTTTAGCATCGATCCTTATCCTTACCAACCCAAAAAGGGCAACAACCTTGTATTCCGTTAGTACCGTCTACAGAGAATCCAACGCAGCTCCATCGGAGGGGTTTCTTGGATGGGAAACACGTCACGTCCGCTCGTCCAGGATACAAACCAATTAGTGGGGGGCCATGCCTCTTGCGGAAGGTGAGCGCGCTCATAATCAAGCACAGATTCATCTGACAGCATTTCCAGAGGTAAGTCCTCCATCGCTCGCTTCAGCTCCGATCGCGTCATGATATACGATGCCGCTACCTGTGACATTTCCCGCACCCGATCGTTTGGCTCATATCCATCCACAGCTAAGAAGAGGTTGAACAGCAACAGACCGCTACCTTGGATAACATCGCACATTTTCGCCAAGAGTAAGCGGACTTGATCGTTATCCCGGAAGTGAGACACCACTTCCGCCACAATTGCGAATTTGTAATAAGCGGGTCGCATTCTCACCAGGGGATCGAGGATATCACCCTGGATGACTCGAATTGGTAAATTTTCCGCCACTGCCGCATTTAACACTTGTTCCGCCAAACCAGGAGTCAATTCTAAAGCATCAACCGGATGGCCTTTTCGCGCCAAGGGAAGGCTATTGCGACCTGTTCCTGCTCCCACATCAAGAATTGGGTTCCGAGCCGGATCTCTAAATTGGGCAGCCGTTGCCATGACTTTCGCGTCTGGGTGACTACCAAATAGGGGCGGCTCTCGGTTCTGAATCCACTGCTGGTACTCCTGGGCAACCGATAAAATCCTGGTTGAGACGTTACAGGTGAGGCTATTTAAGGAAGTAGGATCGGGTTGGTACTGAATGACTAATCGAGCATGAGGAGAAGCCAGAAAACCTTCTTGAATATTAGATGCAATCAAATCGCGCAATTTTTGCAGTTCTTCAGGAGAGAGTTGGCGACCAATCGCCTCAAACAGCCGCACTAGCCGATTGAGTGCATAATCTAGCATTGATGGCACGCAGGGCATCGTCAGTTCACCGCGGGCAGAGGAATGATGATTAAACTGTCTCTGGAGATCTTGCTGTAGCACGCTCGGATCGGGGCGGGCTACCGACTGGTTGCTAGGAACTGGCGCATTGGATGGCGACGAAAGAGGTTGAGGTTCTCCCCTAGCTTTTGAAACCATCAATCCGCTCCTAAATCCAATCGGAAAAAGTGTATTCCTATAAAGTGTATCTACAGGGGACAAGTTACGCGGGTGGGCAGACGAGTCTTGTTGATGATTTTTGAGCAATACTGTTACAGGTAGTGCTTTAAGGTAAGAGCCGGGGATGGATATTCGAGCGATTGATACGCCGCGTTTGGACTGGGCTGGGGACGCTCTCGCCCTTGGTTTTTTTGAGGATGCGGTAGAGGTCACAGACGATTTAGCGGTGCTGGATGAGAAGTTTGCTGGTACGCTGAACGAACTGATTGCAGAAACAGAATTTAAGGGAAAAGAAGGGAGTAGTGCCGTCACCCGCGTGGGTGCGGGTAGCCCGGTTCGGAAAATTATTCTGGTAGGACTGGGGAAAGCAGAGGCTTTTCAACCGGATACTCTGCGGCGAATTGGTGCGGCGATCGCGCGGTTAGCGAAGAAGGAAAAGAGTAAAATCCTGGGGATTAGCCTGCCGGTGTGGAATCAGGCACCCGATGCAACGGCTGGCGCGATCGCTGAAGGGATACTGCTAGCTCTTCATCAGGATAATCGCTTTAAGTCAGAACCGGAGGATAAGGAGCCGCAGCTAGAGCGGGTGGATTTACTCGGATTGGCAGGTCAGGAAGAAGCCATTAATCGCGCTCAATTCCTATCTTCGGGGGTGATTCTGGCGCGGGAACTGGTTGCTGCACCGCCGAATGAATGCACTCCCATAACGATGGCTCAAACCGCACAAGCGATCGCTTCTAACCACAACCTCCAGTTGGAAATTCTGGAACAAGAAGAGTGCGAACAATTGGGCATGGGCGCGTTCCTCGGTGTTGCCAAAGCTTCCGATATGCCCCCTAAATTTATTCACCTCACTTACAAGCCAGAAGGAACACCCCGCCGCAAAGTGGCTATCATCGGCAAGGGTCTCACTTTCGATTCGGGTGGTCTAAACATTAAGGGCGCGGGTAGTGGCATCGAAACCATGAAAATGGACATGGGAGGTGCTGCGGCTACCCTCGGCGCAGCGAAGGCGATTGGTCAACTCAAACCAGATGTTGAAGTTCACTTTATCTCAGCCGTCACTGAGAATATGATCAGCGGTCACGCGATGCACCCAGGCGACATCCTCAAGGCATCCAATGGCAAAACGATTGAAGTGAACAACACGGATGCGGAAGGTCGATTGACTTTAGCCGATGCGCTGGTATTTGCGGAAAAGCTCGGCGTTGATGCCATTGTCGATTTAGCCACCCTGACGGGTGCTTGCGTCATTGCCCTAGGCGATGATATTGCTGGGTTGTTTACCCCCGATGACACAGTTGCTCAAGAGTTGCTGCAAGCATCGAAAAAGGCAGGGGAAAAGCTGTGGCGGATGCCGATGGAAGAGAAATACTTTGAAGGCATCAAGTCTCCGATTGCCGATCTGAAAAATACCGGCCCTCGTCCGGGTGGTTCGATTACGGCTGCCTTATTCCTAAAGCAGTTCGTCCAAGAGACACCTTGGGCGCACCTCGACATTGCCGGTCCCGTCTGGGCGGATAAAGAGAACGGTGTCAACAATTCCGGTGCTACGGGTTACGGTGTCCGCACTCTCGTTAACTGGGTCCTGAGCCACTGATATCTCAGAGACATCCCGATTATCCAAGGCTTGGTAATCGGGAATGGTGAGTTGTCGTAGGGACACAGGCATTGCCTGTGTCCCTACTTTTCCTCAATCACTCATTCGTTCCCGTCTTTTGTTTTTTGCTTTTCACCCTCAACAGCTTGTTGAACAGCAGGGCTATCGAGAATCTCTTTTGCCATATTCATAAATTTCAGGCTGTCTGGATGAACGGTGCGCTTGAGCTGCGGCACTGGTTCTGGCTGCGACTGAGATTGTTCCGGTGTAAATTTGCGGTTTTCTGAATTCATCAAATACTTGCGCGACCTACACCCCAGTTTGTTCGGGATTGAGAACTGAGCCAAGCAAGAGAATGCTCAATACTCAGCACATTTTGAGGGGAGAAGCCGCACCCTCCAACTCAAAGACATTAAAGATTTACTTTTCCAAATATTTTAACGGAACGAGCCTAATTAGGTCGTGTCTCCCGCCAGGGTGAAGTAGACGGCTTGCCGTGTCCCACGTCCAGGGATTCGCTAATTTCTGCTGTACCCTTGGAGTCGGTCACTGCTGAACCCAGACTCACTGCCAGAGGATGCCTGCGGGCTACCCCCAACACCACGAGAATTTAGGCAATTTATCTGCTCGCTCGCCACGGTGAAGTATATGGGTATACCCAAAGGCTCGATTGCCGAATCCCATTTATGTCTTATTACAGATGATATTACGTGCGCATCTCTTCTAAGATATGGACTGACGATAAAAGTCGTTTTTGGCGAGCCTTTTAATCTAACTTTATCTAAACTTCACAAGAGTCCCCACAAAACCCGGAAATTTAAAGCTTGAGTAAAGATACTTAACCCATGTGTAGATGAGTTCGTAAGTATTGGGTAAAATCTTATGAAGCTTTAAGAAAGTTTTCCGTAAAAACCCCGATCCAATGGTGTAGATTTAACCAAGATAACTGAGGTTGACTGCAACGAGAGAGCGATCGCTCAACCCAGCAACCGCTTCGCTGTCAGTCTACTTAAGTATTATCGCGGGGAAGATTTAGTAGGCCTTCTACAAAGCTCGACGTACCCCACGCCATTCAGGGGAAAGTGCAAGAGCAGTAGGTACTACTAATCTGCATCGTTTTGAAGTTGGTGTTCTCACCCAAGCTCTACTAACACAACATCGGCATCTATCTACTCAAAAAACCGGTCAAAACTTATGGTTGACGTTACAGTAGCCATTCCCACCTTTAATAGTGAAAAGCGTTTACCCGAAGTTCTCGATCGACTCAGAGAGCAGATCAACACCGAACACTTTTCGTGGGAAATTATTGTTGTTGATAACAACAGCACCGACAAAACCGCAAAAATTGTTCAAGAATATCAAGCCAACTGGTCAGAAGTTGCTCCGCTACACTACACGTTGGAAGTTGAGCAAGGAGCTGCATTTGCTCGCCAACGGGCTGTTGAAGAAGCCAGAGGCACTTTAATTGGCTTTTTAGATGATGACAATCTGCCTGACTCTAACTGGGTTGCTGCTGCTTATGCCTTCGGTCAAGCGCATCCAGAAGCGGGTGCCTACGGTAGCCAAATCCAAGGAAATTTTGAAATCGAGCCACCTGAAAATTTTAAAAAAATCGCTTGTTTCTTGGCATTAGTGGATCGAGGTGCGGAAGCCAGCCTTTACGAACCACGCAAGAAGATCCTACCTCCAGGGGCAGGATTAGTGGTTCGCAAGCAAGCTTGGCTTGCAAACGTGCCTAAGCGCCTCGTCCTCAATCACAAGGGGAGAGAAGCTAAGTTAGCCAGTGAAGATTTGGAAGCCACATTGCATATTCAGCGCGCGGGTTGGGAAATCTGGTACAATCCCGAAATGCGTGTTTACCATCAAATTCCCCGCTGGCGCTTGGAAAAAGATTACCTAATTTCTCTCATCCGTTGCGTGGGTTTAAGTCGGTATCACATACGGATGCTCGGTCTGAAGAACTGGCAAAGACCTGTAGCTTTTCCAGCTTACCTGCTCAACGATCTCCGCAGGCTAATGCTCCATCTGATTAAATATCGCGGAGACCAAAGAGATTTGATTGCGGCTTGCGAGCGGGAACTACTGTTATCTAGCTTGATTAGTCCCTTTTTCCTTTTCAAAAATAAATACTTAGAACTTGGACAAGCTAAAATATTTGGCTTGAGAGAAGACATTAATTCTTTACCGGGACTGGTAGATCGCAAAGTATCTACTGCCCCATAAGGAAGGTTGATTAAATTTAAACTTGGACTGGCGACAACAATTAGCCGTGGGGGTTGACGCTAGCTCAATCCACGGCTACTCTGAAGGCAACTTCTGAACCCCAATCAGGGCTGGGCTTGTAGATATGTCTAAGGTAGACTTTACTGTAGCAATTCGCACTTACAACGGGGAAAAGCTTCTACCAGCCGTTTTGGAGCGATTGCGATCGCAGGTAGGCACCGAGCAGATTTCTTGGGAAGTGGTTGTCGTCGATAACAATAGCACTGACAACACCGCCAAAATCATTCAAGAATATCAATCTAACTGGCCTCAAGCATATCCGCTCATGTATTACTTTGAGCCACAGCAAGGCGCAGTGTTTGCAAGACTACGCGCCATTAAGGAAGCAAGAGGTACTTTTATTGGTTTTTTGGATGATGATAATTTTCCGAACCCAAATTGGGTAGCAGCAGCCTACTCCTTCGGGAAATCTCATCCAAAAGCAGGTGCTTTTGGAGGTCAGATAAAAGGCGAATTTGAAGTTTATCCGCCAGAAAACTTTGAAAGAATTCAATCTTTTTTGGCACTGAAAGAAAGAGGTTCAAAACCTAATCTATACGACCCGGAGAATTTAAGCCTTCCTCCAGGAGCCGGATTAGTTGTCCAAAAGCAAGTGTGGCTAGACAACGTTCCCGCTCAACTTGTTCTTCAGGGACCAGTTGGGTCATCCTTGGCAGCCAAAGGAGAAGATTTTGAAGCGCTACTCTACATCGGACGCGCTGGTTGGGAAATTTGGTACAACCCCGAAATGTGTATTTATCATCAAATTCCCAAGTGGCGGTTAGAGAAAGATTACTTAATAACCCTGATTCGAGGGGTAGGCTTAAGTATTTGTCAGCTACGCATGATTAATGCTAATAATTGGCAAAAGCCAATTATTATTACCAGAATCCTTTTAGGAAACCTGCGTAGAGCCATTCTTCAACTAATTAAATATAGAGGTAAGTTGAAAACTGACCTGGTTGCTGCTTGCGAAATGGAATTTTTCTTGAGCAGTTTAGTGAGTCCATTTTATTTTTTGAAAAAAAGTATGCAAATAAAATTTCTAACGGGGAAAAATTAGTAGAAATACAAGAATTACAACTAAGTAGTTCGAGGAATTTTGTTAATTGATTTTATTAAGCTCATAACCGTTGACTTTTAATAAGGTTCAATTAATCAAACGAACGTCTATTGAACTAAACTTGACATAGACGTGCTAAGTTTCGCCTGGTTGAACTGGTTTTTCAAAGGGTAGCTGCATCAACCATGTCAATTTTCAAGAAAAAAATCAAGGTTTTGCTCTATGGAAATGTACATGGAGCTTATCGTTGCGAAAATTTGCTCAAGTTTTTGTTGGATTCTGGATACTATGTTTCCTTCGTCTATCCAGATTTTTACCTCCGAGGAAGAGGAAGACAAACCTTTTTTACTCAATTTATTCGCAAAGTTTTCTCTAAATTTTATCTTATAGAGCTTTTTGTAAAAGCTGCTTTGGCAGACGTAATCTACGTATTGCCAATGAACGCTAATTTTATTCAAAGTGCTTTGTGGGTGTCAAAAATCTTTAAAAATAAAGTGGTCATAGAACCATACATATCGATGTATGACACTTATGTAAGAAATAAAGATGACATTCAAGAAGGAAGTAAAGCAGCCAAAGAAATATTGAAGAAAGATATCCTAGCGTTTACAAAAACAGATTATATCATTCACCTGTCCGCTTATGAACTTGCTTACTGGGCAAAAGTTTTAGACGTTGAACTCGATCAAAATAAAGTTTTTATTGCTCCTTTATTTACCGAATCTAGACTAAGCCTTAAAAGACAATTTATGGGGGATGGTATCCTAAATATCTGCTGGTGGGGAACAATTCTTCCTCTACACGGAGTAGATAATATATTACAAGCCATGAAAATTTTAAAGGAAAAAGAGATACCGTTTACTTGCAATTTATTTGGTGCTTATGGATCTGGATATGCAGAACGGTTTCATGCCTACGAAAAGAAAATCAAGCAAGAGGAACTAAGCGATCGCGTTTTTCTTAGAAAAGATTTAAAGTTTTCTGATGGCTCTCTACCTAAATATTTAGTAGAAAATTGCGACCTAGCCTTAGGTGTATTTGGTAATAACGAAAGGGCGCGTAATAGTGCAACCCCCAATAAATTAGTCGAATCCCTTGCAATGGGAATACCAACCTTGAATATGAACTTTCCTGGTTTAAAAGAATTCTTCGACCCAGAAGTAGACTTTTGGACTTGCGAACCGACAGGTGAATCAATCGCTCAAACAATTCTTACGATCGTCAATGGTACAGCCCCTCCTGTGGACTGGGAACAGACTCGCCTGAAAGCGTTGAATACTTTTAGCCTAACTCGATATCAGGAGGTTGTGACTAAAGTCTTAGATAAAGTTGAAGATGACTTGCAAAGAGAATAGGTGTCAAATATATTAAGTAGCCAGTACATAAAATTACTTAATATAGATACGGGTGCGAAGCGGAAGATTGATTTATGAAGTTAAGTATTATTATTCCCTGTTTTAATGCAGCAGATACCCTTGCGATTCAACTTGAAGCATTGGCAAACCAAGACTACTTTGACTCATGGGAATTAATTATCTCCGATAACGGCTCCACTGACGATTCACTAGCAATTGTGGAACAATATAAAGAACGGTTACCCAATCTCCGCATCGTTGATTCATCTAAACAGCAAGGGCGTTCCTTTGCACGTAATACGGCTGCAAAAGCGGCGACTGGCGACGCACTGGTGTTCTGCGATGCTGACGACGAAGTGGCTCCTGGATGGGTTGCTGCTATGGGGGAAGCGCTCTCGAAGTATGAATTCGTAGCAGGTCGCCTTGAATATCAAAAGCTTAACGAGCCTTGGGTACAAAAAGTTTATACACTTAAGCAGCGAAATGAGCTTCTTGAATACAAATATCCTCCTTATCTGCCCTTTGCAGGTAGCTGCAATCTTGGTGTTAAACGCTCTCTGCATGAATCTATCGGCGGTTTTGATGAAAACATGATCCGACTGCAAGATGTAGACTATTGTTGGCGGCTCCAACTTGCCGGGATAAAACTTCACTTTGTAAAAGACGCAGTTGTTCATTACCGGCTCCGCAGCACTCTGAACGGTATGTACAAGCAGGCACGCCTGTGGGGAGAGTATGATGTTTTTCTATATAAAAAGTATCAACCCTTGGGTATGCCCCAGCTTTCATGGAAGACCAGTGGAAAAGCTTGGTTGCACTTGTTAAAGCGCCTTCCAAAAGAAGTATTCATTAAGGAAACCCGTAGTAAATGGGTAAAAGATTTGGCTTGGCGCATAGGACGTTTACAAGGTTGCGTCAAGTACCGGATTTTAGCCTTCTAAGAATTGCAATTATTGTCTGAGATACAGGACAGAATCTTAAATGTTTTCAAGAATTAGAGTTGGAACATTTCTAACCTTTTGGATACTTTACCTTTTCTCCAGTTTGTCTCTTTTTTTTACCGGAGTACTTGGAGTCAAGCGTTCCGACTTACTATTTCATTCAGATTATCATCGAGTTATTACTCAACTAACCACGTATAAAATTAATTTTTGGCGCACTCATACTCATCCTTTATTTATTCTTGTCTTTAATCCTCTAGGATTTTTACTCAAAAAAATAATTGGTTCTGGGGAAATTGTTGGCATACTATTTAGTACCTTTTTTGGAGCTGTGTGCGTTGTTTTAACCTTAGTTTTTTTCCAGAAACTGGGGTTTAAGCCTTTTCACGCCATTCTCTACTCAGCTATCTTAGGATTATCTACCTCTCATATATTTTTCAGCTCGGTTCCCGATACGTTTATTTTTGCTGCCTGTAGTCTGATTATTATTTATTTGCTGGCAGTTGCTTACCCAGGCAGCTTAATCTACATGGTTCCAGCAACTATTTTTGCGCTCGGCATGGTAATAAGTAACGTAGTGCAGGGGATTATTGCCTATTTTTTCAGCATCTATCAGGGTAGGTTTAATAAAAAAGTTTTTACAAAACTGATTATTTTCATCGGGTTAGTTTTGTCTGGTGCTATTGCTTTGAACCTCTTGCAGAAGTTGATATATCCAAGTGTCGATCTATTTTTTATTCCAGGAAGTTATTACTCTAAAGAGGGAGATTATGTAAATTTGCCCGATCAATCTAGCAGTATTTTTTCGAGAATCCTAAAATTGCTAGGATATATTTTTATATTCAATTTTATTGCCATTAAGCCGCATATATGGAGAACTATTGAAGATAACCCACCTTCTTGGGTAAAACTTAATTCTGCACCTGCACCTTGGGTGAACTTCGATCCTCCATCTATTACAGCACTTTATATACCAGGCATTATCGCTTTTTTGCTGTGGACAGTTTTACTCCTTTGGAGTCTTTATGCCTTTATTAAGTTTCGCGCCGATAAAATGCCGATAATGAGGAGTTTAATTTTTTGTATTTTATTTAATTTTTTACTACATAATATTTATGGAAAAGACTATGAGCTGTTCTTGTTTACTCCGAATTGGACTTTTTTAGTATTGAGTTGGATGGCTCTTTCTCTAAAATTCTATAGTCATGCAGAAGGGATTAGCTCAAAAGTATCAAATGCCTTGTTATTACTGTTTGTAATCACCCAACTTTTAAACAATGCACAATTCGTTGACACGTTAGTTTCCTTGTATCAACAATCAAATTTAAGCTTGAACAAAGTATAACGAGTTTCGTAGTCAAGATAGGGCATATTTAAGTATTGCGAATTTGCTGTAAGCTAGCTTGAACTGATTAAAGGAGTTAATAGGGCTAAAAAAGCGAACTAACAAAAATCTCAAATTCAAATCTAATCAAGGAGTATAGAAGAAGCATATGTATTTTTCGCTTATTTTAGTCAATTTACTGAACTATTGGCGAAGATTAAATCCTTTAACTCGAAACCTCTTGCTCTTTACGTTTGCTAATGTTGTCGTCGTTAATTTTATATTAATAACCCTGTTTTCTACAGAGTGGAAAGACCTAGGATTATCTAGAACTGAAATCTTCTTGCGGTACGGGCGAACCATCAATGATTCATGGGAACCCATGCTAGAAGCGTTCAACTATATTCAATCCGAGCATCAGCAATTATTATACTCTAAGGTTTTTTTTGAAGAACAAACAAAATTTCAGTATCCCCCTAGCTCTCTGCTAGTCTTCTATTTTCTAAAAACAAATGTAGTTGAGGAATTTCTAGGAAATATTGGATTATCCATATTTAATAATTTAAAATTTATTTCATGGAATTTTATTATTTTAACGATTTTTTTTGTTATTCAAATATTTAATTTAAGTTTAAAAAAATACAAATGGAAAGAAAACGTAGCCATATCCAGATTCGAGCGAATTGCTATCAATTTTTTCCTAGTTTGTTTAAGTTTGAGTTTTTACCCAGTAGTGAAAGCCTATACATTAGGGCAAATTCAGTGTTGGCTTAATGCTTTGTTTGCTGTGCTTTTTTGGTGTTGGATGACAGATAGGAAAAAAATCGCAGGCATTTTAGGAGGAATAATGTGCCTGATTAAGCCCCAGTATGCTCTGATTTTGATATGGGGAATTTTGCGTAAGCAATGGAGCTTTACTCTGGGATTTATCGCCACAAGCTTGCTTGGATTGATAGTTTCAATATCCTTAATCGGCTTTGCAGATCATGTTAACTACTTAAGCGTATTATCATTTATTTCCAAGCACGGCGAAACTTTTTTTACAAACCAATCAATTAATGGTGTTTTAAATAGATTGCTATTTAACGATCCCATTCTTAACTTTAATCATAATTCTTTCCCGCCCTATAACCCTTGGGTTTACTTGGGAACAGTACTAAGTTCAATCGCTTTAATTTCAGCGGCTCTATTCTTGCCAATGCTAACGAGTGAGAAAGGAAGTATCACGGATTTCTCTATTATTGCATTAACCTCTACAATTGCTTCTCCAATTGCTTGGGAACATCATTATGGGATTCTTTTGCCAATTTATGCTTTTTTACTTCCTTATTTATTAACCAAAAAAGTATTAGGAAAGTTTACGATTTATTTCCTGGCTATAAGTTATTTCTTAACCAGTAATTATTTTGCGATCGCTAAGGATTTAGCGTACAAAAAAATAGCTTTTCTCCCCTTAAACATTTTTCTGTCTTATCTACTGGCTGGCGGTTTGATGGTTTTAGTATGTCTATACATTTTAAGGGGTACGAAATATGAGATAAATGAGAGTAACGATAACCCTCAAAATAACGTAGTTATGGAGTAGTAATAATTAGTAGTGAACTGCTGCAAATAACCTTTAAAATTATCAGAGCCTACTTAACATAACTAGTTATCAACGATTGTGCAACTTACCTGCGTATTTTTCTCGGATGCTCTTACCAAATTAGGAAGTTAGGTGAGAAATTGCCTTCTTTGCCAAATCTTTATATAAAAGAATGCATATTTATGGAGTCTTGATAGTTTATTAACGATTTTTCGACTAAAATCATTACGGAATAAGCGATTAAATTTTTTCTTATTTAATCTCGGCTTAAACTGGTACATCTAGATAAAAAAGCTACTCTCTGTGAGAATTACGAGGTTATTGCATGAAAGCAGCGCTGCTTACTGGAGGACTTGGTACTTAGGAGAGTAAAGTGGGTATTAAGTCCTAAAGGCGGAAATCATTGACTACATACAGATGCATCCACAGCTTGGGAATAAAAGTCATTTAAACCGTGGTGTTGTTGACTGTAGTATTTACTACAAGCTGGGTTACTTTAAAACGAAGTTTTGCAGTGAATCTTCCTAAAAAAATTATTTCTATCAGAAAAAAGGTTTAAAAGCAAATGAAAATTCCCGGATTTCCTAGTGATAAACAAAATTCAACTAAGCTAGCTGATAATTCTATAAAATTTCCTTATATTAAAGCTTTAAGACCACGCCAGTGGACAAAAAATCTGATTGTTTTTGCAGCGCCCTTGTTTGCTTTCAGTATTAATCTGGAATCTTTGCTAGGCTCTTTACTGGCGTTTGCTTTGTTCTGTTTGACTTCGAGTAGCTTCTATCTACTCAATGACATTGCAGATGTAGAAGCTGACCGTCTACATCCAGTCAAGAGTAAGCGACCCATTGCCGCAGGCTTAGTCAGCGTACCAGTGGCGATGGTAATGGCAGTCTGTTTGCTGGGTACTGGTTTAATTGTCGGCTGGTTGCGATCGCCCTACTTGGGAGCAACCATCACCGCATACGCACTGCTGCAAATTGCCTACAACCTGCGGCTGAAGCGGACTGTGATTTTGGATATTATTGCGATCGCAATGGGTTTTGTCTTGCGAGCCTATGCAGGTGCTGCTGCAACAAACATTGTTTTATCCCCCTGGTTTCTCCTGTGTACTGCTATGCTGGCTTTGTTTCTGGGTGTGGAAAAGCGCAAAGCAGAACTGCGGCTATTGTCAATTAGAGGTGGCAAGACCCGGTCTGTACTGAAGCGCTACTCGTTGCCTCTACTCAGCCGCATGGAAAATACGGTGACAACCGGCGCAGTCATGACCTACGCGATCTGGAGTTCCGGACCTCAAGTTCGTGGAGCATCAACACCTTGGATGTTACTTACATTACCCTTTGTTTTATACGGGGTTTTTCGCTATCAGCTACTGAGCGATCCGCAAGAAATCGCTCGGAGAAGTGATATCGATGACGAAGGAGGACAAACTGAGCGTCCGGAGGAAATTTTATTAAAAGACGTGCCGATTCTCCTGACGGTACTCTCTTGGATCGTTACCAGCTTTGTCATTCTATTCCTGAAACGTCAAGGGCTAATCGAGTAATTTTTGAGTTGTTAGTCTCTGAACTTGTTGTGGCTGAACTTGTTGTGGCTGTGAGTGAAATGACCAAATGTTAAACCGAGTGTCTCTGTTCTTTTCCCGCTCTGTTAAACAAAAATCTAAAAAACCGGCTGTCAACCAGGGGCCTTACAGTTTTCCGAGAGAGGCGTACAGCTTGGCAGCCATAGAGCTTGACTGGCTAAAGCTTTGCGGAATTCAAGGGATTATTATCGATTTAGACAACACCATTGTTTCTGAAGACGATCGCTACGTGTCTCCTGGTGCCGAAGCTTGGATCGAACAGGCAAAATTACAAGGATTTCAATTTTTCATTCTCTCGAATGGCAAGCGCCGGTATCGGGTAAAAGCTTGGTCCCATCGTTTAGAGATTCCAGCAATCAACCCAGCCAAGAAACCCTTTCCTTTTGCCTTCCGTAAAGCCATCAAATATATGCGGCTTAAACCAAAACAAGTTGTCGTTATTGGTGATAGCCGTCATACAGATGTGTTAGGGGCATGGCTAAGCGGCTGTGCGAGCATCCAAGTTGCCACGCTTCCTCATCCCTTTCGATGGTGGGAAAAACTCCTGGGAAAACGAGTCCAAACACCGTGGCCTAACGACCGCGAGCTTTGGGATTTTGATTCTTTTTATTAAGCGATGGCTTAAGCAAGCTGAATATCCAAGAAAGTGTCGTTGTTTATGTTAGCTAATCTTCTATTTCCTTTTTTAATCTTGCTGACCGTTGGCTTAAATACTCTCGCACAAACATTGTTAAAATTGGGAGCCGGTCAAAATCCCTTAAATCTTTACTTGCTGGGTGGGATTTTAGTTTATGGTCTCAGTACAGTTTTCTATATTTTAGTTTTGGGGAAGTTTAATTTATCAGTTGCTTATCCAGTGGTGATTGGCTTAACGGTGGTAGCAACGACGATTGCCGGAGCAGTTATTCTCAGGGAGAAAGTTTCTCCGGTTGATTGGGTGGGAGTGGGATTGATGATCAGTGGAATTTGCGCGATCGCTTTTGGCAGATTGTCTTCAATAACATAGTTAGTATTCTATCGGCAACCTTCTAGGCTACTGCTCTAGCCTACAAGCTCGAATCGCAAAATTAGTCGATTTTGCGATTTTTTTGCTGTTTTTATGAGTTAAAAATTTAAAACTACTAGAGGATCAACTTTTTAAAGTTTTAATAAAGACCCTCTATTTGTTTACTGTATCTTTACAGATATCTCAGTATTTTCCGCTTAGAATATTTAATTAGAGAAAATTGATTTTTTCGACTAAGAATACATTTCTATTATACATGAATCTATCTAAAGGTATAGATTCATTTTCATGAAATAAAGAGGCGATCGCATGAAAGCAGTGATACTAGCTGGAGGGCTTGGAACTCGACTCACGGAAGAAACCACAATCAAACCAAAGCCGATGGTGGAAATTGGTGGACGACCTGTACTGTGGCATATTATGAAAATTTACGCAGCTTATGGAATCAACGATTTCATTATCTGCTGTGGTTATAAAGGCTACGTAATTAAGGAGTATTTTGCCAACTACTTCTTACATATGTCCGATGTCACGTTTGATATGCGGTTTAACCAAATGAATGTGCATTGTGGCTATGCCGAACCCTGGCGAGTCACGTTGGTAGATACCGGAGATCAAACGATGACCGGAGGACGCTTAAAGCGAGTTAGAGAGCATATTGGGAATCAAACCTTTTGCTTTACTTATGGAGATGGCGTAGCGAATGTCAATATTCAAGAGCTAATAGACTTTCATCGAGAGCAAAAGTGTTTAGCAACCTTGACTGCAACTCAGCCACCGGGACGTTTTGGAGCGATTTCTTTAGAACCCGATCAACATAAAATTACCACTTTTCGGGAGAAGCCTGAAGGGGATGGTGCTTGGATTAATGGGGGTTACTTTGTTCTAGAGCCGGAAGTCATTGATTATATTGAAGATGACTCGACAATTTGGGAGCAAGAACCCCTGAAAAAATTATCTCAAGATGGACATCTGGCTGCTTACAGACATCCTGGTTTTTGGCAACCAATGGATACTTTACGAGATAAGAACTACCTAGAAGAACTTTGGAAGAGTGGGAATGCTCCTTGGAAAGTTTGGTAACAAATTTTTAGGATAAACACTCATCCATTTCAGTTGCAGGGGCAAAAATTCTTATGTATGATTTTGCAATTATTGGCGGCGGGATTGTTGGACTTTCTACAGCAATGGCTTTGGGCAAACGCTATCCCTCTGCCCGTATAGTGGTGCTGGAAAAAGAGAGCCAGTGGGCGTATCATCAAACCGGCAATAATAGTGGCGTGATTCACGCTGGCATTTATTACAAACCAGGAAGTTTCAAAGCTAAATTTTGCCGAGAAGGAAGCCGCTCAATGGTAGAATTCTGCCGAGAGCATGGCATTGCACACGAAGTCTGCGGCAAAGTAATTGTGGCAACGGAGGAAAAAGAGCTGCCACGATTAGAAAGCCTCTATCAACGCGGCTTGGAAAATGGGTTAAGGATTAGCAAGATTAGTGCAGAGGAAGTCAAAGAAATTGAACCTCATGTCGCCTGTATCGCGGGTATTCGGGTGTACGCAACCGGGATTGCCGATTACAAGCAGGTGGCTCGGAAATATGCTGAGCTAGTTGAAGCCCAAGGTGGAGAACTTCGCCTCAATACCAAAGTTGAGAAAATTGTTGGAACGGGGGAGAATCAGGTACTTGAGACAAATAACGGCACGTTTGAAACGCGCTTTGTCATCAATTGTGCCGGACTGCATAGCGATCGCGTTGCCAAATTAGGAAACGTCGATCCACAAGCGAAAATCGTCCCTTTCCGGGGAGAATACTACGAACTCACGCCACAAAAACGCTATCTCGTCAAAACCCTGATTTATCCGGTTCCTAACCCAGATTTTCCCTTCCTAGGCGTTCATTTCACCCGGATGATTGATGGAAGCGTCCACGCAGGACCCAATGCTGTTCTCAGCCTCAAGCGTGAAGGCTACAAAAAGACAGACTTTAATCTGCGGGATTTTGCGGAAGTGATGACTTATCCCGGTTTCTGGAAATTGGCAGCAAAACACGCCGACGAAGGCATTCAGGAAATTATTCGTTCCTTCAGTAAAGCCGCCTTTGTGCGTAGCTTGCAAAGGCTGATTCCGGAAGTGCAGTCGGATGACCTAATTCCCACCCACGCTGGGGTTCGCGCTCAAGCTTTGATGAACGATGGCAAGTTAGTAGACGACTTTTTAATTGTTAAAGGCGATCGCTCTGTCCACGTTTGCAATGCGCCTTCCCCCGCGGCTACCTCTTCCCTGGAAATTGGCAAAGCAATCGTAGAGCAAATTCCGGAACCCCAACCCCTACAAACAACTGTTAGCGTTTAGGAATTGAACGAATGAAAGTATTAGTAACAGGAACAGAAGGCTATCTCGGCTCGTTACTCGCGCCCCTTTTGATGAAACGCGGACACGAAGTGATTGGGGTAGACACCGGCTTCTACAAAGTAGGTTGGCTGTATAACGCCACCGATTTAACTGCCAAAACCCTTAACAAAGATTTGCGGCACATCACACCAGAAGACTTAGAGGGGGTCGAGGCAATTGTTCATATGGCAGAACTTTCCAACGATCCCGCCGGACAACTCTCACCCAATATCACCTACGACATTAACCATAAAGGTTCAGTTCGCCTTGCCAATCTCGCGAAGGCAGCGGGTGTGCGGCGCTTCGTTTATATGTCTTCTTGCAGCGTCTACGGCGTAGCAACAAAGGACGATGTGACTGAAGAGTCTCCTGTCAATCCCCAAACTGCTTATGCGGAATGTAAAACCTTCGTAGAACGAGATGTTAAGCCACTCGCCGATGACGATTTTTCTCCGACCTTTCTGCGAAATGCCACCGCTTTTGGGGCATCTCCGAGAATGCGTTTTGATATTGTTTTAAACAACTTGGCGGGCTTAGCTTGGACAACGAAAGAAATCAAGATGATCAGTGACGGAACTCCCTGGCGTCCGTTGGTTCATGCCCTTGATATCTGTAAGGCAATTATCTGTACCCTAGAAGCACCTCGCGACATTGTTCACAACCAAATTTTTAACGTCGGGGACACCGCTCATAACTATCGAGTTAAAGAAATTGCGGAAATTATTGCCTCAGTCTTCCAAGGATGCCAGTTAACCTTTGGAGAAAATGGCTCGGACAACCGCAGCTATCGAGTTTCTTTCGAGAAGATTAACAAAACCCTACCGGGATTTAAGTGTGAATGGGATGCCCGACGGGGTGCCCAGCAGTTATTCGATTTGTTCAAGCAGATTGATCTGACTGAAGACATCTTCTTGTTCCGAGGTTTCACTCGCTTGAAGCAGCTAGAGTACCTGATTCGCACCCAACAAATTGATCGAGATTTTTTCTGGAGTAAGGAGTTATTAAATCATGGCGATCGCTAAGTGTCGTTTTTGCAGCAAATCCCTTGAGCATACCTTTGCCGATCTAGGGATGTCACCCATTGCCAATGACTACCTAACACCAGAACAGCTGCGTCGGGCAGAAAAAAGCTACCCACTTCATGCCTATGTTTGCGAAAGTTGCCTTTTGGTGCAGCTAGAAGAGTTTGAATCTCCCGATCATATCTTTGGGGATGGAGACTACGCTTACTTTTCTTCTTACTCAGACAGTTGGTTGCGTCATGCCAAAGCTTACACGGACTTGATGGTAGAAAGGTTTGGGTTTGACAAAAATCATCAAGTCATTGAAATTGCTAGTAATGACGGCTACCTGTTGCAGTATTTCCATGAAAAGGGAATCCCGGTTTTAGGAATCGAACCAGCGGCAAATGTAGCAAAAGTCGCAGAGGAAAAAGGAATTCCCAGCTTAGTCAAGTTCTTTGGGGTGGAAACAGCTAAGGAACTGGCAGCAGAGGGGAAGCAAGCCAATCTGTTGTTGGGCAACAACGTCCTCGCCCACGTTCCGGATGTGAATGATTTTGTAGCGGGAATGAAGATAGCCTTGAAGCCAGATGGCATCTTGACAATGGAATTTCCCCATTTGTTACAGCTGATGCAGCAAAATCAGTTTGACACAATTTATCATGAGCATTTTTCCTACTTCTCCTTCTTAACCGTCGAAAAAATCTTTGCCGCTCACGGTTTGACCTTATTTGATGTCGAAGAAATCCCGACTCACGGCGGTTCGCTGCGAATTTACGGCAAGCATGACAATGCGGCTGAGCCAGCCATGAGCGATCGCGTCAATCAATTAAAATCCAAGGAAACCCAGGCAGGCTTAGATAAGATAGACACCTATCTGACCTTTGGAGAAAAAGTCAAAGAAACCAAGCGCAAGCTACTGACTTTTTTGATTGAAGCGAAACAACAAGGGAAAGCGATCGCAGGGTATGGTGCCCCAGCCAAAGGCAATACCCTCCTAAATTATTGTGGAGTTCGCACAGACTTTGTTGATTTTACGGTAGATCGCAGCCCTCACAAGCAAGGAACCTTTCTACCCGGCACTCATATCCCCGTCCTCAACCCCGACGAAATCCGCGAAAAACAGCCTGACTACCTGCTAATTTTGCCTTGGAACCTCAAAGAGGAAATTATGCAGCAGATGGCATTTATTCGAGAGTGGGGAGGCAAATTTGTAGTCCCAATTCCAGAAGTGCAAGTTTACCTATGATATTCACCGAAACCAAACTCAAGGGTGCCTTTATTATTGACATAGAGCAACGAGAAGATAATCGAGGATTATTTGCTCGGACTTTTTGTGCCAATGAATTTGCAGATCGTGGATTAAAGCCAAACGTTGCCCAATGCAACCTATCCGTGAACTACAAAAAAGGGACGTTGCGGGGTATGCATTATCAAGCAGCCCCCGCCAGCGAAACAAAATTAGTTCGCTGTACCCGTGGTGCCATATACGATGCAATCGTCGATATGCGTCCAGAATCGCCCACGTATTTGTGTCATGTTGGCATCGAACTAACCGCTGAAAACCGACGTGCCCTGTATATTCCTGAAATGTTTGCCCACGGTTTCCAAACCCTAACCGATGACGCCGAAGTGGTATATCAGATGAGCGAGTTTTATACACCAGGGTATGAGCGCGGGCTGCACTATGACGACCCCATCCTGGGGATTGAATGGCCCTTACCCGTCAGTGAAATTTCCGAAAAAGATTTATCCTGGCCTTTGTTCAGCTCTTATGTTCTTGTCGGGGCATAATTTTTTTCTAACTATTGAGCGAGTTGTTCGATACAGAACTACCCGCTCAATGTTTGGATAATGTAGAGTGAATGGAGCGCTACAACCCTTAAGGAAATAGCAAAGTGAACACAATCTTTTTCGATTCTGATGTTAACGATGAGGTGAGGCGAAAACATCTTTTCAACGGACAGATTTTCGTCTTCTCACCCCGTCCAAGTGCGATCGCGCTGTGCGAATTAGCTCGCGAACTCACCCAAGAAGCGTTTGGTTCTCTAGATCCACGAGAAGCACAATTTAGCCTCCCCGTCGAAAAGTTTGTGGAGATTGTCGCTCCGCTCAAGCCCAGATTTATCCATCACCCCAAGTCAAAGCAGCTGATTCGGGAACTGCTAGAGGATCTTGGCTGCGAAATGAACAAAACCTATTTCGACGTTCCGCGCATGAGGGTTGTGTGTGATGGCACCTACCTCAACGCAGGGGTTGCTTATCCGCTGCACCCGCATCGTGATACCTGGTACGCCGCTCCCCTCTGCCAGATGAACTGGTGGCTTCCCATCTACGACTATGAATCCGAGAGTTCGATGGCATTTCAGCCCCGCTACTGGAGCCAGCCAGTAAAAAATGGCTCTAGCGAGTACAACCACTATGAGTGGAACCGAGAGGGGCGGAAAAACGCCGCCCAGCACATCAAGAAAGATACCCGGAAGCAGCCCCGCCCATTAGAACACGTCGATCTCGATCCGCAGATCCGAGTCGTTACCAAACCAGGCGGAATCATCCTCTTCTCTGGCGCACAGCTGCATTGGACAGTGCCCAACACCTCCGGACGCACGCGCTTTAGCATCGACTTCAGAACCGTACACCTCGACGATGTTATCGCTAAGGACGGCGCACCGAATCTCGACTCCGCGCCTCAGGGCACTACGCTCAGAGAACTCATGCGGGGTAGCGATCTCGCTCGCATTCCTGATGACATCATTGCGCTCTACGAAAACGAGCCACCACCCAGTGAGGAGGGGCTTGTGTTCCAACCTCCAGCGGAAGTCCTAAACTCTGTTCGTTAGAAGTTAACGAGCATTCAGCGAACACTTCCAGATCCAGATGATGCCCTCTTCGGTTTAGGATCTCCCCCAATCCCTTTTTAAAAGGCAATGGGGGGGATCGCCGAGAGCTGAAATGACCGACTCAGATGTATTGCCATCTGATGCAGCAATTAACAACCCTGTAAAGGTCGCTAAAATCAGTGCTAACTTTACGGGTGCTGAAGCTAGTATTAAGGACGTTCGAGTTGCCCTTGATTTTTT
Organism: Trichocoleus sp. Lan; assembly: GCF_039961855.1. Taxonomy (NCBI): domain Bacteria; kingdom Bacillati; phylum Cyanobacteriota; class Cyanophyceae; order Leptolyngbyales; family Trichocoleusaceae; genus Trichocoleus; species Trichocoleus sp. Lan. The sequence goes on along the minus strand of NZ_JAMPKA010000004.1, from coordinate 64,324 downwards.
GCAAAAGAGGCTTAAAGCTGTGAACCTCACCGATCTGAAGAGAGTTCTTAACCCTAATGAGATTGGCAACGAGATGTACCAGGTGATCTCAAAGCTATATCCGATTTGCCGCAGTATTACAGGAAATGGCTTTCGAGAAACTCTCAAGATTATTCAAGAACTCATTCCTTTAGAAATTCACGAGGTACCGACGGGAACGGAAGTGTTCGACTGGACGGTTCCGAAGGAGTGGAACATTAAAGATGCCTACATCAAAAATTCCCAAGGTGAGCGAGTCGTAGACTTCCAAAAATCTAACTTGCATGTTGTCAATTACAGCGTGCCGGTTCGGAAAAAAATGCCCTTTCAGGAACTGAAAGAACACCTGTTTACCCTACCAGATACTCCTGAGTGGATTCCTTATCGGACTTCTTATTATAAAGAAACTTGGGGCTTTTGTTTGAGCCACAAGCAATTTTTAGAACTAAAAGATGAAGAATATGAAGTCTGCATTGATTCATCTTTAGAACCGGGAAGCCTGACTTATGGCGAGTATTACATCAAGGGAGAAAGCCCAGACGAAGTTTTAATCTCCTGCCATGCTTGTCATCCATCTCTCTGCGACGATAATCTATCGGGCATCGCTCTAAGTGCCTATTTAGCAAAACATCTCAGCTCGATTTCTCTGAGATACTCTTACCGATTTCTATTTATTCCGGGAACGATTGGTTCCATTACTTGGCTGTGTTTAAATGAAGCCCAATCCCAAAAAATTAAACACGGATTGGTACTAACATGTGTGGGAGATCCAGGCAAAGTTACTTATAAGAGAAGCCGCCAAGGTGATGCCCAAATCGATAGAGCCAGCCTTCACGTTTTAAAGCATTCGGGGCAAGAGCATGAGATTATAGATTTCTTCCCCTATGGCTACGATGAGCGGCAGTATTGTTCGCCGGGGTTCAATCTGGCTGTGGGTTGTTTTATGCGATCGCAGCACGGTGAGTTTCCCGAATACCACACATCGGCAGATAATCTAGATTTTGTGCAACCGCAATATCTGGCTGACTCATTCTCTAAATGTTTGTCAATTTTCCACGTTTTGGAAGGCAATGGGACTTACTTAAATCAAAATCCTAAATGCGAGCCGAGACTGGGAAAAAGGGGTCTATATAAAGGAATTGGCGGGCAGAAAGAGGGGGCACTGAATGAAATGGCAATTTTGTGGGTTTTGAATTTAGCCGATGGCAATCATACCTTGCTAGACATAGCAGACAGGTCGGGTTTAGCATTTGATGAGATTAAAAGAGCAGCAGATGCTTTACTAGAACATGATTTATTGAAAGAGTGTTTGAAATCAGCAGCCGTCAGCTGAGATTAATCTAAATCCTTGCATCCAAAATTGAATGTCAGCCTTAAAAGACCAAATTGCAGTTGTAACGGGAGCTAGTAGCGGAATTGGCAAAGCGATCGCTCTCGGTTTGGCAGAGCAACGAGTCACGCTTTGCCTGGTGGGACGTAATTTAGAAGCGCTAGAGGCAGTTGCCGAAACTGCCAGAGCAACTGCATCCAAAGTTCTGCTTTATCAAGTTGATCTGACGCTAGACGAAGACATTCAGAAGCTAAAAACTCGGCTTGAGCAAGATGTAGGAAATGTTGATCTGCTCGTTCATAGTGCTGGTGTCATCACCTTAGGACACATGAAAACTGCCTCTCTGGAAGACTTTGACTGGCAGTACCGTGTCAATGTTCGCGCTCCTTATGCGCTGACACAAGCCTTATTGCCGATGCTAACAGTTCGTCAGGGTCAGATCGCTTTCCTCAACTCGACCGTGGGTTTGAATGCCAGAGGCGGGGTGGGACAATATGCTGCAACCAAGCATGCACTGAAAGCGATCGCTGACAGTCTGCGAGAAGAAGTCAACGCAGATGGCGTGCGCGTTCTCAGTATCTACCCCGGACGCACTGCTAGTCCCATGCAAGCATCGGTTCAAGAGATGGAGGGTCGAGAATACCAGCCAGATCGCTTGCTGCAACCAGAAGATGTAGCCGCCGTGGTACTCAATGCCCTCAGTTTGCCCCGCACCGCCGAAGTAACTGACATCAACATTCGACCTTTGAGAAAAGCTTAAATTTCCTTCAGGTTCATAGAATCAAAGACACATTTGGGTAATAACCAAAGGCTTAATAGGCGTCATAATCCTCAACTTTATGTTTTCACGAGCTGAGATATCATTTGTCTGACCTTATCTTCAGAACTTTTTATAGCATTTATAGGAGTTAAATCAGGTTTTCTATGAAAAATTACTTGATTTTCATTCTTTTAATCTTAGGGGCAGTTGGGCTAAATAGCCTTGCTGATAAATACTTAAAAAAGCGATGGAATTTATGGTTAGGCTATGGATTCCCTGTCTTACTTATGATGCTATTTTTATGGAATATTTCTAATCCACCTGCACAAAATTTATTTGCTGACTTTGACAAAGCTTATTACCCAGCGGGTCGTCTTGTACTAGAAAATCCCCCAAATTTATACCTACCAGATAAAAATTGCTTAGGACAACCTGATTGTCCGGCTGGGACTTTTGTAAATATTCCAATAATTGCCTATTTATTTACTCCTTTTTCATTGTTAAGTAAGCAAAATGCCCACATTTTGCTGATGTTTTTAAGTGGCATTGCGATTCTCTTCACTTACTATTTACTAATCAAGCTAGGCGAACTAACAACCGAAAAACAAAAAATCGCCCTACTCGGACTATTTGCGATCAATGGTCCTCTTTATTACAATTTGCGAGAAGGAAATTCGACTCATTTTGTCTTGTTGTTGCTAATCGCAGCTTTTTTTTGCATCCAGGCTAAACGCGAAATTTGGACGGGTGCGCTCTTAGCGATCGCTGCTTTGATTAAAATTCCCTTGTTCCTTTTTGGTGTTTACTTTGTAATGAGAAGTCGATGGCGAGTAGTGGCGGGGTTTAGTGCAGCGCTACTGGCAATTGTCGGAGCATCAATCCTTTTGTTCGGTTTCGATTTACATCAGACTTGGTTTGAGATGTGCATTCAGCCTTACGCTGGAAAGCCAATCGCCGCCTACAACAGTCAGTCACTTGATAGCTTCTTAGCTCGTTTGCTAACTGACGGTGGTCTTACTAAGTGGCTGCCTCTAGAGGTAGGATTGGGGTTCAAACTGGTGCGGTACGCATTGCTCTCACTGCTGTTTGGTGCGACTATTTGGATTTGCTGGCGCTCAAAAAAACCTGTCACATTAGAAGAAGAAAATTTAGAGCTTTCTGTTGTCCTTTGTTTAGCACTGCTTACAAGTCCTATCTCTTGGACTCACTACTATCTATTGTTACTACTACCTTTATCTCTCTATCTAGGCAACAAATTAGCAGTCCCTAATAAACAGCTTTGGTCTAGCCTAATAATATTAGGCATTTTATTGATATCGTTGCCTGTTACCTATACTCTGGCTTACTTCAAACCAGGAAATGCTCAATTTCTGAGTTATTTAGTATCCAGGGTGTTTATCTCTCATTACTTCTTCGGCGGCATCTTACTACTGGGAGTCTTGTTGGCTGCTCGATGGCAGAATTCAAAACGCTTTCAGCAATCTCAAAGTAGTGTTGGGTCTTTGTGACCATGCTTTATGGCATTAATTCTTAAGGTGTCAGTATGATTGTTTTTGTTATACCGCTCAGAAGTCACCAATCTTCAAATTCTTGGGAGCGCGTTCTTAAGTTATTTGAAAGATGTATCAAGTCAATCTCAATCAAACTTCACCAGATTTTAGGGCGATTATTGTTTGTCACAAAAAGCAGAATATTGAGTTTAATCATCCTCACATTACCTACATTGAAGTAGATTTACCACCGCCAAATCCAGCTTTAAAGAACTGCGGCTATGGAGAAATAGAAAGCTCCTGATTTGGCATATAAGTGTTTAGACAAGTTGCAAAAAGTGATGACAGGTTTCATCTATGCTCAACAGCTAAAACCCTCTCATATAATGCTATTGATGCCGATGACTGTGTAAGTAAGTATTTGGCAGAATTTGTTAATAAGCATCCTCAATCTAATGGATGGTTTGTAGATAAGGGCTATGTATATCAGGAGGGTAGCCAACTCATATATTACAAAAAATATGCTTTCAATAGATCGTGTGGAAGCTGCCGAATTGTCCGGTACGATTTGTATAATTTGCCTGAAAAGATGGAAGATGCCAAGCTAACTTCTCTTATTCGCCTTGATTCTCATAAATTAACCGAGATCAAGCAGGGAGAAAGACTTAAGCAATTACCCTTTGAAGGTGCTGTTTATATTATCGGAAATGGAGAAAATATTTATCAGACAGGTTTCGACACCTTCTTTGGTGCTAAGGCGGGAATCACGTTAAGCCTTCGCTCTTGGATAAGAGAAGCCTTCAATTATCGATTTATAACGAAATCAATTCGTAGCGAAGTTGGCTTATATAAACTGAACTAGCAATTCTAAATAAGCCTTACAAGGAAAAATAGTTATAAAGCAGTTCATTCATTTGATAGGTTGCGCGATCGCATCACTTCTTTTTCGCAGACGTCCCAAAAATAGAGAATAATATTCACTAAGCCTAATATTTTGCTTCCATCTTCTAAAATAACTGGAGTTCCTTCACCCTTAATAGGCAATAAGTCTGCCATACCTGAGATTATAAATAAACTAAAACCGACTAGCAACAGAATATAGGGTGTTGATAATATTCTGCGCCAAAATGCAACGATATAGCTCACTAAACCAAGACCGTATAGGGAATACATAATTACCTTTGGGATACCCACTAATAAATCCAGCGTCAACGTGAGCCGAAATATATCATCCAATAGAAAGATAGTCAGCGCGATCGCAGAGAAGAAGATAAATGGATCGCCTTTGTGACTATGACGAATTCTTTTTAGTAAGGTAAAGCTAAATAAACAGATCGTTAAAGAGATGCACCAGAGGATTTCTGAAAAGTGAGTGAAAAGAGCCAGGTAAGGGATGTCTTTACGAAAAGGTTCAGCAAATAGAAGTTTTATGAAATTAACTCTGGCATAGTAGTCTGAACCGTAGTAGGTGCCTGCCATTTTGACATAGACTGTCATTCCCAGAAACAGTAACAGCACTAGACCATTAAAAACGAGAACGGAGCGGTCTTCTAGGATTTGCTTTTTGAGGTCTTGCCAGATTTTTTTTGTTTGATAATTCCGCATTTTTATTCAAGCTAGTTGTGATTATTTTATAATAGAAAAACATAACAGTCTTAAATAATTAAGTTTTTATACATTTTTATGTATTTGAGTATAAATAAATTTTAGCAAACGAGTCCAGGGAACCGGGAAATATGTTTCATTTATCTTTGGACTGAAGCTTTCTGTATTTCAAGGAATACAGTAGACGAATAGATAGCTTGAGCATCTGAAAAGAGTTGGAAGAACAAAGGGTTGGGGAGACAATCAAGCGAAATTCTGTAATCTAGTCATTGGGTCAGCTTAAGTTATGTTCGTTTTATCGTTACTGTTTATTTTTACATTAGGTTTAGTATGCTTCAACCTAAAATATTTAAAGGATCGTTAGGTTATTGTCTTTAGTTCCGGCTTGGGAACCGCGTTAAGAAAGTCGGTATAGTAATTGACAGCTTCTCGCATGGCTGCTGTTACATATCTGAGCTTTTAGGGAACGCTAAAATATAACCTCAATGAGGTAAGTCTTTCAGTTTGGTTTCGGTACAGTTTTTGTCTTGGATTAAGGTAATAAAGAGAAGGAGTAACTATTTATGGCAACGAGCATCATGCAGCGTAATAATGTCCAGATGCTGGGTGATGGCAGCCAGACAATTATCTTTGCCCACGGTTTTGGCTCGGATCAGACGGCTTGGCGACATCAGGTAGCAGCCTTCGCGCCTAATTTTCGCATTGTGCTGTTCGACCATGTAGGGGGAGGTAAGTCAGATTTTTCTGCCTATAGTCCGCGCCGCTACAGCAGCTTATACAGCTATGCTGAGGATTTGCTGGATTTATGTGCCGAGTTAAAGTTAACCAAGAGCATCTTGGTGGGGCACTCGGTCAGTGGGATGGTTAGTTTACTGGCAGCATTAGTCGAGCCTGATTGCTTCAGCCAACTGATCTTTCTGGATGCGTCCCCCCGTTATCTCAACGATGACGGATATGTTGGTGGCTTCGAGCAGTCTGACTTAGATACACTCTATGCAGCCATGTCAACCAACTACTATGCTTGGGCTAGCGGTTTTGCGCCGATCGCAATGGCTACTCAGGATAAACCTGAATTGGCAGCGGAGTTTGCTAATACGCTAGCCGCTATCCGTCCAGATATCGCGCAAGCGGTCGCTAAAGTGATTTTCCAGTCTGACCACCGAGATGATTTACCACGATTGAATGTACCGACTGTGATTTTACAGGCAAGCGATGATATTGCGGTACCGCCTGAAGTTGGTCAGTACATGGCAGATAAAATTCCTCAAGGTAAGCTGATGAATATCGCTGCTAGAGGACACTTACCGCATATCAGCGCTCCCGACGTGGTAACGAGTGCAATTGCCCAATGTATCGCCGCTTAAACTTAAATCTTCTTCGATCGCGGTTGCTGCTTTGTCCTCCTGACCGACTACCGACCTTTAGAGCCGTCCTAATCTGGCTAACCCTCTTTTTCGTAGGACTGGGCGTGCTGGATGGATGGAAGCCTATGCAGATGGTCGCCCCAGTCATCTTGACAATATGCACGCTACTGCCCCTACCAGCGGTGCAAGTCGCACCCGCCGCAGGGCTTTGTATTCTGTTGTTGGGACTGCTACATGGCGATTGGCGGCTAACCCGCCAGTCACTTGAGCTGGGCAGTGTGGCTGTGTTCGGAACATTTGTAGGCTCTTTTCTGCGGGGAATCGAGTGGCGGTTGGCGTCCCAATCGGTGCTGAGTACTCTTACTAATACCGATACCAGAAATTCTCCCGATATACCGATCCGGCAAGCCCTGATCTTACTGCGGGAGTTTGTTTGTGCCGACGCAGCGATCGCGCTACGCCAACTTGATGATGTCACCGCTGAAGCCTTGGTGTGTATTCCCCAGCAGGCGCTGCCAGATCAACTGACAACGCCCACCTTGTTTGAGAAAGCGATCGCTCAAAATCGCTGTCTCTACTATCCAAACTACCCCGCTACTCCCGGTGCTTCTCATGTCTTGGTCGCTAAAGGGACTCAATCCCTCGCCATCCTTCCATTTCAGTATCCCGGTAGGGGCACGACTTTATCAGCGCCCCATAGCGGTGCAATTTTGCTGATCTGGCATCGCCAGACCAGTATCTCCCCACGTCTGCGCCAATTTATTGAGTCGCTACTTGGCGAGTTACGCACCCTTCTACAGTTCAGCGATACCACCTTGCGGCTGGAGAATCTACAAGCCCGCTTCGGTGCCATGTTAGAGACAATCCATCAGGGAGTGGTATTTGTAGATGAAAGTGGGGAGCAAGGGTGGATCAATCAAGCCGCTGCCGAGCAACTGGGACTCACCCCAGGGGCTGTAGAACCCCCCGTGCTAGCTCAGGCGATGGCATTGCTACGCACGAGCGCTGATAATCAACAGGAAATCGTGGCGCAGGCAGCAAAGTTTTTTTCCCAACCTCAAGCAGTCATTCGCAACTGGATCTGGGTGTTCAAAGGCGACACGCCAAAAACCCTAAGTATCTCTAGCACGGCGACGCGGATACACGACGTGCCCGGTCGCCTCTGGATATTCGATGATATTACCGAGCGATATTTCGCGCAACTGGCACTCGTCGAGCGTACTCAGGAATTATCCCAGGCGAATTTGGAACTGGAAAAGGCAAAAGCAGCAGCTGAAGCAGCAACTCGCATTAAGAGCCAATTCCTCGCCAATATGAGCCACGAAATCCGCACCCCGATGAATGCAATTATCGGCATGACGGGACTGCTACTCAACACTGAGTTAACTCCTCAGCAGCGAGATTTTGTGGAAACAACTCAAAGCAGTGGCGATGCATTGCTAACGCTAATCAACGACATTCTTGACCTTTCTAAAATTGAGTCAGGCAAGCTGGAATTAGAAAAGCATTCTTTTAATTTGCGAGTTTGTGTTGAAGAAGCCCTCGATTTATTAGCTTTCAAAGCAGCCGAAAAAAATCTGGAATTAGCATATTTAATTCATCCGGGAACCCCGCTCTCGATTGTGGGAGATGCCAGCCGGTTGCGCCAAATTTTAGTGAATTTGCTTAGTAATGCGGTCAAGTTTACTCAAACTGGAGAGGTAATTGTATCGGTCAGTGCAAAAGAGGCGATCGCTCAGGAAGAATCGGAAATCAGTCACGAGCCAACCCACGCATTGCCCGATTACCAAATCCAATTTGCGGTTAAAGACACCGGCATTGGGATTCCCGCCAACCGGATAGACCGCCTGTTCAAATCTTTCAGTCAAGTCGATGCTTCCACAACTCGCCAGTATGGGGGAACCGGGTTGGGACTCGCGATTAGCAATCATCTGAGCGAAATGATGGGCGGTCAGATGTGGGTCGAGAGTATGGGAGCGATCGCGGGAAATCCTCCTTCTAACTGGCAACCTACAATAAAAAAAGCTCCGGGTGCAAAGAGCAACCCTGAATTTCATTCTCCCCTTCAAGAAGGCGAAAGCGTTGCGGCAAAACCGCTAGGGCCTACATCCCCTGCTACGCTCTCGGTCGCTAACAGCCCTCATCCAGACGTAGGCTCTACTTTTTATTTCACCATTGTTGCGGCATCAGCTCCCAATGTCTCTGCGATCGCTTCTCAAAATCCTCAACCTCAGTTAGATGAAAAGCGGCTCCTAATCGTGGATGATAACGCTACAAATCGCCAAATATTGACGCTACAAGCCCAATCTTGGGGAATGCTGACTTGGGCGGCTGAATCTGGTTTTGAAGCCCTCGACTGGCTGAACTTAGGGGAACCGTTTGATATCGCCATTCTGGATATGCAAATGCCACACATGGATGGTCTGACTTTAGCGGCTAAAATCCGTCAGCTGCCTAACTATGAAAAATTACCCTTAATTGTGTTGACCTCCATCGACAGGCCAGAAAGGAGTCATGATGTCCAAGCCGTCGATTTCGCGGCATTCCTCACCAAACCCGTTAAACAATCCCATCTCTATAATGTCTTGAGCCATATCTTGGGCGAACAGCCGATCCCGGTGAAACCCTCGCGCCCAAATCTACCGGCAATCAATCCCCAAAGAGGGGCACAATTTCCCCTGCGGATTCTGTTAGCAGAAGACAATATTGTGAATCAAAAGGTAGCCTTGTATTTACTATCACAGATGGGCTATCGAGCAGATATTGCGAGTAATGGATTAGAAGTGCTAGAAGCTCTACATCGCCAATCCTATGACGTGGTACTGATGGATGTGCAGATGCCAGAAATGGATGGATTGACAGCGACTCGCCGCATCATTGGGGAATGGTTGCCTGCTTCTCGTCCCCGCATCATTGCCATGACAGCGAATGCGATGCAAGGAGATCGGGAAGAATGTCTAAAGGCAGGCATGGATGACTACCTAAGCAAACCGATCCGAACCGAGGAACTCATCCAAGCTTTGAGCAAGTGTCAGCCTTTAAGTGAGGCTGAGGAACCAGGATTGTTAGCGAAGCAGCACGTTAGCGAAGCCAAGAGCGATCGCGCCTTAGTCCAGACTGAGGCAGAAATAGACAGTGGGAGAATTTCCCCCGTCATCCCGTCACCCCCGCACCCCTCTCTTCCGACTCCCCAACTCAGTCCTCAGCCCTCAGTCCTCAGTCCTTCTATCGACAGTAGAAGAATTCCCCCCGTCATCCCGTCACCTCCACACCCCTCCCTTCCGACTCCCCAACTCAGTCCTCAGCCCTCTGTCCTCAGCACTTCTATTGATGCCAAAGTGTTGCAATCATTTCGCAAAATGGTCGGTGAAGATGCCGAGGCGATTTTAGGAGAGATGATCGATTGCTACCTCGACGATGCACCAAAACTCTTGGAAGCGATCGCGATCGCAGTTGCCCAAGCAAATGCACCCCAGTTGCAACGCACCGCTCACACCCTCAAGTCAAGCAGTGCCACCCTAGGTGCCACAACCCTCGCCCAACTCTGTAAAGAGTTAGAAATCATGGCTCGGACTGGAAATATTAAAAATGCATTAGACAAATTGCCGCAGCTTGAAGCTGAGTATGAACAAGTTAAGGCGGATTTGCACTCTCAACGCCAGCCAAATTAGCTATGAACACCACCGACGCTAATCAACATACTCCCCTCATCCTCGTTGTAGATGACGACAAATTCATGCGGCTTCAACTTCGCCGAGCGATGGAACAAGCCGGATACGAGGTAGCAGAAGCAAGCGACGGAGAGGAAGGTTTAGCCGCCTACACGCGCCTACACCCAGATATTGTGCTGCTGGATGCCATGATGCCAGTGATGGATGGTTTTACCTGCTGTCATCTATTGCGTACCCTTCCAGAGGGTGATTCTCGTGGAGAGAAGTTTGGCGATTCTCCTACAGCGACGGGAACTGCTGAAAAAAGTCGCCCCCCTAGAGGATCGCGGAACACACCCGTATTGATGATTACGGCTCTTGAAGATCAAGAATCGGTCGATCAAGCATTTGAGGCAGGTGCCATCGATTACATTACCAAGCCGATTCACTGGGCAGTTCTGCGCCAGCGCGTGCGTCGTGTCCTCCAAGCTAGCCAAGCAACAGAGGAATTGCGACAGCAAACTGAGCGGGCACAAATGAGCGAGGAGCGACTAAGGTTAGCCCTAGAAGCTGCCCACATGGGCACCTGGGACTGGAATATCCATAACGGCAAAGTTGTTTTCTCCGCAACCGCAGAAGCGAATTTTGGTCTTCCCCCAGGTTCCTTTGACGGCACCTATCAAAGCTTCCTCACCAAAATCCATCCTCAAGACCTAGAATTAGTCACTCAAGCTTTAGTACGCCCCGTGGAAGAAGGGGCGGACTATGACATCGAATACCGGATTATTTGGTCGGATGGTAGCGTTCATTGGATAGCCAGCAAAGGTCAAGTTTATTACGACCAAACCGGCAAACCCATCCGTGTGAACGGCATCAACATGGACATCACCGAGCGCAAGCACTCGGAACAAAAAATTTGCGAACAAGCGGCTCTACTGGATATCGCCACAGATGCAATTCTGGTTCAAAATCTAGACAACCAAATCTTATTTTGGAACCAAGGTGCGGAACGTCTCTATGGCTGGAAGCAAGAAGAAGCCCTCGGCAATAACACTGCTGAGCTGTTGCATAAGCAAATTTCACTAAAACTTCGAGCCGCCCAAAAAACTCTCATCGAGGAAGGAGAGTGGTATGGGGAGTTGTATCAAATGACCAAATCTGGTCGAGAAATCATTGTTGAAAGTCGCTGGACGCTCGTGCGCGATGAGGCGGAAAACCCAAAAGCAATTCTGATTGTCAACACCAATATAACCGAAAAAAAACAACTAGAAAGGCAGTTTCTCCGCGCTCAGCGTATGGAAAGCTTAGGAACGCTGGCTAGCGGCATTGCCCACGATTTAAACAATGTGCTAGCGCCTATTTTGATGTCAGTTCAACTTCTGCAAATCAAGATTCAGGATCGCCAGAGTCAACAGCTGCTTTCCATCCTCGAAACGAATGCCAAACGTGGAGCTGATTTAGTTAAACAGGTGCTTTCTTTTGCGCGAGGCATGGAAGGCGAACGGACAAATCTCCAAGTCGGGCACCTAATTTACGAGATTGCGAAGATCGCAAATGAAACTTTCCCTAAATCAATCGAGATTCATACGCATATCCAGACAAGAGAGCTGTGGCCTGTTTCTGGCGATGCTACTCAACTACATCAGGTACTGATCAATCTTTGCGTCAATGCTCGTGATGCCATGCCAGATGGCGGGACGTTGAAGATTTCCGCCGACAATACAGTAATTGATGAAAACTATGCCAGGATGAACTCAGGTGCAAAAGTGGGTGCCCATATTGTGATTAGTGTCTCTGATAGTGGAGTGGGAATGCCTACTGAGATGCTTGATAGAATCTTTGAGCCATTTTTCACAACTAAAGAAATTGGCAAAGGTACGGGTCTGGGTCTTTCAACTGTTCTTGGCATCATCAAAAGCCACGGTGGTTTTTTGAATGTATATAGCGAAGTGGGAAAAGGCACAGAATTTAAGATCTACTTGCCAGCAATCGAGGGAGAATTAACATCGCAAGCTCTAAAAAAACCATCTAATCTGTTAACTGGAAACGGCGAGTGTATTCTGGTTGTTGATGACGAAGCTTCAATTTCTCAAGTGACTCAAGCATCTCTAGAAACTTATGGCTATAAAGTTTTAACTGCGAGCGATGGGATTGAGGCAGTCGTACTGTATGCCCAGCATAAAACGGAAATTAGTGTTGTACTCCTCGATATGATGATGCCGTCTATGGACGGGCCAACAACGATTCGCACGCTACAAAAAATTAACCCGCAAGTTAAAATTATTGCGGTTAGCGGACTCTTATCTAACGATAGGGTGAGTGAGCTGGCTCGCGCTGGGGTCACAACCGTTTTGTCAAAACCCTACACTACAGAAGAGTTGTTGAAAGCCTTACATGAGGTAATTATCTAATGCAAGACTTAACAGCAACTGCTCAACTGATGCCATACTTCCTCTGCATGACTTCCTGACGACAAACGTGCCAAAAGTAAAATGCGATATTGAGGATTCCCAGTAACTTCGTGCCATCTTCTAGCATTGCCGGAGTACCATTTCCTTTGATGTGCAAGATGTCCACTAAGCCAGAAATGCCAAATAAGATACCCGCAATTATCAGCAATACATAAGGCGTTGATAAAAGTTTGCGCCAGAAGCATAAACCATAAGCGATCGCGCCAGTACCGTATACTAAGTACATCACCCCTTTGGGCACCTTAGCTACATCTCTCAAAATTAAGGTAATCCGAAATAAATCGTCGGCTAATAAAACAAAAATCCCAATCGCAGAACATAAGATAAATAGATTTGCTTTGCGATTGGGAGAAATTATGTTTAGCAAGCTAAAGCTAAACAAACAAACTGTACCTGAAAGGCACCATAACACTTCAGAGACACTCGTTAATAAGCCGTAGTAGGGTCGTCGGATTGAGAAGGGATCTGCAAAAAGAAATTCAATCCCTTGACCTTTTCCCAGAAATTTTGCGTAAACTGACAGCGCCAAAAATACTAATACAGTTCCGCCATTCAAGAAGAGGATCAGGCGATCGGCTTCTATTTGCTTCTTACTTTCTTGCAAGATTTTATTAAATACGTGAAGCTGCATTCTTATTCAAATCAGTTATCACCTATTTAACATAGCTGATAACTGATTGTACCGGCTACAGTTTAAATAGAAGCCGTTCTGTAGGTTACAACTTCTTGAGGCACGGTAGGAGCCTGAGTATTGATTTTTCTGGAATAAGTAACTCTCGCTAAAGAAATCCAAGCGGCAAGCGAAAACATGGCTGGATATGCCATCTTGAGTGCCATTAAGATTTTTCCTTGCTTGAGTCCTACCAAACTCCAATGCAGTTTGAGAAACGCCTTAATTTCCTCAAGTTTCGGAATAGACGAGCGATATTTTTCATGCACTAACGGGTAGATTCTTTCCTTGATTAAGATATTGGTTTCTAACCGTTTTTGCAGTGAAAACTTCTGATTGCATCCACCCGGCCATAATGTCCGGAAGGTAAGATACTGATTAACAAATGCGGCATCCCCATATTGGGCAATTTTAACCCAAGAGTCGATGTCATCGCAGTTACCATCTAAAGCCGAATCCCAACCGCCTGACTTGATAAAGGCATCTTTTTTGAAAGCAACTTGAACGGGTGTCCCAAAAGGAACCACTTCCATCAACATCCCGTAGTGGATATCCTCTTGTTTCACGTAAAATAGTTTGCCAGGACCGCTCGGCTTGGTGCGGGTAACTTCTTCACCGTTGACATCAACTTGAACGGCTTGACACGAGCAAATCGCTGCTTGAGGACGTTGAGCGATCGCTTTTACCATTTCCCAGACACAGTTGGGTGCCAGATAGTCATCATCATCCAGCGGTTTGATCCAGTCTCCGGTTGCCACGGCAACCCCAGCATTTACGGTAGCGGAGTGACCGCTATTGACTGGGTTGCGGTAGTAAACTACGCGATCGCCCAAGCTGCGGACATATTCTTCGGTACCGTCCGTGGAACAGTCATCTGCTACTACCACTTCGCAGGGCAAAGTTTGCGCGAGCGCTGATTCAATCGCCCGCCGCAGCAGCGGTAAACGATTATAGGTTGTAATTACGATGCTAAATTTCAGCATATAGAGCAGCTCCTGAGCCGTTATAAAGTTATTTGTTATCAGCGCAGCTTTCTACTTAAGCCACAAAAGTCAGGTACTTTTTCAATCCATTAGTTTACTTTTTCAGCCTTTAGGGGGATGAATTAGCCGATTTTACTTACGTAAGTACACTAACATCTACCCGTAGATAGAGAATAGACTTGCAAAATTTATCCGTATAAACACTTATCTTAAGCAATTTTTTTGAAGAAAGCATCAAGATAAGGTGAAGAAAATGTATATCCCGGATAATCTTCTTAAAGTTTTCGTAAAGATATCGGCAACCCGCTATCAATTCATCGGTTTGTATCATTAAATACAAACAAATTTCACAAAAGACGCGATCGCTCGAAAACCCGATTTTACAGTATCAACTATAAACTCACCGTGCTTTTAAGGATGATAACTTCGGCAGGTTTTGGGGAACTCAGTTAAGGAAAGAAGTTTCTATTGCTGTTAGAGACGCTGCCGCCAGTGAGTCGGAGCGATGTCCCATCATCTGCTTTTACAGGCAGCTATAGTGGGAAAAGTGCCAATGCCTACAGCACGCTGCGCTTACCGCGTAGCGATACTTGTAGGGGTTATCGTCGCCTAACCATCATGAGCGAATTCCCAGATTTTTCAGATTTAGGCTATCAAATCGAAAGAGAGCTAGGGCACAACCCTTGCGGGGGTCGAGTTACTTACCTGGCAAGCCGTACCAATACACAGCAGCGCGTCGTTATCAAGCAATTTCAGTTTGCCCATTCGGGTGCCCGCTGGTCAGACTATCAAGCTTACGAGCAAGAAATTAAGGTGCTACAGCAGCTGAATCATCCCAGCATTCCCCAGTACCTCGATTCCTTTGAAACTCCCACCGGCTTTTGCCTGGTTCAAGAATATAAACCGGCTCCCTCTGTGTCTACATCGCGTCACTTTACCCCAGAGGAAATTCAGCGAATTGCCGTTGCCCTGTTAGAAGTTTTAGTCTACTTACAACAGCAAAATCCCTCAATTATCCATCGAGATATTAAGCCGGAAAATATCTTAGTGGATGAACAATTGAAGGTTTACCTGGTAGATTTTGGCTTGGCTCGCATTGGAGGTGGGGAAGTCGCCGCCAGCAGCACCGTCAAAGGCACGTTGGGATTTATGCCGCCAGAACAGGTGTTCAATCGTCAACTCACTCAAGCATCCGACTTATATAGTCTCGGTGCAACGCTGGTTTGCTTGCTCACCCAAACTAAATCCACTGAAATTGGCAATTTAGTTGATGAAGCTTATCGGATCGATTTTAAGCAGATGGTGCCGCATCTAAGTCGGCAATTTGTAGACTGGCTCTCAAAAATGACGGCACCCAGCCTCAAAAATCGCTTCGAGCGTGCAGCGGATGCTCTAGAAGCTCTGAGGTCGATTGATGTTCGCCGCCGCGTACTCAAGCCAAGTGATATTGTCCGCTATGCCAAGGCATTCGGAACTCTAGACCGTCCCACAAAAACCAAGATTCTTG
The DNA here is from genome assembly GCF_039961855.1 of Trichocoleus sp. Lan. NCBI lineage: Bacteria > Bacillati > Cyanobacteriota > Cyanophyceae > Leptolyngbyales > Trichocoleusaceae > Trichocoleus > Trichocoleus sp. Lan. Next base: position 48,476 of record NZ_JAMPKA010000004.1, on the reverse strand, counting down.
CCGCTGGATTAGTGCTAACATCCCTGGGGTTTGCCACGGTCAAAGACAGACCCAGTTTAGTTAAAGCGGATCTCGTCAGGCAGTTGTTGGAAACTAACCACTGTGACAGATGCGACTTAAGCTATGTTCATCTGAGTCGAGCCGATTTGAGTAACGCCTATCTAACGGGTGCCAACCTTCGGGATGCCTATCTCAGGGGTGCCAACCTCATCGGTGCCGACTTGACGGGTGCCGACCTCAGGAATGCTTACTTGGCAGTTGCCGATTTAACCATTGTTAAGTTCAGGGGTGCCAACCTCGAAGGTGCCGATTTCCAGGATGCTTACTTGGGGAGTGCCGACCTTAGAGGAGTCAAACTCAGGGATGCCAATCTGGAAGCGGCTGACCTTGAGGGTGCCGACTTGACGGGTGCTGACCTCAGGGGAGCGAACCTCAAAGATGCCAACTTAGAGGGTGTCACGATAACCGGAGCCAAGCTGACAGACACCATCATGCCCGATGGCTCGGTTCATCGATAGCTCAATGCAAGTGGTTCCAACGAGCGATATGGATGATAGCAAAAACAGAGCGATCGCATCCGTTACTTTTGCAGCCATCTGTTATAAAAGACTCACCACCTACATCTATCGATAGGTAGGCTCATGGGTAATTTAGCAGACTTTTCTAGCCAAGGCTATCAAATCGAAAGAGAGCTAGGACAAAATCGCGCCGGGGGTCGAGTCACTTATCTGGCAACGAGTCTGGCAACGAGTACAAAAACCCAGCAGCACGTTGTGATTAAGCAGTTCCAGTTTGCCCAATCCGGTGCTAGTTGGTCAGACTATCAAGCTTACGAGCAAGAAATTCAACTATTGCGCTGTCTGAATCATTCCAGCATTCCCCAGTACCTCGATTCCTTTGAAACTCCCACTGGCTTTTGCCTGGTTCAAGAATATAAACCCGCTTCCTCCCTGTCTGCGTCACGTCACTTTACCCCACAGGAAGTCAAGCTAATTGCCGTTGCCCTGTTAGAAGTTTTAGTCTACTTACAACAGCAAAATCCCCCGATTATTCATCGAGATATTAAGCCGGAAAATATCTTAGTGGATGAACAATTGAAGGTTTACCTGGTAGATTTTGGCTTGGCTCGTATCGGAGGTGGGGAAGTCGCCGCCAGCAGCACCGTCAAAGGCACGTTGGGATTTATGCCGCCAGAACAGGTGTTTAATCGCCAACTAACCCAAGCATCCGACTTATATAGTCTCGGCGCGACGCTGATTTGCTTGCTCACCCAAACCAAATCTACTGGAATTGGCAATTTAGTTGATGAAGCTTATCGGATCGATTTTAAGCAGATGGTGCCAAAACTGAATCCACAGTTTATCCGCTGGTTGGAAAAAATGACGGTGCCCAACTGTAAAAATCGCTATCCCAATGCGGTCACTGCTCTGGAAGCACTCAAGCCGATTGATGTAGTCCGCCGTGCCAAAATTCCCAAGGCTCTCCTGCGTCCTACAAAACAAGGGGTACTGGCAGCTGTAGCATTGCTAACCCTAAGTTTTGTCACTCTCAACACCGTGATTCGTCTATTCCAAGAACACCAAATCACGCAGTTGAGAAAACAGCACCTTCGGCAGTTGCTCAAAACAAAACAGTGTCGAGGATGCGATTTAAGCGGTGCCAACTTAGCTGGAGCAAGTCTGAATGGTGCCGACTTAAGCGAAGCCAAGTTGATAAAAGCGAACCTGAAGGGTGCTGAACTCAGAAATGCGACGTTGAATCAGGCAAACCTCGCGGGTGTATCCCTAAGCAGTGCTGACCTGAGGGGAGCCAGTTTAGTTGAAGTGCAGTCAAGTTCGGGTCAATCAAGCCGAAGTGATTGTGCCGATTTTAAAGATGCCAACTTGAGCCAAGCTAACTTAAGTGAAGCTAATCTGGGATGTGCCTCCCTATACAATGCCAACCTGAGCAGTGCCGAACTCAGCGGTGCTGACTTAACAGGAGTTGACCTGAGGTATGGCAATTTGAGAGGAGCAACTCTAAAACTGGTGCGCCTCAACACTGCCAATCTAGGCAGCGCCAGCCTCACAGATGCTAACTTAAGCGGTGCTGACTTAGGGGGTGCTAACTTAAGGAACGCTAACTTAAGTAGTGCCAATCTCAATGATGCAGCTTTAGTGGGTGCAAGCTTATATGGTGCCGACCTCAGTGATGCCAATCTTAGTCATGCCAACCTCAGCACAGCGAATCTGAAGGAGGTCAACCTCAGTGGTGCCAACCTCAGCGGTGCCAATCTCAAAGATGCAAACTTCAGCTTGAGTCAGCTATTGGGTGCCAATTTAATCGGTGTAAACCTAGAGTCGGCTGATTTGAGTTTTGCTAAGCTGAGTGACACCAACCTCAGCCGCGCCAACCTAAAGTTCGCTAATTTGAGTTATGCCACTTTAACGCAGGCCAATCTGAGGGGTGCCAATCTCAACCAAGTGAATCTGAGTCAGGCGAACCTGAGCCAAGCGAACCTGGAGTATGCTGACCTGAGTTACGCTAACTTAAAACAGACTAACTTGAGCCGTGCCAACTTGAACCAGACCAAGCTGCACCAGACTGACCTGACAAACACAAGAATGCCCGATGGTAGCACTCACAAGTAATCAACATTTAAGTTGACTGAACCCATTACTTAAGCTCTGGATGCGCTGCCACAGAAGGCGGGGGAGTCACCATCTGGTTAATCGTAGAAATCATCTGGTACAAGCGCCCCAAATCCCGTTGGTTGAAGTATAAAACCAGACGAGGCAAATCCAATGTTTTATCCACTGCTTCTTGGGGTAATGCCTGAGTTTTTTCAATTCTTCCCTTCACCAAGATGTCGCTGAAATCAGCATTCAGCTGTTCAACCGCTGCATCCGATATTTCCGACTTAAGACGCAGAACAAATTTATCCTCAACATAACGGCTGGAGTGATAAACCCGGTAAAAGCGATTGATCGCTTCACAAGCGACATCTAAGTTATCTGTAATGGTATACAGGTTTGGATCGTCATGACTCACTAAACCGGGTTCGACTAAATGCTTGCGAACATAAGCATCCCAGGACGACCAGTAATCGCCGCCAGGACGGTCAATTAAGACCATCGGCACAGGACCATATCTTCCCGTCTGGCAAAGCGTCAAACACTCCAAGGCTTCATCCTGCGTGCCAAAGCCACCGGGAAAGAGAGCGATCGCATCGCTTTCTCGCAGGAAAAACAGCTTCCGGGTGAAAAAATACTTAAAAGGAATCAGCTTGGGGTCGCCTTCAATAAACGGGTTTGCTCCCTGCTCAAAAGGTAGCTGAATATTCAAACCAAACGATTTTTCAGCTCCCGCGCCTTCGTTTCCCGCCTGCATAATCCCCCCACCGGCACCCGTCATCACCATATAACCGAGCTGGGTGACACGGCGAGCAAACTCAACCGCCATGAGGTATTCGGGACTATCAGACGCAAGGCGAGCCGAACCAAAAATCGTTACTTTGCGGACGTGTCGATAAGGATAAAAAACTTGAAATGCCCGCTCCATATCTTGCATAGAAGCGCTCAAGATTTTCCAGTCCAGCCGGTCGATTTCCTCCCCAGCCAGTCGCACCAGCACTGACAGCGCCCGTTGTATCCATTTTCCGTGTTTCAGGTTCGGTAGCTGGTGAATTAGATCGGCTACGTCTGATTGCAGTGACTCAAGGGCATTAGAAGGAGGAGTGATGGTCATAATTTATGCAAGCACCAGCGGCACTCTATTCTAACGGGATTCGCCCCAGCATCGCCGCTACTGGTATCATCCTATACGATTTTCTCCCTAATCGGCTTTCAGCGCCTGTCTAACAGAAAGGTTGAAGCTTCCATTAAGGGGGCGGAACTCCTCAAAAAAACCCGTTTTCTACAAGAAAACGGGTTTTTTCAGATCGTGCATATCTTTCGTTATTTAAAACAACCTACTGAATGGTTCAAGAAGGCGAGTAAAAAAGACAAATGACAAGCAGAACTGTCAACTCAACTTAGAGAGTCTGGGTTGATAAGCAGCGATTTCACGCAAAAATAGGTAACTATGCTGACGGTTTATCCATTCTTGCTGAGAAAAAGTTGGTTAGAGATACTTTTCCAAAGTATTTGCCAAAGTGGTTTTGGGAACCGCTCCCACCACCATATCCACCCGTTGACCGCCTTTAAAAATCATGAGCGTGGGAATGCTGCGAATCCCATACTGGCTGGCAACGTTAGGGTTTTCATCGGTATTGAGTTTGACTACTTTTACTTGACCGTCGTACTGCTGGGCAATTTCATCCACCACAGGCGCAACCATCCGGCAAGGTCCGCACCAGGGTGCCCAGAAATCTACTAGAACGGGAACTTCACTGTCAAGTACTTCTTGTTTAAACGAAGCGTCTGTAACTTGTGCGGCTGATGACATGCCTAGAAATCCTTAAGCGTAACAGTTTCTAATTTTTAGCAAATTCTACCATAGGCAAAACAGACATTTTCTGACTCAAAAGGTATACATTTAGACATAATTGACGAGTCAGTGGGTTTGACTGCTGGCTGGCTGGCGGTGATTTTAACCCCAAAAAAGGAACCGCCCGAACAGTAGTCCGGGCGGAGTGTGGTGTGAGGAGTGAACGGAAACATTCGTCTCCGCTTTCTCTATTCTAAGCGACAGCTTTAGATTTTCCAGCCCTCTAAGCAGGAGTCCGGAATTTCTTAAGGAACGCAAATGAGTCAGTGAGTTTATTTACCCATTCCCAACTGCTGTGCCTTCTGGTAGACCTTCCCTTCGGTCAGCAAAGAGGGTGCGATAACGACTTCAACTTGCTGCATCTCCTTGATATCTTTGGCTCCCAGCGTGCCCATACTGGTTCTCAAGGCTCCCAGCAGGTTATGGGTGCCATCATCCAGACCAGCGGGGCCGCGCAGGATTTGTTCGCACGTTCCCGTCGTGCCGACGCGAATGCGTGTACCACGAGGGAGAACGGGGCTAGGTGTTGCCATCCCCCAATGATACCCCCGTCCGGGTGCTTCTTTGGCTCTGGCAAACGGAGAACCAATCATCACGCCGTCAGCACCGCAGGCAAGCGACTTGCAGATATCGCCGCCAGTGATTAAACCGCCATCGGCAATCACGGGGACATAGTTGCCGGTTTCGTGGAAATAGTCATCGCGAGCGGCTGCACAGTCGGCAACCGCGGTTGCTTGGGGAATCCCTACTCCCAAAACGCCGCGAGAGGTACAAGCGGCACCGGGACCAATCCCCACCAGCACGCCAGCCGCACCCGCCTTCATTAAGTTCAGCGTCACGTCGTAGGTGACGCAGTTCCCTAAAATGACCGGGATGGGCATTTCTTGACAGAAGTGAGCCAAATCCAGGGGGGTCACTGACTCAGGCGAGAGGTGAGCGGTGGAAACCACCGTCGCTTGCACAAAGAACAAGTCTGCACCCGCTTTTGCCACCGCTGCGCCGTACTTTGTCGCTCCCGCTGGTGTGGCGCTGACGGCTGCGATGCCGCCTTGTTGCTTAATTTCTTGAATCCGTCGTTCGATTAATTCTTCCTTAACGGGTTCTGCATAGAGTTCTTGCATCAGCGCGACAAACTCTTCTTTGCCCACAGAGGCGATGCGATCTAAAATCGGCTCTGGGTTTTCATAGCGAGTTTGAATTCCTTCTAAGTTGAGGACGCCTAATGCCCCCAGTTGAGAGAGTAAAACTGCCATGCGGACATCTACTACCCCATCCATCGCACTGGCAATAATCGGTATTTCTCGCTCGATGCCGCCGATGCGCCAGCGGGTATCTGCCAAACTGGGGTCTAGTGTCCGATTTCCAGGCACTAGCGCGATTTCATCGATGCCATAAGCTCGGCGAGCTGTCTTACCCCGCCCAATTTGAATATCCACTCTTAACTTCCCGTTCCCAAGACTATTTAAGTTAGAGTATCAAATTCAATGGAGAATTTGTTTGGGGCGGGTGGTTAAGTTGGGTTGGGCGATCGCGATCGCGGCTACACAAACTTTCGGCCGCGCAAGGCGAGACTGGTAGGAGGCGATCGCATTCCCAAAAAAGCGCTCAGCACCGATTATTTTGTACAAAGTTCACATCATTAATGCGCCGCAGTATTTTGTCATTTTTCTCTAGTACCCGCATTTGGCAAGAATGATTAGCGCCTGGTGATATGAGGACAAAAACACCGTTAGTGGCTTCGTCGCGCAGAATTTTCCCGTTATCAAAGGTGATTTCGACAGCAGCGACTTCTGGCGAGAGTACCTTACCGTAAGTGAGGGCGTAAGTCTCACCAGTTTTATCGTTCGAGTAGTTGCCGCTTCCATACCACACCAGCTGCTCTGGTGGTAACGGTGGGCGATCCAGAAAGAATTCAGCGCTGTCATTACCGATCTGTTCCCAGCCACTTTCTTTACGCACAAGCACGCTGTGACCCAATATCTGTGGCGACGCTTGCTTGCGATCGCTGCTGGGGCAGATGGCGCTATAGAGTACCACTACACCCTGCGACCATTGGCGGGTACCCAGCACGCGAAAGTCTTGAGCTTGGGTTGTGGGAGAGGAGCAGAGGTTGTTTTGGCGTACAACTTGTTCTGGGGTTGCTGCCACACGCTCAGAACTACAGCTAGAGGCGAAAAGCGCCAGCAACCCTATTAGGGGGAGGATTAACCGTCTCATTGTCGTGTGGCTGGATTCGCCTGGGTAAAATTCCCTTCAAACTTGGCTCAGCCGTTCGTGAGTGGCATCTTCCCAAAGTAGAGTGCATATGCCAATCCTTCTCGGACAAGAAGACCTAAACGCCTTCCCAATTACGGAAAAGAGACGCGATATATCGCGTCTCTACAGGAGAGGGGTTGGAAAGACGGGTTAACTGCTTTGCATACCGTCTTGGTTGTTATTTTGGCTTGGCTTTTCTACTGAGGAAATCATAGCGGTAAGGGCTTCTGGCGGGATACTGCCATTGTTGCTACGAACCAGATTACTAACTTGACCAATTAATGAGCCTAATTTGCCATCTTCAAGCAAGGTGTTAATTAAGGCTAAACCGCTGGTGGATAGTAACATTTTGTTGATGTCACCGGCACCGTTGCCGTTGCTGCCATTTGCGCCGGGGAAGGAGTAAATTCGGGCATCGCCGATCACTCCTGGTTGAGGTGCCAATGCCTTGACAATTTCTGGCAGTTTATCTGCTAAATCGGGCCAAATTGTGGTAATAATCTTGGCTGTGAGGTTAGCATCGCTAATTGTATTTTGGGCAGAAATTTGGGCTTGAATCCCTTCAGCCTCGGCTAAAGCTTTGTCACGGTTAGCATCGGCTAGGGTGCGAATTGCTTCCGCTTCTAGTTCCGCTGCTTGTTGGGCAATTTCCGCTTGCCGCTTGCGCCGGAAAGCGTCAATCTCGACAACGTTGCGATCGCTAATACTCTTTTCTTGGGCTTCTCGTTCGGCGGCAATAATGGAAAGCTGTTTGTCCCGTTCGGCTTTCTCAACTGCACTTGCCGTTGTCACAGATGATTCTGCTCTCGCTTGTTGTGCCTCAGCGACAAAGCTTTCCCGTTTTTTGTTGGCGACTGCGATCGCTACCTCTTCTTGGGCAATTCTTGACAGTTTTTCAGACTCCGCTACCTGCACTTGCGCTTGCAATTTCGAGGATTCTACTGTCTGTAGACGAATAATTTCCGCCATTTCTGCTTCTTGTTTTTGCAGTGTTTGCGCCACTTTGAGTTGTTTATTGCGTTCCTCTAGGGAAATATCCGCCTCAATTTGGCTTTGTTGTACTGCCAGTTTTTTGTTAATTTCTTCCTCCTGAATGATGCGTTGACGGGTTATTTCCGCAACTTCCGCTTCTTGTTTTTGCAGTGCTTGCGCCACCTTGAGTTGTTTATTGCGTTCCTCTAGGGAAATATCTGCCTCAATTTGGCTTTGTTGCACCCCCAATTTCTTGCGAATTTCTTCTTCTTCAACGGATTTAAGCTGCAAAATCTTGGTACGCTGCACGGTTGCAGCTTCTCTGTCTTTCGATTCTTGTATTTCCCGCTGTTTTTGAGCTTTGAGTGCTTCTACTTGTAACTGTTGCTCTTGTTTGGCGTTTTCTTTTTCTTGCTCGATTTGGAGCGATCGCTTTTGGGCATCCAGTTCTTTCTGCTCAATGGTAACTTGAGTCGTTAATTCTACTTCTCGTTTTTGTTGAATCGAGCGTTGAATCGTTTCAGTCCGCAGTCGCACGCCTTGAGCATCAAAAAAGTTATTCGTATCGTAGGTATCGCTTTCTTCAATTTCCGAAATTGCAATATTGTTCAGCGTTAAACCGACTTTCTTCAAATCTTGCTGAACTAAATTTAAAACAGCATCAGCAAACCCAATCTTGTCTGAATCAATCTCGGCTAGACTCTTATTTTTCGCCGCTGCTCGAATCGCATCATCTGCGCGTTTTTCCAGAGCATCTTTAATATCTTCCGGCGTAATTTTTCCAGCTCTAGATAGCCTAGCTGCTGCTGTTAAAACATCTTGTTCGTCGGCATTGATGCAGACATAGAAAGTCACCCGCATATTTGCCCGGAGGTAATCTTGGGTACGAACCGCCAGCTTCCCGGTGCGTTCAACATCAATCGAAATTTCTCGCAAAGGTACGCGGGTAAGCTGATGAAAGCCAGGTAAAACAACGCAACCACCATAGAGGATAACGGATTTACTTTTAATGAAAACGCCGCCTGTCCTCACAAAGGCTTCGTTGTTGGGTGTAACAACATAAACTCGCGTATATGCCCAAATGCTAAATAGCAGTAATAAAACCAAAGCCCCAATAATTCCTGGGAAGACAATCCCACTTCCCAGTTGGGCAATCGTTGGTTGTATCGGGGCAGGCAGGGTTTGAGCGATTAAAGTAGACTCATTTTTGGGTAAATTTGCCTCGGTTTGCCATTGTTGCTCCGAGAGTTCAGATGTGGTAGCAATTGGTAATGATTGAATGAAGGTAAGCCAAAATAGCATAATTTTGAAGAAGTTGATTGTTTGCTGTTAGTTTCTCTAGCAATTGGAAGTTTCGGCTATACAGATGAAACCTATCTACCTAGGCAAATTGAAATTCTAAATTCAGGGTTAGCGTAAGCGCGTAGATAGACTTTGCTTGAATCGCGGTAAATCCTATTTTTTAGAGATTTCCTACTTGATTTTGTGTGCATTTTCTAGCCAATGTTCTTGATCGGGACTATCTTTGGCGACGACTAAATAGTGGTGTTCCAAACGTTCAATGACTAAGACTTTTTCATTGCGACGCGGGAGAACAGTTGCCCAATCAGGTAAAGTGGCGCTGATGGTGACTAGATTGCGCGCTGAATCGATGACATCTACCTGACCAATTTTGCCTCTGTGTTTATGGGGAATAAAGGCAGAACTTACCGTACCGAAACAACCAATTAAGCGATCGCTACTGGCATCTTCCCCAAAGGCAGCAAAGATTTTTCCTAGAGGTCGAGAAATCAACCCCCCTAGAAACAAGCTGATTGCCATTGAACTTAGTAGCACTACTCCCCCTAACCCAAAAAAACGGTAGGGGATGCCACCTGTGAGGCTACCAACCCAAACATTCAGCATCCAGCCGATGACACCCCAGAGGCTAAAATCAGTTCCTAATAATAGGATTAGCGGCGCTTTGCCAATGCCTAACCATCCCAAAATTTCCAAGGAGTTGAAGCTACCATCCGTGTCGGTGTCTACGTCGATAACATCTACGTCGGTATCTATGTCAGCGTCTATGTCGGCATCTACGTCGGAGTTTCCCCCACCGGAAACAATCACCAATAGGAATAAAAGGACTCCCATCCCTAGAAACATCCAGTAGGGTAGGTTGGCTGAATTAAACAGCATGAATGCCTAGTGTCCTTAATTGAGTTGAGTTGGAAATTCCATCGTTTCAAGACTTACGCAAGAAAGCCCTTAATGAAGAAGTTCGTCTTTGCGCTTCATCGATTAATTAAGCTGACTGCACTTCGATCGTCTCAGAGCGGTATTGGCGATTCAGCTCACTTTTTGGCTCACTTTTTAGCTCAGTCCGCCTGAAGCTGAAACTCTAGGTTTCACCAAATGTAAGTTTTACCAGCCCAATATGGTTCGCTAAGAATAGTTGTCACCTCTTGACTTTTAAGACAATCGCTACGCAAGTTTTGGATTGTTTGCTTTAAGGGAACCGTATTGATGACAAGCCTCGCTCAAACGGCTGTCTTAAAGTTGTACATTGGGCGATCTGAGATAAAACATCACCACCCTAGCCGCAATTCCTGAAAAACCAAAAAAACGATAACTTTTTTTTAATTTGTATTTTCTATAAAAAGAATTTAGGGGTTAAATCAAAGTAATTTTATAAATAACATCTCCCTAAAGAAAGATTTTAAGAGCAATAAACTTCACTAAAGGGATAGAGGTAGGTAGCCCAAGCCTGTTCTAGGTTGAAACAATTATCTTCATCAGGAACGCAAATGTCTGCATCTACCAACAAGTCAGCACTGGCTTGCTATTTCACAGTGATGCAAATGCCGATGAGGCAGCGCGACTTGCAAGCACTCACTGAAATATTTGATGATTTTGACACAGAGGAGCTGATGCACTTGGAAGCGATCGCTCCCTTAGAGTCAGCCGGAGTTCTGGAACCTTGGGAGGAAACCGGGTGGGAGACACTTACCGAAAGCCAGTATGAGATGGAAGGTGCCTTTGCCTAAAGAAAGCGGCGCTGGCGGATGTTTGTTCTCGTGCGGTCAGTTAATCAGAGCTTAAAATTAATATAGATAAGCACTTGAATATTTAGATATAGCTTTTAAGCTTTGATTCAATCTGAGACCTTAGAATTACTCGAATGGCCCCGCCTGTGTCAGCATTTGTCTACCTTTGCTGCCACGAAGTTGGGCGCGATCGCTGCCAATCATCTGCAAATCCCAGCGACTCAGCCAGAGAGCCTGCAACTGATCGCCCAAACTCAGGAAATTTACCAGTTGGAGAATCGTCTTTCTCCAGGGTTGAGTTTTGAAGGAATTCAGGACATCGGAGATTCTCTGGAGCGGGCGGAACTTCAGGGAATTTTAGCAGGGGAAGAGTTGCTAGCGATCGCGACCACCTTAGTTGGAGTTAGGCGTCTGCGGCGCATTATTGACGATCAAGAAGATGTGCCAGTGCTGAAAGAGCTGGTTGCCGATATCCGCACCTATCCCGAATTAGAGCAGGAAATTAACCACTGTATCGATGAGCGGGGAGACGTAGCTGATAGGGCGAGTGCCAAATTGGGCGGGATTCGCATCCAACTGCGGCAGCTACGCGGTCGCATTTATCAGATATTGCAGGGGATCTTGCAGCGCCAAGCCAATGCAGTCCAGGAACAGACGATCAAACAGCGGGGCGATCGCTTCGTGATCCCCGTCAAAGCACCGCAAAAAGACGCCATTCCCGGCATCGTCCACGACACTTCCGGTAGCGGCGCGACGCTATTTATCGAACCGAACGCGATCGTGCAATTGGGAAATCAATTGCGGCAGTTGCGGCGTCAAGAACAAGTCGAAGAAGAAGCCATCCGCCAAGCGTTGACGGTACAAGTGGCAGCCGTGAAACCAGATTTAGAGCAGTTGTTGGCAGTGGCGACGACTTTGGATTTGGCAGCTGCTAGGGCACGATACAGCTATTGGTTAGAAGCGAATCCTCCCAGATTTATCGAACGTACCCCGCCAGAAAAACCGGGGAACCCGGAAGAGGCGTCGGAAGAATCCCCAGCCGAAAATCGAAAATCGAAAATCGAAAATTCCATCACCCTGCGCCAGTTGCGCCATCCTTTATTGGTTTGGCAACAGCGACACGAAAACGGGGGTGCCGTCGTGCCCGTAGATTTACTGGTTCAGCCGGAGATTCGGGTCGTAACGATTACCGGGCCGAATACTGGCGGCAAAACCGTCACCCTAAAAACTTTAGGATTAGCCGCACTAATGGCAAAGGTGGGGTTATTTGTCCCGGCGCGGGAGCCGGTAGAATTGCCTTGGTTTGATTTGGTGCTGGCGGATATTGGCGACGAACAATCTTTAGAGCAGAGTTTATCGACTTTTTCGGGGCATATTCGTCGCATCAGCCGAATTACCGAGGGAATGACCCCAAATTCCCTTGTTTTGCTAGATGAAGTGGGAGCGGGAACCGATCCGGCAGAAGGGAGTGCTTTAGCGATCGCGCTTTTACAATATCTCGCTGACCATGCCAATCTCAGCATTGCAACCACTCACTTCGGCGAACTCAAAGCGCTCAAATATGAAGACGAACGCTTTGAAAATGCCTCGGTAGAATTTGACGATCGAACCCTCAGCCCCACTTATCGCCTGTTGTGGGGAATTCCAGGACGTTCTAACGCCCTGACGATTGCGCGACGCTTGGGATTGAAGGGGGAAATTGTCGAACAAGCGCAAACTTATGTGGGTGGCGCTTCAGAAGACATCAACCAAGTGATTGCTGGACTGGAAGCCCAACGGCGCAATCAAGAAACTAAAGCCCAAGAAGCCAGTCAGTTGTTGCAGCAAGCAGAGCGTTTTTATCAGGAGGTGTCGAGAAAAGCCGCCGCTTTGCAGGAACGGGAACAGCAGCTCAAACTGTCCCAGGAACGCGCTGTGCAGGAAGCCCTGATTCAAGCCAAAGGAGAAATCGCCCAAGTCATTCGGCGGTTACAGCAAGGTCCAGCTACCGCTCAAGATGCCCAAAGTGCAACCAACGCCTTGAATGAAATTGCCGAACGTCATCTGTTGCCCTCGCCGCCCCCCAAACCTAAGCCGGGATTTAAACCAAAAACAGGCGATCGCGTCCGGATTCCCCGCCTAGGACAAACCGCCGAAGTGCTGAGCAATCCCGACGCAGAGGGTCAGATGAGCGTGCGATTTGGGTTAATGAAAATGACCGTCTCCCTCGAAGATATCGAATCTTTGGACGGTCAAAAACCCGATCCCATCGCCAAAGCCAAACCGGCGGCGACTCCAAAAGAGCCACCCGCACCTCCCAAACCACAACCCACAATTCGCACCTCCAAAAATACCGTCGATATTCGGGGGAGTCGAGTGCCTGATGCCGAGATGGCATTAGAGAAAGCGATCGCGCAAGCGATGGATGCGGGCTGTTTGTGGATTATCCACGGAAAGGGAACCGGACGGCTGCGAGATGGTGTCCACGAATTCTTGAAACAGCATCCTCTCATCGAGCGTTTTGAATTAGCTGGCACTCCAGAAGGTGGCACGGGGGTCACAATCGCCTATATTAAGTAGCGAATTACTAATGGCGAATTGTTTAAAAACAGTCAGCCATTCGCCATGAGCGACGACCGGAAACTTACTCAAAACCGCGATAGTCTGGTTTCAAGACTCGTAACGGCGAAGTTATTACCAGTTGCGTCACCTAAGCTAAAAATATGCCCTCCATCGTGAAGACACCAACGACGCCAACCCCCCGCTGGGAGGATTTACCCCTTGCTTCCGCGCCAGATCCCGTACAGTTGGACAATATCAAAGCCCAACTGGATTTAATTTTATTGGCGCTCGAAGCATTGGCAGGCATCGGTTCCGACGCGATACTCCAAGCCGCAGCACAATTGAATTTAGAGTCAATGGTGGCAGATCGGGTGGCTTTGTGGCGATTGCGCCAGTCTAACCCTATGCGGAAGAGTTCGGGAGGGCGGAAAAAGTTAGATGTGGAGGAAGCGCGATCGCTTGTTTTAATCATCTGTCACCTTGCCGGACAGCAGCAAGAGCTAATCCGACGTGCCGTTGCCTTGCTCGAACAGCTAGCCGAGCAAAACCGGGAACCCCACGAAGCTTCTTTACTAGGAGATTATCTGGATGCCTTCAGCAACACTTACCAGGAACGCATGGAGGAAGAAGAAAATGTATCGTCCGACGCTTTGAGCCACTTGGCCTTGAAACTTCTGATCGATCTCCTGTTCTACAGTAGCCCCAATGGTCATCGGCGTCTCTGGTTAGCACTTTTGGATCGCGCCCGCTAGCAATTCACACTTAGCAATTAGCAATCCTCTGAATTAGCAAAATGGTTTTGCGACGCTTTACACCCCCCACCTGCACGTTGGAAATCCAGGCGAAAGATTCGCCCCTGTCTCGCTGGGCAGGACAACCCGTGCTGAAGCATCTACGATTTGAGCTAAGCTTTGACGATCCGCGACAGCCAGAAGATCGACGAGTGACGATCCGCGGAAATCGCGCTCAATTAGAAAGCCTTTGCGAAGCTGTTAGCGTCTACGTGCAGGACTTCCTTCAGCAATCCCCGCGATCGCAGCCGGTGGCGCATCAAATGCCCGTAGGCGAGCCGATGATGGCTGCTGCTGCCCCCGCCCAAGCGGCAACCATTCTTTCGCCGCCTGAATCCTCCACTCCTCAAACCTTTGTCCCTTATATACAACCGAGGGGACTTTTATCCCACGACCTATTTTTGGGGCATTTGGCGACGGAAGAAACGGGACCTGTGGTAACGCTGAGTGCGCTGCAACTGTTCGACTTAGCCACGGCTTTGGATGAATACAATGCTGAATTGGTGGCATTGCCTCCCCTCAAACGCACCCAGTGGTTGAAAAATCCACCCATCTGGACTCGGACGGCAGCCATCTTTCTGTTAGGGGTGGGGATAACAGCAGCCACGCTGAAGCTAATGCAGCCTAGTCCCACTATCATCTCCTCTGCACCGGCACCCACACCATTACCCACTACCCCGGCACCAGTGCCCGGTACCGAGGTGTTGCCGGTTCCAATAACGCCGACTCCAACGACGGGAGTGCCGACGCCTCCTCCTTTGTCTTCCCCATCGCCGACGCCAACGGGGTCTCCTTCGTCAATTTTGTTATCTCCGGCTCCTGTGACTACGCCGACACCTTTCAGTGCCAAAAGCCCAGGGGTCGTCGTTGTTCCTCGGAATCCCCCTGGAAATTCCAACCCCGTTTTCAGCAATCTGCCCCCGATTCAACAACGTTCTGCCCCAGAGGGAAGAGCCATTTTCCAGCCCCCTCCTCCCAGTAACTTCCCGCCCATCCCCAAACCCCCGGCTGAACAGCCAAGACAGGCGATTCGCAATAATCTTCCCTTCGAGCCAATCCCCAGTAGCGGTGGGGTGAGTGCGCCCCGAATCGGGCAATCGCCTCCTGGTTCCATCGCCTCCAGTTCTGAGGGTGCAAACCAGTCTCCATCCCCCAATGCCCCCGGCATTCCTGCCGCGCCTCCCCCACTTCCCAATCTGCCGTCGCTTGCCAGCCTTCCTGCGGAAAGCTCAGCTGCAAATAACAGCGATCTGAGTCCCGGTGCGACTCGCGGCAGCGTTGCCCCACCAGCTGCGAAACGCAGCAGCGAATCTGGAAGCGATCGCGCCCAGAATGACCGGCTATTTGACACGATTCCTCAAGTCGCACAAGTGCGGGACTATTTCCAACAGCAATGGAAACCGCCCGCCGATCTGACACAGCCGCTGCAATACTATCTCCGGCTGAATCCGGATGGCTCCATCGAGCGCATTCGCCCCTTAGGAGAAGCGTCAGTCAAGTATATTGACCGTACCGGGATGCCAGTACCGGGGAAACCGTTTGTTTCTCCCATCGAAGGTGAGCGTAACGCCCACATCCGGGTAGTTCTTAGCCCTGATGGCAAAGTGGAAACGTTTCAGGAACCTTAAGCGGGTTGTCGAGCCAGAAAAATAGAATTCTTGAGAAACCGGGTTTTATAAAACCCGGTTTTTTTGTTTTCCAGCAAATTAATCTAGCAATTCTCGATGAGAGGCAGTAGGGTTTAAATCCCACTCCTGCCCCTCCCCGTGAACGGGGAGGGGTTCAATACAATCACTTCTCGGTTAACTCCCTCAACTTCCCTCCTACGTTAGCGTTCGCGTAGCGGCGCTCTCTTCGCGTTATCCGAGAAGTATTGAAATTCAATATTCTCCCCTCGCCGTAAACGCAGAGGGGCTGGGGGTGAAGTTCCTATATTGCAAGTGCGAACCGCTCTATATAAATTTGCTGACATGGCAGGAGATTTCTAAAGCCTGAATTTTCAGGCTTTAGTTCAGATTTTCTGCGGTTTCCGGCGTTAAACCCCAAAAATAACTAATTTTTAGGTGGCAGTGCAGAGGGAAATTAGGCAACAATAAATCCATCTATTGATAGATGAATCGCCCTATGAGAGAAGAACGTCTCGAAGCCTATCTCAATCTGATCCAAGTGCTACTCAGTTCCTCTAGTGGCGAGGAAATGGAGATTTTGCAGACGAATCAAGCGCTCATTGATGCCGGGTTAGTGCAGACAATGGAAGCCGTAGCCGCAATGCTGGCAGAACGGGGCGATGGAGAAGCGGCGGAGTGGTTGCGGAATGTTGCAGCGCCAATGGTTACAGAAATGGGTAACTCATCATCGACACCCACTGTCGTCAAGAGGATTCCCGAATCGCCTGTGCAATTCTTAACGGAGGTATTGCAAGCAACCGCAGATAGCAATGGCGATCGCAAAGTAGTGTATCCGTTGTTACAAGCAAATCTCGATCAACTGAATGAGAAACTGGCTGAGATACTGCACGATTGGGCAATGGGAATTCTGCCGCAAGTTGAACCCCAAGAAGCAAAATTTATGGGGGCGACAATCGGCGGATTCAGCAACCTGATGGCGCAATTTCCGCTAGGAGACAAGGAGAAAAACTTAGAAGTTGCCATCACCGGCTACGAGATCGTGGTTACAGTTTTTACCCGCGAAGCGAGTCCAGACGAGTGGGCGACGACGCAAAATAATCTCGGTAATGCCTACCGCAATCGGATACAGGACGATTTGGCTGACGAAGATAGATTGGCAGTACGTGCCGATCATCTAGAACGAGCGATCGCGTGTTACAAGCAAGCATTGCAAATCTATACCCGCAAAGCCTTTCCCCAAGATTGGGCAATGACGCAAAATAATCTCGGAAATGCTTACCGCGACCGAATACGGGGCGATCGCGCTGATAATCTAGAACGAGCGATCGCGTGTTACAAGCAAGCATTGGAAATCTACACCCGCGAAGCGAGTCCCCACGAATGGGCGACCATCCAAAATAATTTGGCACTTGCTTCTGAAAATTGCGAAGCATCTAATGTGCCAATTTAGACTGTAGGAGAAGAGTACAAAAGAGAGTAGGGACGGAGAGACTCCGCTTCTATAACCCTCAGAATTTCTTCACCCAACGCCAGACTTTCACGAAGAAATTCTCCAGCCATAGCATCGCCTTATCCAGCCATTCCAGCAAATACTCTAGGGGGTGTTTGACGTATCCGGCTGGAGTCACCTCAGCCTCAATCCAGTCTGGCGAATGGGTGGCAAAGCTTGTCCGATTGCTTTGTGCGATCGCTGGCGATAGATTTGAAAGCGCCCCTTCGGCTTCTACTCGTGGCGTCTGGAAAGCTGGCGCTTTGGTAATCTTTCCTGAAATGTCTTTTTTGCGAGATTTTTTGGTTGTAGAAGGAGTTGGTGTTGGACACGCCGCCATTGGCTCAGGCGCTGTGGGTTTGCGGGGCGTCAAAAGCGTTTGTTTGAAACTCAGGCGAAGCTTAATCGACTTCCAGAGAGAATCCCCAGCAGGCAGATCCGGCTGGTTGGCTCCGGGGAGGGCAGTCCGGGTCTTCTTTCCTGGCAGATGAGCTGACGGTTGCTCTTTGCCTGCCACCCTTGGTAATGGTCGCTTAGGGGCGGTTCGCGTTGCCTGCTTGCTGGTGGGTGCATCTGGCTTCCCGAATAAATCATTCATGGTCAGCCAGGGATCGGCAACACCTGTTGCGGTTAGTTCTGGATGGTTGCGTTGAGCAGATGATAAGGAGGCAGAAGCGCCACCTGATATCTGATGCGTTTGGCGGTAGGAATCAGAATCGATTTCTGGGGTAGATTCCCAAGGTAATTTTCCGTTGCGCCTGCCAAAAAAGTAGTCAATTGCTGCCTGAATCAGCGCTTGAATATTGTGTGCTTGAGCGTCTGTAACCTCGGGAGACGCCGGTTGTCGCATCGGCTGGCTGAATACAGCTTGTATTCGTTGTAAAGGCGATTGTAAAGGCGATCGCTCAACGACCTCTATTTTCCCAGCATGGGGTGTCAGCTTTGCCAAAAAGTCTTTTTGCCGGACTTCGATTGCAACCATCGTCCGATCGAGGAAGATTAATGGCTGAAGCAGTAAGGAGGAGGAAGGATGAAGGGCTTTGCTGTTTCCGAAGGGTGGAAGACTTCCGATTTCCTCTCTAGAGGCGCTCAATTGCGTTCCAATTTCCTCTTGTGTTGTTTCTTGCCACCGCACCAGCGTTGATTCTTGGAAGAGATTGGCAGCGATCGCAACCGGCCCTTGTTGCACCCAGGCGATGACTCCCCAGAACAGACGCACGGGTGGTAACAGATGGCGCTGATTGACAGGAGGGCGAAGTTGTGCTGCAATTCCTTTCGCCGACGCTTGCACTAACCGCCACTGACGCCAGTAGTTTGCCAATTCCCAACGAATTCGCTGTTGTAATTTTTGCTGTTGTTCAGGGGTAAGAATATCTAAAATTTGATTGTCAGCGGTGACGAGTACCACGGAACGGGTAGCGAGTTGTGTCGCAACTCCCCGAACGACAATTTGATTGCGTAATGCCGCTGCCAAAGATTTTCCGCTACTTGTTCCCGCCGCCGCTTTGGGCTGTAGCGTTTGCACGACAACAGTTTCCGGGAGATTGAGCGGGGGAAGGGTTAAATTTGGGGAGATTGAATGACTCGATCCGCCCGCAGCGCTACGATCGAAAAATTGGAATCCAAAATATGTCGTAGAGACACGATTAATCGCATCTGCAACTTGACTGAAAATTACTGCTTTGTTACTAGAAGTAGCAACAGAATTTGCCGATGGATTTAAAGCGAATTCTGATTCTTCCTGACCCGCGATCGCTCGTAGCACTTCCTGAATTGGCGCGTCTGTCGGTGGCGGCGTTGGCGGCGAGTTAGGACGTTTTGTTCGGTCTTTTTTACCAGAATGTAATTGTGGGAATTTTTCTTGCGTCGCTTGTTGTAATTGACGCCCCGCTAATTGGGAAGTTTGAGCCAGCAGATACACCGGATAGAGGAGGATTTGCGCTCCCCAAACCGCTGCGACTTTCAGATTTCGCACAGCGCGATCGCTCTCATCCTTCAACTGGCGAGATTTTCGGGAGAGGAAATTAAATAATTTGCTTTTATACCGACCATTGGGAGGGGAGGACATTTTGCTAAATGCTAAATGTTAATTGCTAATTGCTAAAAATAGTAGATGCCCTGATTTTATCGAAAAGATGACCGATTCCAAGACACCTTTTGTAACGCCCTCATCCAGCCTCCTGAGCGAAGCGATTGAAAAACTCTCTGCGATGACTCAGGTTAACGTTCAGACTGGCTGGCGCTACTGTGCCGCAGACCTGACAGCAGATACCGTCCGCCAATCTGATTTCGGGAATGATTGGTTATCTGTGGAGTTGAATGCGAGGGGACATATTGCTTGGCAAGCAGGGCAAAAGGTGTTGTGGCTTAGTCAAAAATTGATGATTCCCCAAGATTTACAAGGTTATGCTTTATCGGGGTTGGCGTTGCGGCTGGTGCTAACTTGGTGGGCAGAAGACGCGCAAATCTTTGTCAATGGCGTCAAAGTGCAAGCGGGAGACTTATTTGATTGCTCAACGAGGGTACTGCTAAGTCCTGCTGTGACGCCGGGTGAGGAGATTACCGTTGCCTTGCGTCTGGTAAGTCCCGGACATGATGATGGGGCGTTAGTGCGATCGCGCTGTATATACGAATTTACCACCGACGATCGGATTGAACCCGGTTTTGTCGCTGATGAGTTAGCTGTCTTACAGCGGTATTTAAAAACCTTTGAACCGGAAAAACTGGATATCTTGGCATCTGCTGTGGCTGAGATTGACTGGACAGCGCTGCCTGATGGACAAAAGTTTGAGCGATCGCTTTCCACCCTCCGCCAAAACCTGCTTGACACCCTAGGGTCAACAGAATCTAAAATCCAAAATCTAAAATCTAAAATCTGTTTGCTCGGTCATGCTCACTTAGACTTGGCTTGGCTATGGCCTGTCAGCGACACCTGGGAAGCTGCTCAACGCACTTTTGAATCGGTTCTCAAACTCCTACAAGAATTTCCCAACCTGACTTTCTGCCATTCTACACCCGCACTTTATGCTTGGATTGAGCAACATCGCCCGGATTTATTTGCCGCCATTCAACAACAAGTTGCGGCTGGACGCTGGGAAGTTGTCGGCGGAATGTGGGTGGAACCGGAACTAAATATTATTAATGGCGAATCGATTGTCCGCCAGTTGCTCTATGGTCAGCGTTACGTCTTAGAAAAATTTGGGCAATTGAGTACAGTCGCTTGGTTGCCAGATAGTTTTGGCTTTTGTGCCACGCTGCCCCAATTTCTGAAATCTGCTGGGATTGAATACTTTGTCACCCAAAAATTGCGCTGGAACGACACCACAAAGTTTCCCTATGAAACATTTTGGTGGCGATCGCTTGATGGTTCCCAAATCTTCAGCCTCATGTCTGCTCCGATTGGTGAAGGCATTGACCCGATTAAAATGGCGTCTTATGCCTGTGTTTGGGAAACCCAAACCAGTTTAAAAGAGAGTCTTTGGCTTCCAGGTGTGGGCGATCATGGCGGTGGCCCTACCCGTGATATGTTGGAAGTGCAAGCGCGCTGGGAAAAATCCCCCTTCTTTCCTCGTCTAGAATTCACTACATCTGAGAGCTATTTACAGCAGATTAGCACTCAGAATCCCAACTCAAAACCGTTCCCGGTTTGGGACGATGAACTCTATCTAGAATTCCATCGGGGTTGCTACACCACCCACGCCGATCAAAAGCGCTTTGAACGTCGCAGTGAAGGGTTGCTGTACCAAGCAGAACTTTTCGCTTCCTTGGCTAGTATCAGCACGGGTGCGCCTTATCCCAAGCAAGAGCTAGAATCTGCGTGGAAAAAGGTGCTATTTAATCAATTTCACGATATTCTTCCCGGTTCCTCCATTCCCCAAGTCTTTGTAGATGCGAATCAAGCTTGGCAAGAGGTGGAACAAGTGGGTTCGGAAATAGTACAGCAAGCCTTAAGCGCGATCGCAACTTCTATTGCCCTTCCCCCACCGCCGCAACCAGACGCCCTGCTGGTTATCGTCTTCAACTCCCTGAACTGGCAACGCTCGGAAGTCGTTGCCGTTCCCTTACCGACATCTGGAAATAACTGGCAAGTTTACGACTTAGAAGGGAAACTGCTAACGTCCCAGCTTTCTGAAGGTACGACGCTACTATTTCTTGCCGAGAATATCCCATCGGTGGGTTATCGTCTCTTCTGGCTATATCCTCAGAACCTAGATCCTCAAGCCGAATTACCCTCAAAAAGGCAAGAACACGGGCAGCATAGCACTAGCTTTCCGGATTCTAATGCACCTAATCGAGATAATATCAGATTTAGCGAAAAAAATTGCATTTTAGAAAATGACTTACTGCGGGTAATCGTTGATTCTCAAACAGGCGATTTAAGCAGTGTTTTTGACAAAATTAATCATCGAGAGATCCTCTCTCAAGTCGGAGGAAATCAACTCCAAGCCTTCCAAGATAGCGGTCAATATTGGGATGCTTGGAACATTGACCCCAACTATGCCCAACACCCCTTACCTCCCACCCAGCTAAAGTCAATTGAATGGGTAGAACAGGGGACAGTACAAACCCGTCTGCGCGTTGTGCGACAGCTAGGCGAGTCGAAATTTTGCCAAGATTACGTGCTGCAAGCAGATTCGCCGCTACTGAAAATCATTACGACTGTAGACTGGCAAGAACGCCACGTACTTGTAAAAGCCGCTTTTCCGCTTACCTTGACGGCGGATTCTGCCACCTACGAAATTCCCTGCGGCGCGATTGTGCGAAGCACACGCGACGCTAACGGGCGTTCTACTCAGCCTCAAACACCCGCAGAAACCGCCAAATGGGAAGTTCCTGCCTTGCACTGGGCAGATTTAGCTGACAATGACTATGGCGTTAGTTTGCTCAATGATTGTAAATACGGCTACGACGCCCAACCCTCACAATTACGCCTTACCCTATTACGAAGTTCGAGTTGGCCCGATCCAGAAGCAGACCGAGGTTGGCATCAATTCACCTATGCCCTCTATCCTCATCAAGGTAGCTGGCAGTCAGCGCATACTGTGCGCCGAGGCTATGAGCTAAATTTACCGCTCCAAGTGATGCTGCTGCCATCGGTAGGCGAACAGAATTCGTCCTTACCCCCCGTTGGTCAATTGTTAGACTTGCAAACTGAGAATCTGATTTTAATCGCGTTGAAGCAGTCAGAAGATAACTTGCAGCAGTGGATTTTGCGCTGTTATGAGTGTCACGGGGAAGAGGCACAGATGCAGCTGAATAGCGATTTGGATTTAGCGATCGCGCACCCAGTTGATTTGTTAGAGCGTCCCATCGATGCACCCGAAATGTCCGCTTCTGGGCAAATAGCCAGCATCCAGCCCTGGAAAATCGCTACTTTTGTTGTGAAACGAACAGACGGCTGAGAAAATAAGCGTATGAACAACCCAATACCACCAGTTCTCGATAAAATTTTGAGCCATGACAGTACACCCGATGCTGTGTTTTCTGCCTTAGTGCCAGCTTTGGGTGAAGTCTTGCAGTGCGATCGCATTTTTCTCTATCTGCGCGATCCCCATACCTCCATCGGTAAAGTTCCTTACTGTTGGCGTCGCACTCAAGAATATCCCAACATTCTTGACGCTGACTGGAAGAAAGAACCAGAATCTTTGCCAAAAGAAGATCCGCTTTTTGCTGCGGCACTGCATACAAAACCTTCTGTCTTTGTCGAAGATGTAGAGACAGCGAATCCGGAAGTTGTTAACAAAGCTTTCGAGCAAAAAGAATTTGGACATCGAGCATTAGTTCACGCTCACCTGTGCAAAGATAATTTGTTGTGGGGAATTCTGCAACCTTGTGTCTTTGGTCAGCCTAGAGTATGGACGCCGGAAGACCGCTCTATTATGACCACAGTTACAGAGAAATTAACACCCCTTGCTGTTGCCTATATATTGGCAGCAAAGTCTTCCATACCTACGAAGGGATAAATTCTCTAGCTACTAACACCGAAATGTAGAGACAAGGGTTATCGCGTCTCTACTAAATATTGCTTGTTTCCATAGCTGAATATAAATGAACCTGAATATAGGGAGGGGTGTAGAATTATACGCCCCTACTCTTTACTTAGGTTCCTTACCTCGGTATATAATTGCCAAAATTGTTACACTTGCACAACTCATAAAACTAATTAAGTTTCCATACATTAAAACCAAATCGTTTCGATAATACCCATAGAGAACCCCATTAAGCTGAATAAAATTAAAACCGAGAAAAGTAATTAAAGACAAATTTTTAGAACTCTTAGTTTGAACAATCCTTAAGGCTTGTGGAATAAATAAGCTGGCGTTAAACACCATACCCAATCCAAAAAACAAGGTGACAATATCTTTCATAGTAGATACAAACTAAAGGTGATAAAAAAATGCAAATTAAAAGTTTTTAAGATAATCTAGCAATACCAAATTACCAAACCGCTCCGTTACTCATTTTCTACTTGTTGTCTCTGCCATTGCTTCAAAACTTCAAAAGCATTAAAACCTCTATATTGCAAGTAATTTAATAGCTTGGCTTTGGTTTTTTGGTCGATAATTTGAAAATCATCAATTTTATACTTTCGCATGATCTTTGTTTTTAAACCATCCAGATCGTCTGTTTCCTCACTTCCCTCTGCTTCGATTTGTTCGTTCCAAACTTGCTCGAATACCTCGGAGGAAATCCCTTTTTCCATACATTTGCGCCTTACCATAGATTTCCCATATTTGCCTTGAGAGTAGGCAATCAAGTTGGCGGCTAAGCGCGTGTCGGATTGATAGTCTCTCTCTTGCAAATAATTGATAGCCTCGGAGATTTCGTTTGGCTCAAACCCCTTTAATTGTCCTTTCTTTAAAAGTTCGTAAGCACTGTAATCTCGGCGGGAGATCAGGCGAAAAAAATAGTCAGTGCAACTCATTTATTAAACAGTTATTATGTTTATTGATTTTAACACATACAAAAGTTTAATTGTTGTATAGAAGTCTAGAATAATGTATGTTCAAAATATATTTTTAGGCACAAATACCCAAAAAATAATTATTTAAGAAATGAAATAAATTGTTAAAATTTGCCTTAAAACAATCAATGCGAATCGCAAAAAGCCAGCTTTTATACCCAATCCGATTCAACTGGCTTCGAGAAAATTATTCCTTGGATAAATTGCTGCATTTGTTCATAATGCGTGCCTTTCCAATAAACATGAGCGCATTCACGACAGCGGCTAAATTCATCAATAGATTGTTGGATATTGGGTGGCACTTGGTCAAGAATCGATTCCTTATCCACAGGTTCTAATAAACCATTGCAACGCAAACATCGTTGCAATGGTTTGACGAATTCAATTAGAGCAAAGCGTCCCATTATCTCGCCCACCTGTCGCTCTGGATTAGTTTCTCTGACATAATATCCATGTGTTACCAAACTACGCATCAATAGACCCTTATCGCGAGTCAAGAGAATTCGTTCTTCAGATGCCGAAATTTGGGCTAACTCTAGATCGTCATAGTCATTTCGATACAGGGTATCAAAACCCAACATTCGTAAAGATGTTGCTAGTTTCCCTAAATGAATATCGAGAACGAAACGAGGAAATTTTAGCGGTTGAGGACGAACGAGTGAGACGCTAGATGTCTTTTCAGTCGCCGCAGAAATTGGATAAACATGGATGCGATCGCTATCAGTCACAATATAGGAAAAATCGACGGGTTTGCCGTTGACTTCGATATAATCCACTTCCGGATGAGGGACGCCAAAAGATTCGATCGTGTCCTTAATTGAGGCTCGTTCCTCAAAAACATGAGTAATGGTTACGTCCCGCTTTTTCCGTGGCAAGAAATCATTCAATTCTGCGTAAAAATTAAAATCTGCTTTAGCCATATTGAGAAATTAATACACCGTAGTTCAGAACCCCACCTCAACTCTCGTAAATAAAATTTATTCCTTGTCTTCCTCCA
The DNA here is from genome assembly GCF_039961855.1 of Trichocoleus sp. Lan. Classification (NCBI taxonomy): domain Bacteria; kingdom Bacillati; phylum Cyanobacteriota; class Cyanophyceae; order Leptolyngbyales; family Trichocoleusaceae; genus Trichocoleus; species Trichocoleus sp. Lan. The sequence goes on along the minus strand of NZ_JAMPKA010000004.1, from coordinate 23,345 downwards.
CTTGCGAGGGAATAGAGGGGGTACGGGGAAGCCGAAATCCTGAAATTCTACTTCCCCATGAAAAAAAGTTTTTCTTTACCTTTCCCCTGCCTGCGGGGGGATAGTTGTAGGTCTTTGCAAATTTTCACAAGTGAGATGCTTGCGATCGCTGGTTGCCCGCTTGTGGCAACTCAATTTATTGTAGTATGTTTGTAGTATGCTTAAACAAGTGGTCGAGTTCTTGAAGCCACTGGGGAATTCATCAAAGTAATCAGAGCGTTCCTAAACATCTGCGGGGATACGCTCCAGCTTTGTAATGCAAGGAGTCAAATTATGGATGCAACTCAACCAGCCATCTTGAATATTATTCTGCATCTGCGCTCTTGTAATGAGCCATTTCTCCTTCGTTATAACGGGCAACCCCCACGCTGGAGCGATGAATCTCTGCATCGGGAAGCTTACGAACAAAATCCAGAATTGTATGCGCTTTTAGCTCTCATCACTCATGTTACAACGGGGCAGCGCCTGCGGATTTTGTTTCAGTTGCTGCAACGCTCTCGCGTGGGGATGTCGAAAGAAGCACGTCAAACAAGCGATCGCGTCATTAATTTCTTGTTGGCAATTTTGCACCCCGACCAAGTTTTGACCGTCTTTTTAGCACTGCGACGGGTACGAGCTAATCACAAACATACCGCGAGGGCGATTCTCCAGTACATCCTCAATCATCCCCAATTTGAGGATATGGCTTTGCGCCGCCGTCCTGCGGTTGTGGATGCGATTGAACACGCGCTGGGGAAGAATGTGGCGAGGGGTTCTGTGAAAAAGCTGTCGGATGCAACTGTTGATAAAAGCGATTTGCGTCGCTATCTGTTGCGTTATGCCCATAATCCAGAATCGGTGAAAGCAATTCTACCTTTTCTGTATCATTCTCCTCTGGGAACAGGTTTAATGCCTGCGGAAGGCGAAGTTAAATATACTCTCGTTCATCAACAATATCGTCAATTTGAGGTACAAACAGAGCGTCCCAAGACAGTAACGGCAACCAATCGTGGTGATATTTCCGCAACCTTGGTGCATTTGTATCGGGGTGGAAAATCGCCGGAATTAATGTCAGCTTTGCAGCATTATGTCGAACAAGCTGTGGTAAACCTGCCGAAATTTTCAGGTCAAGTGGCATTGGTATTGGATGCGTCTGCTTCGACAAGAAGTTATGGCGATCGCGAATACTGTTCTCTAGCGCAGTCAATCGCCCTGAAATTGGTACTCGAAAAATGCTGCGCGAACCTCAAAGTCCATACCCTTGGGGGAGTTGGCGAATTACCCATGCCAGAAGGTTACACCGACTTAGCAGGTGCTTTACTGGACGCTTTAGAAGACTCACCCGATTTAGTCGCCATTGTCTCTGATGGGTATGAAAATATGTATCCGGGAGACTTGGAAAGAGTCGTCGCCACCTTACCGCAATTGGGTATTCATACCCCAATTATCTTCTGTCATAGCAAGTTTACGGCGCTGGATGACTTGGAATTGAGACGACCTGCGCCTAATCTCCTCCAAAGAGAATTCTGGCATCAAGACGATTTTGAAGACTTACTAAATTCGCTATTTGCGATTGCGCTACCGCGCAGCCTTCGGATCGCGGGTGCAAAGCAAACCGAAACTTCTTTGCAGGAATTCCTCCGCCAAAAACTCACATCCCAAGAAAAGGAGTTAGCCACATGGACTACCAGCCATTAGAGTTATTAATTCCCGACAAAGTCGATCTCTCTCCTTATCATTTTGGAATTCCTCAACAGTCTGGAGCCATGACTGTAGTCCCTATCTTCAGCCCAGATTGTCCGGGTCAATTTACCAGTCCCCTGTCTGGGTTGAAACTCAGTCGAGTTCATGGCTATGGAAATGTAGAACTCCATAACCCATCAACGGGTGTGGCAATCGTTCCCTTGCACATGGGTTATATCCAAGACCAAGCCCAAAATCATGCTTTGTGTCGGTCAGCATTTATTGCTGCGGGACAGAAACTCATGTTTAAAGATGCCTGCTGCGTGCAATCCGGTCAAGGCGGTTATTTGGAAGGTCGAGAACAATGGTTCTTCATTCTCCCCCTGCAATTGCGCTTTCAAGCCTTGAAACTCCGGGGTCAGGAAGACTACAGCAAACTCTGGAAAGAAATTGAGCGTCTAAATCAGCGGTTTGATTTACCTCAACGCGGTCACTTAGAGCAAATTCTCAGTAAAAAACGCACCTTTCTGACGCAATATCAAAGCCGATTTGAATTGCTTCCCCAGCAAACCGGGGCGTTGTTCTTGATTCGGAATCAGTTAGTTGGCGTGGAAATTGCTCCCACGGCGGCTTACTTCCGGGAAGTGTGGATGCCTCTGGTTTGCTTCTGCTATGGTGTGGCAGCAATGTATGCCCAAAAGCACGCAAAAGCAAGCGACAAACCCGTGCTTCCTTTTGCAGCCAGCAATCTGCAAGAACTGCGCCAGCAGTTGCACAAAAGCCGTCAGGAAAAACAGTTACAAGTCAGCAATTGGCTAAGTCAAACACCCGCTGAAAGATTTCAGCTCAAAGAAGAAGAACGCTTCTTGAGTCTGCGGCTGCATACTTGTAAAGGGAAAAACTTTGCGGGTCAGTTGGTCGAAGAGTCTGGACAACTCGTGTATGCTTCGTTGTTTGCTTTAGCAATTTAATCAAGTTAACGCTTGACAGGATAGAGAAGCACTGAGTTGTCAATTCGCTCAATTTGTACTACAATACATTACAGTTGGAACTGAGTTAGGCATTGGCGTTTACTTGATGATTCCAAGTCATGGTTAAGAAACGCTACCGCGCTAACCGCTTGTCCAACTGTTATTTTCCGCCCTATCTAAACTTTATACAGAAAATTTAACCCCCTTCCCTGTCCGGGAAGGGGGTATTATTATGTCCTTTGCACCGCTCAAGACTCTTTGGGATTGGGTAGCCTGAGATATCCTTTCCGCCAAAGCCAGATCCCAGCACTGACTACCAAGGCGACAGTCACCACAGGCAACCAAATCGCCAGGATGGATAAAATAATCGCACCACCTGCTTCCAGGGTGGAAACCACCCCATTACCGAATCCTCCGGTGAGTGCGGTTGAAGAAAAGCGAACCATACCCGTCAAGGCTTGCACGATACCCGCCGAACCTCCACCCGCAATCACGGCGATTGTCCACTGAACTAAAGGATCGTCGTGGGGAAAGATGGCAGCAGTCAAGAATGTGCCGACTGCGATCGCAGTTGGTGTAGAAACGATATCCAGCAAATTATCTATCCACGGAATGTAATAAGCGGCAATTTCAACACAAGTTGCCACCGCAAATGTCACTAACGCCGGATAAGTTCCCATCCACTCAAAATTCGGTGCCAGTGGCAGATGTCCAAACAGTGCTGCCATGCTCATCACTAGCGGCGGGACAAAGATCCGAAAACCACAAGCCGCACTCAAACCAATGCCAATTGCAATACTTAATAATGTATCCATACTACTCAAATTCAATCATTCGATAGGGTTGCTCTCGCCAAATCTGCTTCAATCACCTTGGCATTTTTCAAGTTGACCCCACTCAGGTTCGTTCCACTCAAATCTGCGCCTCTTAAGTCGGCTAATTCTAAATTTGCTCCCCTTAAATCAGCTTCACTGAGGTTCGCTTCACTCAAGAAAGCTTTACTCAAATTTGCCCCTCGTAAATCTGCCAGCCGCAGGTTAGCCTTAGTTAGATTCGTTCTTGTTAGGTTGGCTGTACTCAGATTTGCTTCGCTCAAATTCGCTTCACTCAAATCCGCCTCACTTAAGTCCGCTTTACTTAGATTAACTCCGCTTAAGTTCGCTAAATTCAGTTTTGCCCAACTCAGGTTAGCTTCGCTCAATAAGCACTCACAAAGCCAAGCACCCCTCAAGTTAGCATTGATAAAATACCTTTCTCCGGCTGCATAACGCCGCTTCAGCTCATCCGCAGCAAATTTGATTAAAATGGCACTTTTGTCTTCACAATAGCACCATTGCGCTCCGACTAATTTAGCCGCTGTGTTAACAGCTAATTCGTCTTTTTTCGGTAATACCACCCCATTACAACCATCCCATTCACCGCCGAGGATAAAAGCAATTTCTTGGGCAGCATACAAGGAGTCGAACAAGAGAACATCTTGCCTTATCCGGTCTCCAGAACTACTAATGCCGTTGCTGGAGAATGATAATAACTTTTGGATTAATTCTTTCATCCGGTGTTTTCAGCAATTTTATTCAAGGAGCATTCAAAGCGATAAAACTTTTTTATATCCTTTAAATACTTTAGCTAACACAACAGTAAGGGACATCAATCAATAGACATATTCAGCTTTAAGAAGGCGAGATAGTTTCATTCCAGTTGTTGCCCCCATTGTTATCCCAATTATTTCCATCGGTGAAAGCAAAATTTAAAGTTGTTCCCGTAGCAGGAACAGAGAGCTTTGTCTCCCAGAAGCCATCCTCTCGCTGGCTCATCAAGTTGTCAGTAACTTGCTGCCAATTATCGTATCCCCAGTGCAGTTTGACTTGTTCGGAATTTGTCAATAATCCTTTGTAATAAATCGTTAAAGCTAGCCCTTGTTTCGAGTCAGCTTCCTGATAATCTACCGTTTTGCCTTGATGCGGTTTGGATGAATTGACGACATAGCGTTGATAGACAACCTCCGGCATATCCATTACTTTATGAGTATAATTTGATGCCAGCAACGTGATGTATTCTCCCATCGACCAGGAAAGGGGAGTCATTGATTTAGTGGGACTTCCGGGAGTATAACCAGAGGGTGCATTGAGATCCCAAACTTGCTCGGAAATCATGTAAGAAGGATTGGCAAAGGCACGCATTGTTGCCAGGTAAGAGTCTGCTTTGTTACCACGTGCGATCGCAAAGTGACCGCGTTCTCCGGTAAAAATAGGCCACAAACGCCCGATTCCCGCACCTGTATAATCTGCACCCGTTGATGTTTCTCCATAACCGTCGTGATTGTAGCGAAACCAACCCTCTCCTTTGCCGGGAATTGTTTGTTTAATGGTGGAATCAATCGCTGGAAGGGAGGAGAGAATATAGGGATTATTTGCAGCTTTTACTCCATGACGCACTAATTCTAAAAAGCTACTGTCAACGATAGAACGTTCATCCCGATCGCCGCCACCGTTGCCAATGTGTAAAATGTGTCCGTCATTGGGATTTCCATTATCATCAATGCGTTCAAAATATTTGCCATTGCCAATCGAACCGCTAGTCGTAAACGTCCAGTTTTCTACCATGCCTTGCCAGTAGTCTGCTGTTGCCAAATAGCGTTTCTCGCTGGTTGTGTCACCGTTAACTTTGGCAATATCTGCGGCACAAACTAAACCCGCAATTTCCGCAGCAATGGTGCCGGGAGAATAGCCTGCGTTTTCTTCCCAACGTTCTTGCCCCGTAACTGGGCCATTTTTCACAATATAATCAGCAGCTGGCTTGATGTGTTTGATATAGGTGTCTGCATCAGTACGATCGAGTTTCCACGCCAAAATAATTGGGAAGGCAGTCTCGTCCATTTGAATGCCATTCCAGTAAGGCGTACCGTCCGCAAAGGCATTCTGAAGAAAATGTCCATCTGGTTGTTGCAAAGTGCTTAGCAACCAATCCAGGGCTTTTTTGGGGGTAGCCGTGTCGCCTGCAACAAGTAAGGCGCTGGCAAATTTATACAAGTCACGAGGCCAAATGAGGTGGTAGCCGCCTGACATTTCGATGCCGGATGGAGTGCAAATTGAGTAGTTAGAGTTCCCCCACGGATTCCCCAAACCTGCAACCATCGCACCCGATGCTTTGTCAGTCGCTGCCTTCAGTACCATTGCCGCAACATAATACTGAGTATCTGCGGTGCCGCCATAGGTATTTAAATGATTGGTGTAGCTGTTCCATTGTGTGTTGTAAGCGGACAGCATCGTAGAGAAATTATCTTTTAGGGTTCCTACGGCTTCCGATTCAGCGTTTTTGTCACTGTTGCCAAAGCCAAGTACCAGGTTAAAAGTGACCGATTTCTGGTTGGCATAAGGACTGAGATCGAACATTGCCATCTGTGCAATGTTGCCATTGGTTGCCTTCTCATAAGTCCAGTTCATCGTATTATCAACTTCACCGCCTTTGAGGTCTTGCCAGCCGTCGCTGCGTCCGACGAATCCAGAAGACATCATGCCTTTTTTAAAACCTAGAGAACTCGCCAATGCCGATGCTTGATTGCTGGTGGGATTTTCAGCAATCAGCATTTGAATATTCTTGTAAGTAGTGCTGTAACCTGTAGTGGCTTTTCCGTTATTGTCAATAGCTGGATGATACAAAGTATAAAGATTAAAATTATCCAGCGTTCCGCTGAGTGCGGTGAATGTTACCTGCTGAATTAAAGTATTGCGATTGGGGTCGGTGAAAATTGTCTTGTCGATTTGATACTTGCCGTTTTTCGCCGTATTGGTAATCTTCCAAGATAGCGATCGCGTATTATTCAAACTAACCTGGCTGATAGTATCCTGCTTTTCTTCATCAACCCAAGTTTTTGCCGAATCGCCTACTAAAAACTGCCAATCTACCGTCGCTGCTTTGTCAGCCGAAGGATAAAATATCTGGCTAATGATGCCATCGAAACCCGTGAACCACACTTTTGAAGTTGGGTTTTGGGCAGTACCGAGAAAGGTGAGGGTTGAAGGCGACCAAGTTGGACAAGTGCCGGGATGACCAAAGGCTTCATCTTGGGTCATGGCACCGAGAAATAAAACTTTACTTTCTAGGATAAAAGTTGTTAACAAAATAACGATAATGGTACTTGCAAACCAATAAATTCTTTTCAATTAATTCGCCTTTATAACTGGGTGAAGTTGACTTGATTAGTCGAATATAGCAATCTTATTTGATTGTTTGGCGAACCGCCTTAGCGAAGCCATGCGCGTTAGCGCTTTAGGCGCAGAGGGCGCAGAGAGAAGAGGTATAGAGAGAATTTAGAAGTTAAACAAATATTGATAGGAAATAAATTAAAGGGTGCGGGTTTATTCGCATCGATAGTTTCTGGCGATCGCTCGGAAATCATACCAAGGCGGTAAGCATTCAAAAATGCCCGTCGATAGGATGAAATTGCAAAGAGCAACAGCTAAGAAACTTTATGCTAGTCCACATCATCGCTGATTACGGCTTTGGCGATCTCGCCTTTGCGGAAGTAGTGCAGCGTATCAGGTTCTATCTACCAGATGCTGAGCCAATACTCACCCCCGTGCCTGCTTTTGCCACCCTGGCTGCTGGCTTCTGTATCGCCCAGTTAGGTTTGAATGAAGCCCCGGCTGGAACAATCATTTACCACAACGTTGCGCCCCGCGAAGACGATGAACAGGCGCGTGTCGGGAATGCCGGTGAACGTCTGGCTTTCGCACGCCTCCCGACGGGTGTGCGGGTGATCGGAGTCAATGCTGGCTATGCCTTCTCGTTTGTCCGCGATGTAGCGGAATTGAGCTGGGCTGCTGTTGCTGCGGAAGGTTCGCAGTTTCGTTCTCGTGACTTGTTTCCGCAAGCGGCGGCGGCGATCGCGTTGGGACAACCAGATGCGCTAGGGGATAAGATTGAGCCTTCGGATATCCCCGATGTGCCGTCGAATCGAATTGCCTATATTGACGGCTATGGCAACTTAAAAACGACGATTCAATATGATGCCAGTAATGGCAGCGATCGCGCGAATATCCGTTTGCGGATCGGTGACATCGAGCAAGAAGCGACAATGAGCGATGGCAGCTTTGCCGTTGAACCCGGACAATTAGCCTTCGCACCCGGTAGCAGCGGTTGGAAAAATGCCCAAGGCGAAGAAACACGCTGGATCGAACTGTTCTTACGCGGTGGCAATGCCTGGGAGTCCTTCAAGCGTCCGTCAGTGGGCACGCAGATAGAGATTATCTGACAATTTTTCTGGGGTTGGGCAAATAATCCCATTGAAACCTCTCCCTAGCCCCCTCCTAAAAAGAGAAGGAATCGGAATAAATGTTTTTTATTTTTACGGGCAATAGGGGAGTTGATAGCCCCTCCCCGCAAGCGGAGAGGGGTTGGGGTGGGGTTCCGGATGCTGAGGAATTATGTCTAATTCGCCGGACATAATCTTAACCAAGAAGTTCTATTCAACCTCAACCCTCAACCCTCAGCCCTCAGTCCTCAGCCCTCAGCCCTCAGTCCTCACTCCTCCGCCCAATGTTTTGCTCTTTCAACTGCTTTTTGCCACATTGTAAAATTCGCCTGTGCCTGGGTAGCTCCTGCACCGGGTTGAAAAGTTCGGTCGATTTGACGACTCGCGGTTAATGTAGTGTAATCTTGCCAAAAATGAACTGCTAAACCAGCAGCAAAAGCGGCACCTTGTGCAGAGGCATCGAGAACGGCTGGACGTTCTACTGGTATTCCTAAAACATCCGCTTGGAATTGCATTAAAAAGTCATTTTGACAAGCTCCGCCATCTACTTTTAGTAGGGAAATGTCGGTGCCGCTATCTTGGTTGATTGCTTGTACAACTTCTTTGACTTGGAAGGCGATCGCTTCTAGTACCGCCCTGACCATGTGTTCTCGCTGCACCCCGCCCGTAATGCCGAAAAATGCCCCTCTCGCACTCATATCCCAGTGCGGCGCACCCAAACCACTCAACGCCGGAACGAAGTAAACACCTCCGTTATCCGCCACCTGCTGCGCCATTCGTTCTGTATCCGTAGCCGCCGTAATGAGTTTAATACCATCCCGCAACCATTGGATGCAAGCTCCAGTGGTAAATATACTGCCTTCCATGCCATAGCCGACTTGGATTTTTCCGTCATTACCTGTCTGCGTCCAAGCGACAGTCGAAAGGAGTTGATTGCGCGATCGCTGTATTTTTTCTCCGGTATGTGTAACTAAGAAGCAGCCAGTGCCATAGGTGCATTTTAATAAGCCAGGGCGATCGCAACCATGAGCAAATAAGGAAGCTTGTTGATCGCCTAAAATCGCCGTAATGGGCACCTCACTGCCTAATAATTCCGGCTGAGTGTAGCCAAATAAGCCTAAACTTGGCTGAATTTTTGGCATCAAATGAACCGGAATTTTAAATAAATTCAGTAGCGTCTGATCCCACTCCCGCGAAGCCAGATTCATCAACATCGTGCGGCTGGCGTTACTATCATCCGTGGCGTGTACCTTACCGCCCGTGAGGTTCCAGAGAATCCAGGTATCAATCGTGCCTGCTAAAACATTCTCTAAATCGATGGGGGGATGTTCTCGTTGAATTTCCTCCAACAACCAAGCTAATTTAGTTGCAGAAAAGTAGGCATCTAATACTAACCCTGTGCGATCGTAGATATCTGCTGCATGACCTTGACTTGCAAGTTGATTGCACAGGGGTGCAGTGCGTCGGTCTTGCCAGACAATGGCATTATGCAAAGGTCGCCCCGTGGTTTTGTCCCACAACAGACAAGTTTCTCGCTGCACGCTTAACCCAATCGCAGCAATATCTTTTGCAGTGATGTCCGCCTTCTGCAATACAGTCTGCATCGCCCAACAAGTATCTTGCCAAATTTCTCTGGGGTCATGCTCTAACCAACCCGGTTGGGGATAATACTGAGTGAGTTCTTTGTAAGCAGAGCTAACAATCGTCCCTTCAGCATTAAATAAGATCGCTCGGTTGCCGGTAGTACCGAGGTCTAGGGCGAGAACGTAGGCAGGCGTCGATGCAGTCATTGCAAGCTTTATTAGTAATAAATTGAGAGTTTTTCAACGGGCGAATTAAGCCGAAGTCTCGATCGTCAACGTTGCCAAGAATGCCAAGAAAGCGATCGCTGCTACACGCATCAGACTTTGAGCGTGCAACGTCTACGTTTCTCGGCTTTTTTGTATTCCTCATAACAGACTAACTTCACTCAGAGCCTTTCCTGGGGTAGAAGTTAGCAGAAATCGTGGCAGTTAGTTTGGAGGTAGACTCTCCACGTTCTGAGACTTTGCACAAGTATAAGAGTCTGCCAAGAACCAGTTCTCATCAGCAATGCGATCGCATCAGTATTCACTCAATAGCGCTCGCTGTCCCAAGCAAATTTTTGAAAGGAGGGCTAAAGCGATGCCCGACGCGACTCAGACTAACGCGACTCAGACTAAGCTAACCGATACCGTGCGCCAAATTGCCCACCCGCTCACAGGTGCCACCTCGGACTACGACCCCTTAATGGAACTTATTGGCGATGCCCGCTTTGTCTTGCTGGGTGAGGCATCCCACGGCACCCATGAATTTTATCAAGCGCGAGCCGAAATTACCAAGCGGCTGATTCAAGAAAAAGGCTTTACAGCGATCGCTGTCGAAGCCGATTGGCCCGATGCTTACCGCGTCAACCGCTACGTCACTGGTATCAGCGACGATACCACCAGTAACGAAGCACTCTCTGGCTTTGGACGCTTCCCCGCTTGGATGTGGCGCAACGCGGATGTGATCAACTTCATTGATTGGCTGCGCCAGTACAATAGCGCCCTCCCTGAAAATGCGACGAAGACTGGCTTCTACGGTCTTGACCTCTACAGCCTACACCAGTCAATCGCCGCCGTTCTCGACTACCTTGACAAAATTGACCCAGAGGCGGCAGAACAGGCGCGTCACCGCTACTCGTGCTTTGAAGACTTTGGTGAAGACGCTCAATCCTACGGGTATGTCGCCAACTTCGATGATGAGGAATCCTGTGAGAGCCAAGTTGTCAACCAACTTCTAGAATTGCAACATCGTGCTAGCGAGTACGCCCATCGGGATGGTCGCGTAACAGAGGACGAATTTTTCTATGCCGAACAGAACGCACGACTGGTCAAGAACGCCGAGGAATACTACCGCTCAATGTTTCGTGGTCGGGTATCGTCGTGGAATTTGCGCGATCGCCACATGGCAGAAACGCTGCAACACCTCGTCGCTCATTTGGACAAACAAAGCGATCGCACCAAGGTCGTCCTTTGGGCACACAACTCCCATCTTGGTGACGCCCGCGCAACCGACATGAGCGCACACGGCGAACTGAATGTCGGTCAACTGGTGCGCGAACAGTACGGTCGCGACGCGGTACTCGTCGGCTTCAGCACCTACACGGGAACCGTCACCGCCGCCTCAAATTGGGACGCACCCGCCGAACGCAAACGCATCCGTCCGGCACTCCCAGACAGTTATGAAGGGCTGTTTCACGATACGGGTTTGCCGCGCTTCCTGCTCGCCTTACGCGACAGTGGCTCATCAATCAAAGGATTGCGGGAGCCTCGATTAGAACGGGCGATCGGTGTCATCTATCGACCCCAGACCGAGCGGAGCAGCCATTACTTCCACGCACGGCTAGCCGACCAATTTGACGCCATCATCCACTTCGACGAAACCCAAGCAGTGCAGCCACTAGAGCGTGCCGGATGGGAGACAGACGAAGTGCCAGAGACTTTTCCCTCTGGTTTTTAACTCGCCTCGCAGGAAGTCCCGTCCTCTACCGGATCGAGGGGGAGCGGGATGAAACCCCGCGGGATGAAACCCCGCCTGTTGACGATACTCCTATGACCCATGCCGTTCGTGTAGCGTCTCGGAGAGAAGGCGAGGAAAGAGGAGATGGAGGAAACAGCCAGTTATTAGACCCCACCGTAGATTTATGAATCGGCTTTTTCCCAGCGAACAGGGACGGCTTCTCCCTAACGGGACTTAGACAAAAACTGATAAAAAAATGGCTTCAAACTTAGACAGAGAAAAATTTTCAGCTCAAAAGAGCATAAATCCAGTATTCACAAGGGTTTCAGGCATTTTTTGATTATCGACCTTTTTTTCTTGCTCAGAGAGGTTTTCAGCCCCTAAAGGGGCTAGAAAATGCCTAAGTCCCACTAAGACTTTGGTACCGCATTCTAAGCGTGGAATTCTCCTCCAGCACGGCGACTTAGCTAAAACGTAATATATTTAGTTAGGTTTTTTGGAAAAAATTGCGGCATGGGGATTGAGGTACTGTGGAGTGCTGAGTCGATTATTGGGGTTCAGCGCTTTTTTGGGGCTAGCTGGAGTTGGTTCTTTAAGACCCTTACCATACTAGGGACAGTTCCGGCGATCGCCGTGGTCTTTGCTGTGGTGTTGTGGATCTGGGGGCGAGAGCTTGCCTACGGCTTGCTGGGTATTATCCTCTGGGCAACCTTTACAAACGTCCTAATTTGGACACTTTTCCCTGTGCCGCGTCCGCACGACCCGCAGATCGAGATCCGGGAAAAACAAACAGTACCGTCCTTTCCCAGCGGACACACCGTTACTGCAACTACCCTGTGGGGAACGTTGGCTGCGTTCGATCGTATCCCGATCGTGGTTGCGGTGGGTATTGTTGCGGGGGTGATGCTGAGTCGCCTATATCTCGGCGTACACTATCCGGTAGACTTACTCGGTGGTGTGTCGATCGGGCTGATCCTGGTGCTGACTTATCAGCGTTTGTGGTTCGTGCTTTTGCACTGGTTCTCCGGACGCCCCTTTCGATTTTTCTTAATCCTCGGTCTTTCCGCACCCGTTGCAGTGTTTCCTTTCACCGGCTTTTTGCCCCAAGCTTGGGAAATTTTTGGTGCTGCACTGGGTATGGGAATTGGAATGCCCCTGGAATATTGGTACGTTCATTACTCTCCAGATATACTTCCCCTCCAAAAGCAAATGTTGAAGCTGGCGGTCGGTTTGGGAGGACTTGCCTTGCTCGTACTGGTGCCTCGCCTCATCGGCATTTACGGGGTGGCGCTTGAGGTGGTGACGTTTGCGATCGCGGCGTTGTGGATCGTGTTCTTGGCACCGGCATTGTTTGTACGCATGAAACTATCATCGACAGGACTGACGTAGCCATTCTGCAATCAAGCTGAAAACAGGCAATTGGGATTAAAAAAACGCTCCTTTCAAACGAATTTGCTGGAAGCGATGGATGCTACCGCCTCCCGCTGCGCTAACGCATTGCAAACGATTCCCCTGACAAGTCACTTCTGCCCCATCTAGCCAAGCTTGCTGCACTTCCATCCCGTGAAGTTGCACTTGGACACTGGCGTAAGGGAAAGCATAATCCCCGTGTTGTTCTTCCCAGGTCAGTTCTAAACCGTTCTCGTCCCGCACCATCCGGAACCGATCGAGCCGCGATTCTCCATATCCATCTCCGGCGTCGCTGTAAAGATGAGCTTCGCCGGTTCCTTGCACGGGTGGATAGAGGTGGAGAATCAGTTGCCCCTCTTCCTCCATTGGGAGAATACTCCCCGCCCTCACCAGCACCGGAATCTGCTCTAGCGGTGCATCCAGATTCACCAGCTGCGAACCTTCCAGTACGGCATCATCCCAGAAACGATACCAACGACCCTTGGGTAACAGGACTTCACGCGATCGCGCTTTATCCTCGACAATCGGACAAATCAGCAGTGCATCGCCCAACAAGAAAGCATCCTCTACATCCCAAAGTGCAGATTCATCGCTGTCAGCCCAGAAAAGCGGACGAACTGGAGAATAACCCTTCTGGCTTGCTTCCCAAGCCAATGTATAGAAGTAGGGCAGCAGTCGGTAGCGTAATTGCAAGAATTGCCGAATAATACTCAGGTAAGGTTCGCCATACGTCCAGGGCGTGCGGTGTTCAACGTTATTAGAAGAGTGGGTGCGGCAAAAAGTCAGAAAACTTGCCATCTGGAACCAGCGCAGGTAAAGTTCAGCACTCGGATTTCCCTGAAAACCGCCGATATCCGGGCCGCTATAAGGAACTCCCGATAGTCCTAACCCCACAACCGTCGCCACCGTCTGCCGCAACGCCGCCCAAGTACACTCAATATCACCCGTCCAAGTCCAAGCATAGCGCTGGAGTCCCGCCCAACCCGAACGCGAAACAATGAACGGGCGTTGATGGGGTCTATGTTCCCGCAGACTTTCGTATCCCGCCTCCGCTTGCAGCAACCCGTAGATGTTATGCGCCTCGCGGTGGTCGCCACCTCTCCCTTCCAAGAAATGCCGTGTCGGTTTGGGAAGAGAGCGATCGCCCCAAAGAATAAAAGCAGCCGGTTCGTTCATGTCGTGCCAAAATCCCGCCACGCCGACATCTAGCAAGTATGCATACTGCCGACTCCACCACTTGCGTACCGTTGGATTTGTGTAATCGGGGAAAACTGACCAACCGGGCCAAACTGGGGCAACAACAAGCTTACCGTTGGGGTGTTTGCAAAACGCATCGAGAATCTGACCCTCTAAGAACAAGTTGCTCTGGCGGCTGTACTTAATTCCAGGGTTGAGAATGGCGATAAACTGTACCCCTAGCTCAGCCAGTTCTTGCGTAAAACTTCCTAAGTTGGGAAAGCGTTCTGGGTCAATCGTGAAGGCTCGGTATCCCACCTGACAGTCAATATCTAGGTGAATTGCACTCAGCGGCAAATTATGAGCCTGAAATGTCTTGGCTTCTTTTCGGACTGCTTCTTCGGTACCATATCCCCACTTCGACTGATGATATCCCAAAGCCCAGCGGGGAGGCAGGGGAGAACGTCCCGTCAGCTCCGTGTAACGCTCTAGTAGTTCCGCAGGGGAGCCGGAAGTAAAGTAGTAACGCAGCGATCCTCCGTCGAAGTCGGCTGTGGCGACATCCGCAAACGTAAAATTGGCATTAAAAGAATTTTCATAGAAAACCAAGTAACTGCCAGCGGAGTGAAGACCCCAATAAACTGGAATGCAGATATACATCGGATCTGAACCGGGGGCATACATCCCAGCAGCGTCATAGTTCCACATCCGATAGGTTTTCGGTTGCTCGGTAACTTGTCCTTTCTTTGTCACCTCCCTCGCTGCACGCAGGTTGAGGGAAGAAGCGCGTTCTCCCAAGCCATAAATGCGTTCTTCTTCTCGCAGTTGGGCTTTGTGAATCCATCCCCCATCTTTTCGCTGCGGCGGGAGTTCTTCCCGAATGGTTTGTCCAGAAGCGTCGCAGAATTTCAGGCTGCCATCGATTCCGACGATAACGGTGAGATTGTGGCTCGAAACCGTCCAACCCTCCGCCGTTTCTTCCAACGTCGTCTCGACTTCCGACCAATCCTGACGAGCGATCGCATACGGAATCGGCGGTATCCCCGGCTTCCAATCCACTCGGACTAAATCGTCAGTCAGAAAACAAATTTCTAACTCTGCTTGCTCGAAGTAAAAATTAGCACCTCGATTGCTTGGCTCGCCCCGCAGTAATTTTCCGGGGTTGTCAAAAGCCTCATCGGCTGGCGGATTGAGAAACTCTTGTTCAATGCGATCGCGTTGGCGAGAATAGACCCATGCCTGCGGCATATAACTCACATAGAGCAGCGATCCTAGAACAAAACGTATCTTTAGCGATATTTCTTTGAAGAGACTCATCGTATTTATGCCAGAACAGAGCTAATCTTTTTAACCGATTTAACAAATCTTTTAATCGAGCAACTCTTCAAGAGAAAAGCAAATTTATCTTAGTAAGCTCATCAATCCTAAGTATGATCTCTTGAATTAAAATCTCAATATGCTAAAAAATATTCTGGTAATTAAAAAGACACGGGTGACAAATTCTGGCAGAGCCGGGTTGAAAGCCGTTGAAAGCGAGTTTCGTCTAGATAGCCAGTATAAACAAGGGTTGTCGCGTCTCCATCTATACTTTTTGAGTATAAATAGACAGAAATGAATAAACAGAAACTAATCAGAAATGTTGGTTTTTTTAGCCAAATTTAAGCCCCAAGATAGGGTATTTCTCTAAACCGACGAGTCTAAGCTGAAAGAGATAAATTCATTTAAATTGAGGAAAAAATTATGCCAGGTGGTCATGCCAGTCATAAAAGCACTTCACCAAAACCCAACACGAATGCGAATGGTCGGATTGATACTGCTGCCGACCTCTCAGTAGAGCCAGCCGATCTTCTGGATGAAGGTGTTGATGCGAGAAGAGCCGAAGAAGAAAGTCCGGAGAATGCCGCCGCGACTCAACGACCGAATCAAGGCGGATCGGGGCAAGAACAGCAGTAATCGGCATTTATAGACCATTGCCAATTAAGATGAAGGGTGCCCAATAATAAGGGTGGCTAAGGCGATCGCTAACATTACCGGGTATATCGCGAATCCGTTCGACGACAAAAATGCCCCGTTCTTGACCCAAAGCTGTATAGTCGCCGGTAATCAAGGCGATTTGTGCTTGGCGGAGGGATTCAGCTTTTGGGGTATTGCCATTTTCTAGGGCGGTATAGAAAGCATTCATCAGTGCTTGGGTACCGCCATCATCGACCGTCCACAAAGACGCGATCGCCGCCCTCGCACCCGCCTTTTGCATCAGGTACCCAAAGCCTAAAATCTCTTTCCCATCACCTAATTGACCGCCGACTCCGGTTTCACAGGCAGAAAGGACGACGAGATCGGTGTTTTTCAAAGGCCAAGTTTCGACATCGCGGAAATTTGCGCGATCGCCATTGCCAAATAAAATAAACGAATCTTCTGGTTTCCCCGTGACAAAGGCGGCATGAGTCGCGAAGTGGAGGATAGAATAATCGCTGATCCGGGCTAATATTTCCTTTTCGCTAAAGTCCCGGTTGAGTAAACCTGTCGTGTTAGGAAGCATCGCCGCCAAGTTTTCGACTTCCTTCCCTGCAAAGCGCAATCCTCCAAAGTTGAAGTTGCGATCGCCGACTTGAAAGCTGTAATTTCCCTGACTGAACGCACCCGCTAAAATCTTAGGCGCTTGGGGTTTCTTGTCCCACTCGATCAAACTCAAGGCAGTGATATTATTGACGCGGTACTTCTGCACCAACCACTGATTGCCGTCATACAAAGCCGCCAGGGGAATGTAACGCAGTTGCCCGTCTGGGGCATAGATAATCGTCTGGGCGTTCGCTTCTTTAAGGGCAGCTTCTATCGGTTGAATGAGCCAATTGTAGAGTTTTTGGGCAGGTTCTTTCGCATTCGCGTTCGGATTTTTCAAAGCTGAGCGAAAATCGACAATGGTGCGGTTGAGTTCTTCTCTTTTGACGGGGACAGTTTGATGAATCGGAGGCGCGTAGGGGGTAATGAGTACCAGTTCCAGGCGGTCTTCGAGAATCAGCGGATAGAGAAGAACGGCATCTTGTGCCAGTTTCTTGAGATTGTCCTGTAAACCTACAAGCATTTGTGGGCTGAGGTTTTCGCCGCCTGTAGTTTGGTTCAGTTGCCCGACAAGGGCGACAATTTGGGGAGAAACGATGAAATCGAGAAATTTTCGAGTTGTTGCCCGCTGAGCGGTTTCAATCTGCCGTCGGCGCTGTTCCTGCTGTGGAGTGCGATCGCTTGCGGGAATCTTCTGGAGTTTCTGTAGTTCTTTACCAATTTGGACAACGGAAGCGAGTTCAGTATTGTACTCGCCCAAAAGTCGCTCTTCTAAGGGTAAATATTCCACCCCCGGTTTTGTATTTTCGTTCCCTTGTACGGTGCGGAGGTAATCGTCGAGTTCTTGAACTTTGAGCAAGTCGAGGACTCGTTGCGCTTCGAGTACCCTGTTTTCTTTGAGCAAAAGGTCAGCGAGACGACGATAGGTGGCTGCAACGGTTTCGGTGTAAGACTGCTGTTGCTCTTTTGGCAGGCTTCTTAAATCTTTGCGAATGGCTTCCGTGACATTGACGGATTGTTTCAAGAAAGCGATCGCCAATTCTGGCTGCTTTTTCTCTAAAAGCCAACCAATATTATTGAGGGTTACACCTTCCCCAGGCTTATCGCCAACTTCTTTGCGAATGGCTAAAGCTTGTTGATAAAACTCCAACGCTTTTGGGTACTGTTTCTGGTCGTAGTAAACTGCCCCAATATTATTAAGGGTTACACCTTCCCCCGCCTTATCGCCAATTTCTTTACGAATGGCTAAAGCTTGTTGATAAAACTCTAATGCTTTCTCGTACTGTCCCCGGTTGTAGTAAATTGCTCCCATGTTATCAAGGGTTGTCCCTTCGCCCGCCTTGTCGCCAATTTTTGTGCGAATGGCTAAAGCTTGTTGATAGAACTCCAACGCTTTCGGGTACTGATTTAACTTGCGGTGAACTATCCCGATGTTGCTGAGAGTGTTCGCTTCCTCCGCCTTGTCGCCAATTTCTTTGCCAATCGCTAAAGCTTGTTGATAAAACTCCAACGCTTTCGGGTACTGTCCTAGATTGGCGTAAACTAACCCAATATTGTTGAAAGTCACCCCTTGCCCTGCCTTGTCGCCAATTTCTTTGCCAATCGCTAAAGCTTGTTGATAAAACTCCAAGGCTTTTGGGTACTGTCCTAGATTGGAGTAAACTAACCCAATATTGTTGAGAGTCGCCCCTACCCCCGCCTTATAGCCAACTCCCTTGCGAATGGCTAAAGCTTGTTGATAGAACTCCAAAGCTTTTGAATACTGCCCCAAATTGGCGTAAACTACCCCCATGCTGTTGAGGGTGTCTCCTTGCCCCACCTTGTCACCAATTTGAGTGAAAATGGCTAAAGCTTGTTGATGGAACTCCAAGGCTTTCGGGTACTGCCCCAGATCGCCGTAAACTCCTCCAATATTGCTAAGAGTCACCCCTTCCCCCGCCTTATCACCAATTTCTTTACGAATGGCTAAAGCTTGTTGATAAAACTCCAAAGCTTTCGGGTACTGCCCCAGGTTGTTGTAAGCTAACCCAATGTTGTTGAGGGTATTTCCTTGCCACGCCTTAGCACCAAGTTTACTGAAAATGGCGAAAGCTTGTTGATGGAAGTCTAAGGCTTTCGGGTACTCTCCAAGACTGTTGTAAACTGTCCCTATGTTGCTGAGAGTTGCCCCTTCCCCCGCTTTGTTTCTAACTTCTCTGGCAATGACTAAAGCTTGTTGATAAAACTCTAAGGCTTTCGGGTACTGTCCCGACTCGTTGTAAACTGACCCCATGTTGCCGAGGGTTGTCCCTTCCCCTGTCTTGTCGCCAATTTCTCTGCGAATGGCTAAGGCTTCTTTGAAGAACTCTAAGGCTTTTGGGTACTCCCCAAGGCTAGTGTAAACTGCTCCAATGTTGTTGAGGGCTGTCCCTATCCCTACCTTGTCACCAATTTCTTTGCGAATAGCTAAGGCTTGCTGATAGAACTCCAGGGCTTTGGGGTATTGACTTAGTTTGCGGTAAACTAACCCGATGTTATTGCGAGTGTTACCTTCCTCCGCCTTGTCCCGACTTTCCATAAAAATCGCTAAAGCTTGTTGATAAAACTCTAAAGCTTTGGGATATCGATCCAAGTTATTGTAAGCTAGCCCAATGTTGTTGAGGCTGACTCCCTCGCCTTTGCGATCGCCAATTTCTCGATCGATCGCTAAAGCCTGCTGGAATTTCTCTAAGCCTTCTCGAAATTGCCCCCGGTCTAATTGCTGAAGTCCCTCTTCGTTCAGCCGCTTCGCCTTAGCATTTCTATCTTGGGTCGTTTGCGCCTGAACTACCAACGGCTCAAAGTTTGAGGTAAGCGGTAAAAGGGGGAATGTTACCGAAAGTAGTAGAGTCGCAGTAGTAAAGCTGAGGTATCTAAGACGGTAGTGCATTGGGAAGTCCTCTTGCCGATTGGTAGATGGCTTGCTCCCTTATCTATATCTTTATCTGAGCCACAGTTATGTAAAAATTTGCTCAATTATCAAGCATTCCGGTTAGTGGCAAAGCTCATAGCTTGCACCATTGCTAAGTCGAAGGGCACTGACAAAAGAGCCTTGAGATAAATCTCAGGCTTTGTAGAGACGCGAAATTGCATACAACTTAATTTAGCGAAATGATTTTTAAGTCGGCTCACCTAATAGCAACCAGGCGAAATTATACTAAATTTTAGGGCAATTAAAATTCTTAAACTGCGATTTGCTCTTAACTGAACTGAATTGAGGAATTAAAACTTACAGTTTGGATGGCACAAGCTTCCTCCCCCCTGTAAGATTCCTCAAAACGATTAACGATTAATGGGTGCTACGCAATCTAGATTGACTGCGGACGTGACCATTTTGCGAAAAGCGCTCTGCCAAGATTTGTTGATAAACTGCTTCGTAACCGTCCGTCATCCGTTGTGCGCTGAAGTGGCTTAGCACGTGTTCTCGACAAGCGTAGCGGTTCAATTGAGCAGCTTGATCAATTGCAGCGATCGCTTCTTCAACGTTGTCGGTCAAAAAGCCTGTCTTCCCGTGAGCAATCACTTCTGGCGTAGAACCCATCTTCATTGCAATCACTGGTGTTCCCGATGCCATCGATTCAATCATGACTAACCCAAACGGTTCGCGCCAGGTAATTGGGAATAAAGTTGCAACAGCCCCTCCCATCAATGCATTCTTTTGAACATGGTTTGCTTCACCTAAATATTCAATCTGCTTACCATCAATGTGAGGCTTGATTTCCTGCTCAAAATATTCCGCATCAACGACATCCACTTTCCCTGCCATTTTTAAGTGCCAGCCAGAACGTTTAGCAATTTCTATTGCCAAATGCGGGCCTTTTTCCGGTGAGATTTGACCTAGAAAAGCCAAGTAAGGGGGGTTATCCGGCTGGGGGTAAAACTCATAAATCGTTGGATTGATGCCGTTATAAACTGTAGCGACGCAGTTCAGATTTAGTCTGGGTTCCCGCTGGTCATTGGAGATACTAATGAAAGGTTGACGACGGGCGTGCATAAACAGCTTTTCATTGTCTGGGGTAAAAATGCCATGCAGGGTGTGAACAGTAGGCGTTTTTACCAGATTCGCATAAGGCAAGGCAGCGCAGCCCATGTGAGAGTGAATGATATCAAACTTATCTGCTTGCTCGTAGACTCGACTCAATTGCAGCATTTCGTAAATGCTATATTCCTTCACTGAGGAGTCTAAACGGAGTGCTTGTGGATGAACAGATTCTAATTTAGCGAGACTGATGGAATCACCAGATGCAAACAAAGTGACCTCATGACCGCGCCGGACTAATTCATCGCAAAGTAACCCGACAACCAATTCAATGCCGCCATACGCTGGAGGTGGAACACGCTCCCATAAAGGAGCCACTTGTGCAATTCTCATCACTAACCTCCTAATTGTAGTAAAGTCTAATTTAGATTAGAAGAGGCTCTGTTCTATAGATCTTTTATTCCTTGTGAAGGATTTTATAAACAGAGGAAATTACTTCACAAAACTTTAATAAAGATTATTTAGTTTTGTAAATGCTACTTTAGGCGGAAATTTGGAATTAAGAAGGTAGAGATGTCCGAACCTAAAAAATATAAAATTTGAGATATTATTTTGAGAATTAAAATACTTGTATTATGAGAATTTTGCGCGTAATAATCTCTTTTTATCTGGCGCTATAACAACCCTATTGGAATTGTGAATCAGCAGAACAGATGACCGACTTCTTTAAGGAAGTCGGTCATCTCGCTCTCACGCATCATTTAGGACTGCTATACCTTTCCGGGAGCAATCGGGCAAAACATAACTAACATGTGAGGTGCGTTCCATTTACCTCCCACTCAGCTCAGTATTGAAGTAACCGATTAGCTTCCCACAACAGGTTTCGTTGAGGCAGCACAATAACTATCACTCACGACTGTAGAGGTAGAAGACATCTTTACAACTTGTCTGCCAGATTCTCCGGACTGCAACTGTTTCTCCGGATGCATCACAATCTTCTTACAAACAACTTGATGGCTGCCTACATCTGCAAAGCTCCAGATGTAATTTTCAAAGTCACTGCTAGTCGCGTTAGCTGGAGATAGCGCTAACGCAGACAATAACACTATCTCCAAAGTTAATAGAGCTACGATCGCAATTCTCAGCATAGTATTTCTACCGAACTAAAAATTTTCCTCATCTGTATTTCTCTAATTATTCCCTGAATTTTCGTCTTCGTAAAGAACCAGGCTTAACCTGGATTCCAGGGAGATGCAACCGTACCACGCTTCAATCTCCAGCTGCAACACTACTGGAGATTGAAGGCTGCTGTGGGTGTGTATTTTAAAATCTCAGTTCAAGCCACTGATGCGGCGATTGAAGCAGCGCTCAACAGACAAATTGGAATAATCCTTTAACTTGTGGGAATGCACAAAGCTGTTATGTGAACAAATTAACCGCGATCGCACTTGCAGTGATTGCGATCGCGGTTAGTTGTCGTTTCAGCAACAGACAGAAGGAATTCCTTCTGTTGCCATGTCTCTCAGGAGGAATGGAGGATGGGAAGCGCATTAATTAGGAAGCGATCGCTGATTCAGCTTGAGCCTGGTCATTATGACCGTTACCTTGTTCGCTATTCGCTTCTACCGTCGTGGAAGCATTTGTGGAAGCATTTGCCCCAGCGATTTCCTTTGGCATCGCTATAGCGCTATCGCGCATGGCTACGCTAACGCTGCCCACGCCTTGGCTTTCACCCAAGTTGAGTCTGACAACTCGGCGTTGCGCTTCTTCCACCTTAGGTAAAGTCAGCGTTAAGACGCCATTCTGGAAGTCAGCTTGTACCCGCTCGTTTTGGATATGAACCGGCAAAGGAATCATCCGTTGGAATTTACCGTAACGAAACTCCGAGCGGAAATATCCTTTCTCTTCAACCTTGTTTTTAGAGCGGTGTTCCCCCGAAATTGAAACTGCATCACGAGTCACTTGGACATCGAGATCCTTAGCTTCTAATCCGGGAAGTTGTGCCCTGAGAATGAGGTTGTCATCCATATCTTGAAGTTCAACCAAAGGCGTCCAAGTCATCTCAGACTCGCGGTTGCCTCTTGCAAGTTCCTCAAACAGTTCGTCAAATTGACGGCGTAAGGTTTCTATTTCGCGGAATGGTTGCCAACGTATTAGTGCCATACGTTCAGTTACCTCCGTTATAGACTTAACTCACTCAACGTTATCGTTTGATAGGCTCGCGCACAGCTTCTTTGATTGCGATTACTTAATATGGAGAAGCTGTTTTACCTGAGGCAAGAAAATAGTCTTTTTCAGTAAATGGGTACACTGCTAATTACTTTGAGAAAGCAGCTTTCAGTCACAAGACTTATTTACTTGCCTTAATCTAATATTGTTCTATCCAAAAAGTTTTGTCATTAGGGAAAACCCTACTTAGTAAGTAATGCTTTCAGCCCCTATCGTAGGGGCGCACAACCGCGAACCTTTCCTGCTCGTGTACGGCAATAACGAATGCGTAAGGTGGTCAACACCGTCCCGCTCGATTTCTCTAACTTTATACAATAGCGACAGCGTGAAGGACTCAAACCAGGAATCCTTCCCTCAGATGTTTATGATTTATCTTCCAGTTTCACTACTTCTATTTATCCTGTTCCTGCTGCTATAGCAATCCCAAGTCAGTTGTGAGAACCTAGAGAAGATTCCAACAGGTTGAGATAATGGCTCTATGTTAGCTGATCTGAACGACTTTATTGGCTCTAACCCGGATGCGCGT